>JBLIMM010000371.1:0-4466 GCA_047638635.1 Pseudohongiellaceae bacterium | reverse complement strand
ATCGTTCCATGAAAGGATCGCCGCCGCGGGGGGCGCCGCTGCGGCGCCTTGGGGCTGGTCGTCGCCGCTCCATGAGCGGCTGCCGAGGGTCGCGAGAAGCAGCAGAACAGGGAGTAGACGTACCAGTGGCCTGGCGGGGCTGAAAATTCGCGATGGGGTCATCGGGCCATGCTCCTAGAGTGAAGAACTCGACCATGGTCAGCTGTGTTTTGAATCTATTGGCTGACAGGCTTGTCATGTTTAACTCACGGGCTCGCTGACCCCAGCCCCGACTGCTCTTCTCAAGGGACACATCGATGCCGGTTCTCGACGTTCAAGGCCTGATTGACGACCGGGTGGGCGCCATCGCCCGCTACCACGGAGCCACAGGCCTCGCCCGGGCTGAGCTCGACGTCTCCGGGGGAGTGGACTCTGCGGTCATGCTGCTGCTGCTCTGCCGCGCCCTGGGCCCGGAGCGGGTCACGGCGGTTTACATCGACATTCACTCAGGCCCTGAGTTTGCGGCGAGGGCCCGGGAGGTGGCCCAAGTGGGCCCTGTCCCCTTGGTCGAATTCGACGCTTCGCAGCTCTTCGACGAGATGCACGGGCAGATGCTCTCGGCCCTCAAGCAGGCTGGTTTCCACATGGACGA
Organism: Pseudohongiellaceae bacterium; assembly: GCA_047638635.1. Lineage (GTDB taxonomy): Bacteria > Planctomycetota > B15-G4 > B15-G4 > B15-G4 > CAZIAK01. Next base: position 3,835 of record JBLIMM010000371.1, on the reverse strand, counting down.
CATCGCTCAGCGCATGGCCTCCGACCATTCGGTGAACGGCTCGATTCGCTCCTGTTTAAGGGCGCCCATCGGTCGGGGCTTCAATCGGCTCACGGGCGGCGGCGTGCGCCACGGCACGGGCAACGAATGCGAAGACCGCTTCATCCGCTTCTTTCAAAAGGGTGGCGATGGCGAGGTGGACACCAATCCCATCGCCATGTTGACCAAGGGCGAGGTGTTTCAGCTGGGCCGGGGCCTGGGGGTGCCAGCGTCGATTCTCGAGGCGCTACCATCCCCAGATCTGCACGCCATTGGCGAGGCCCACAATGATGAAGACGAGCTGCGCGAAGCTACCGGCGTGCACTGGACCTACAGCAAGGTGAGCAGCGCAAGCGGCGCGTACACCTACGTGGGCACCATTGAGCGTATGGCTCGCTTCCTCGACGAAGCGCCGTCGCTGTTCGCGGATGCCACTCCCGATTGGGACGCTCTCACCGAGCAAGCCGTCGCCGGACGCTTTCCTGCCGAGCTCTTCGAGGCCCAAGACGTGCGGAGCTACCTGGAGTCGGCCCGCAAGCTGGAGGCGGGTACGCGCCATAAATGGAACCCGAATTGCCCAACCCTGGGCGTACGGGCGAATCTCCTGTGGGCTGGCTTGCTCACGGATGAGCTCCCTGGGTTGAGCGACTGACTGCGGGTTGAGCGACTGACTGCGGGTTGAGCGACTGACTGCAAGGGGGGGCTCGGGGCCCAAGGACAGCAACGGGGCTGCTCGGCTCTGTTCTCGCGCATCGAGCCAATTCTGCCGGAGCGGGATAGACTGTGGCCTCTCCGTTCTCTCCTAGCGCTGGCTTCTCGCTTCATGTCTCGTCGCTCTCCCCTCGCTCGTGGTGCGTTTGCCTGTGCTGCGTGGGCGTTGTTGGCTGTCGCAAGTAGGGCGCAAGCTGAGCGACTCGACCTGGTCGACCACCTCGCCCGGCTAGAGCGCATCGCACTGATCGGCGACCTGGGCTTTGCTCCTCTGCCTGCGGTGACCGCGAGCAGCCCACTCGACGACATGTTCTTTGCAGACCGTCGTCCGCCCGGGGAGCCAGACCTCTCGGCATACGCGGGAGTGCCTGACCCGGTGTTGCAAGACGGCTTCATCCCCAAGGGGCCTGGGGGCACGGGGACCACCAAGGGCGAGGTGTTTCAGTACATGTTGCCCCACGACTACGACCCGAACGGCGCGCCCATCCCGCTGCTGATCGCCTACCACGGGTTTGGCTCGTCGGCGAAGTCACCGGCAGCCCAGTCGACGTTGGACGAAGAAGCGAACCTGCGGGGCTGGGCCTACCTGTCACCCACGGGCATCGACGACCAGCTGTTCGGTTCGCCGATCTCGCAACAGAACACCGAAGCGGCCATCGCTTGGATGCTCGGTCAGCACGCCATCGACGTGGACCGTCTCTACATGGTGGGTTTCTCCATGGGCGCAGGAGTCAGCGCGAACTTCGCCGCGCGCCACCGTGATCCGGACGGGGTGATGATCGCTGGCCTGGCCATGGTCTCTGGGGTGTCCGACTGGACCATGACCTACTTCGAGGGGAACGCCGCCACCAAGACACTGCTCAAGAACGCGTTCAACTTTGGAGCTCATCCGAACCAGGTGCCGTTTCTTTATCAGCAGGCCAGTGGGCTGCACTTCGACAAGAACAGCTACCCCGCCTTGCCGGGAACATTGCTTCCCGAGGTGTCCATGTCGACCAATCTGGGTTCGACACCGATCTTTCTCACTTGGGATGTGGCCGACACCGTGGACTTGTCCTTGGCGCAGAACCCCGTGCGACAGCGAACCCTCGAAGGGCTGGGTGGCAAGGTAGAGACCGTTGTGGTGAGCGGGACGGTGGGCGGTTTTCCGCCTCAACCTCAAACCCATTCGTGGGCGGTTCTTGATGTGCCGAGACTGTGCGATTTTTTCGAGCCGCTCACAGCCGACCGCCGCCCCAGCACGGTGGCAGCGCTTATCGATCGCAGCGCCACCGTAGCTCACGCCACGCTGACCCAGCGGACCACCGGCGCTTTCTCGTCGTGGCACAGCGACGGCTTGGGCGGTCTGTCGCTGCTCGACGTGGAGAACGCCAGCGACGTGTCCCTTGACGCTCGCGCCACGCCGCAGCTGCCCGTGTCACTCAGCGCTACGAGTGCAGACGGCGACGGTTATCGGCTGACGGTTTCGGGCTTCGATGATCGCCCGGCGTACATGGTGACGACCGTCGATGAGCGCTTGGTCCAGGACGTGGCTTCGGACCCGCTCTCGAACGCCCTCTTGGTCGACGTGTTCCAGGGCGCGCCCTTGCAGGCTGAAGTGCGCAGCAGCCCGGGTTGGACCGCCGACCTGATCATGGCGCCCAACCCGGCGAAGGTCGGACAACTGGCAGCGATCCAAGGGGCTGTGGCCCCCGGGACGACCGGCGCTTGGTTGGCCATCGCGGCCTCCGATCAGCTCACCACGCTTCCCAGCGGATTGACGTTCACCGCGGGGCTCGACGCCAGCACGATGTTCCTGCCCTTGCCCACGGACGCAGCAGGTTTGATCGACACAGACTTCGCCGTTCCCAGCGACCCGAACCTTATCGGTGCTCAGCTCTACTTGCAGCTCATTGCCGGTGGCCCCAACGGCAGCGCCACCGTGGCCAGCAACCTGTGGATCGCTTCGTTCTTCTGAACCGAACCGCCCAGGAGCTGCCAGGCGCAAGCCACTCAACCGCTGCGCCTACTTCAGATAGCCCAAAGCTTGCAGCATCTGAAGCTCTTCTTCGCTGAGCGGCCCGGTGTTCAACGGATCGCCAAGGCTCTTGCGCAACAGCTGGGCATCCCCGCGCATCTTCTCAAGGCGCCGTTCAAGGAGCGTGACCCAGGGCTGCTCAAGATCTGTGCGTTCTTCGGACGGATCGTTGGTGAGGTCGTAGGCCAAGCGCGGTGCGGTGTTCGCGGTCACCAGCTTCTGCCCGTTCTCGATGGCCACGTCCATGAGCAAGTCTTCACCGCCGGTGGCGAACCGCGTCTGCGCACGCCGCAGACCGTCGAGAGGCAGCAAGCTGGTGCCTTGCATGTGCGCTGGCGCCGATTGACCGAGCATGTGCAACAGGGTCGGAGGCAAGTCGAGCTGGCTGATGGGGGCTGAGCGCACGAGTCCTTGCTTCAACCCGCCCGGGGGGCGAATGAGCAGGGGGACGGACAACTCGGCTTGGTGCAGCTGGCGGTGCTCAAAGGTGCCGTGCTCTGCGAAGGCCTCTCCGTGATCGGAGGTGATTACGACCCAGGCATCGTCGAGCCAACCGGCCTCGTCGAGGGAGGCGAGCAGTCGTCCGATGCCTCCGTCTACGCGGTGAATCGCCCCGTCGTAGAGACCGACGAGATGTTGGATGTCCTCGGCGTTCATGGACTTCTTGTGCCGCCAGAAGCCCTCCATGAGTTGCACCAAGAGCTGCGCGGGGGCGTCGACGGAGTCTCGGGCGAGGCGCTCTTGCAAGGTCTCGACCCGGCCGTTCAAGACGCCTAAGTATTTCGGCGAGGTGAACAGGTCGTGCTTCTTCCCTGGCAGATACGGCGCGTGGACTCCGTAGGTGTGCACGAACAGAAACGTCTTGTCGCTTTCGTCAGCATTGTCGAGCCAGGCGTCGACTCGGTCGAGCTTCTTGCCGAACCACTCGTAGCGCGAGTCGAAGTGGTCGAAGCCCCGGTCGAAGCCTTCGTTTTCGCTCACGTGCCCACCATCGGTGAACGCGGCGGTGACGTAGCCTTGGCCTTGGAGCAGCTCAGCGAGCAAGGGTGCTTGGGCTGCCTGGGCATAGTGCACTTCGTTCTGGATGCC
>JBLIMM010000370.1:0-4479 GCA_047638635.1 Pseudohongiellaceae bacterium | reverse complement strand
GTGGGCAGCACATTGAGCACGAATGGCGGTGCTGTCGCCGCCGTAGAACGCCACGCCGCCACGGTGGGAGCCACGATCCTCTCTCAGGGAGGCAACGCCATCGACGCTGCTGTGGCGACCGCGCTCGCCCTGGCCGTGACCTGGCCCCCTGCTGGCAACATCGGCGGAGGCGGCCTGATGCTCGTACGTCTCGCCGACGGCCAAGACTTCGCCCTCGACTTTCGCGAGACCGCCCCCGCCGCCATCCAGCCCCGCCTGTTTTTGGATGATCAGGGCCGCTACGACCCACAGCGAGCCAAAGACCCAGGCCTCTGCGCAGGGGTCCCGGGGACTGTGGCGGGGCTCCACGCCGCTCACCAATCCTGGGGCCGGCTGCCCTGGCGCGAGTTAGTCGCTCCGGCGGTCGCGCTCGCGGCAGGTGGCTTCGTCATCGACGACACCTTGGCCCTATGGATCTCTACCTTTGCAGACGAGCTGGCTGCCCAGCCGTTCAGCGCTGCGGTCTTCCTCGACGCAGAGGGCCGCCCTTTCGCCGCGGGTGCCCGGCTGGTGCAAGCCGACCTGGCGGCCACCTTGCAGCGCATAGCCGAACACGGGCCCGAGGGTTTCTATGCAGGCCCCGTGGCTGAAGAAATCGCGCGATTCCTGGCCGCCCAGGGCGGCCCTATGACCATGGACGACCTCGCGGCCTACCAGCCCGTTCTCCGGCGCCCGCTGCATATTCCGTTTCGGGGACAGACCGTGCTCGCCTTTGGGCCACCCAGCTCCGGTGGCATCGCCTTGGGCCAGATTCTGGGGCAGCTCAGTCGCTTGGGTTGGGTCGCCGAGCCGCTCTTATCGGCGAGCGCCGTGCACCTATACGCCGAAGCCGCTCGACGAGCGTTTGCTGACCGGGCCACCCACCTGGGCGACCCAGCGTTTCACACAGTCCCTCTCGAGTTCTTGCTCTCAGGGCCGCACCTCGACGCCTTGGCCTTGTCTGTGGACAGAAACGCGGCGACCCCGAGCAGCACCTTGGGCCCAGAAATCACAGACGAACCCGAGCACGACACCACCCACATCTCGGTGATCGACCGCTTCGATAACGCGGTCTCGCTCACGACGACCCTCGAAGAGGCCTTCGGCGGCAAGGCCATCGCCGGGCGCACGGGCGTACTGCTCAACGATCAGCTGCGGGACTTCAATCGCATCCCCGGAGAATCCCGCACCGCGGGACACATTGGCACCGAGCCCAATCTCGCAGCCCCTGGGAAACGCCCGCTCACCTCGATGACACCGATTCTGGTGATCAACGACGGCCACCCGGTGCTCGCCACGGGCAGCCCCGGTGGACGCACGATCATCAACACCGTGACCCAAGTGCTGCTGTCCTTCTTGGATCGCGACCTCGGCATTGAGCAAGCAGTGCGCCTACCGCGGGTGCACCACTCTTGGTTTCCTGATCGCATTGTCGCAGAACCAGGAGCACTGTCCGACGCGGTGCTGGCCGAACTGCGCAGCCTCGGTCACGTCGTGCAGATCGCCTCGGTCCATGCTCCACTCTTCGGCACCCAGGGCTGCGCGAACACCGTGGCGGTGGACAAGACGAGCGGCCACCGCACCGCAGTGGGCGACCCACGTCGAGAGGGCTGGGCCGCCGTAGCCGACCTTCCTTGACAGCCGTAGGGCAGCGACGATTCAGCGCGTCTCGCGCTGCTGACGCCAGCGAGGTTAGCGGGCCCGCAGCTGTAACCGTTCGCCCACCGTGTCGAGCATGGAGCGCAGAGTGTCGTAATCGGTATGGCGCATGCGCACCCAGGCATTGGCCATAAAGCCGCCTTCGACCGGCTGTGTGGCCGTCCCCGGGGCGGGGAACTTGTAGTCGATCATGTGCTCGCCCCAATCTTGCATGAGCTCGTCGGCTCCGTCTGTGCCGACAACCTCTCCGTCTTGATCGGGACGCAGAGCAACCATCCCTGCGGCGAATCGCCGACTGGGGGGCGTCTCAGGGCGTCCGTGGACGATGGCGTGAGCCCACTCGCGATAGAGGTCGATATCGTTGCCAGCGTTATAGAGATCCCAAGCCCCCACTCCCGGCGGACGACAGCCGATCTCTGAGAACTTCAGGCCCTTCGAGCTGATGAACCACTCTTGGTGCGTGGGCGACGTGCCGATGCCCAGAGCCTTGATCACCTTGCGCCCCATAGCCTTCACGTCGTCGTAGCTGGGCAGATCCACCCGGTTGGTGGCCACGATCTGCGGCGACACCCAGCGGGTGCGCATGCCGTGAAGCACATTGGGGTAGTAGTGGCAAATGAACTCGCAGGCGGGCTCGCCATCGATGGAGATCGTGTCGTAGAAGCCTTCGTGGCCTTCGATGAACTCTTCGACCGCCACCGTCGCTCCGTGATCGACGCCGGATTCGACGCAAGCAGCTCGCAGCTCTTGCTCGTTCTCGACCCGGCTGGTGCCCGCAGCGCCTGCCCCATCCGGCGGCTTGATGATCAGCGGGTAGCCCACGGTCTCGGCGAAAGCCAAAACCTCGTCGATACTGCTGGCCCCCGTGGACTGAGCGCAAGGCACACCAGCCTCTCGGAGCACCTGCTTCATGGCCGGCTTGTCCCTGCACAGAAACGCCGTGCGCACGCTCGTCCCGGGAATACCGGTGGCCTCGCGCACTCGCGCTGCGGCCATGATGTGCGCTTCTACGGTGGCTTCAATGCGGTCGACCCAACCCCGGCGCTGCACCGTGCGCACCGCCTCGAGCAAAGCCTCTTCGTTGACGACTGAAGACACCTGCTCGTAGGAGGACATCCAGCCCTTGAGTTCGTCGTCGAGAAACTCCACTGGGCGCTCACCAATGCCAGTGATCTTGGCGCCCACCTCGGCCAATCCTCGAACGAATTCCCTTTGGTTAAAGGGAAACGCCGGCTCTACGAAGATCACATGCATCGTCTATGACTCCCGGGAAGATCGAGCGGCCTGGATCAAGCCACCTCGGATGACGCCAGAAGGCGCCGGTACAACTCTACGTAGACATCAGCCCGAGCCTGCCAGCTGAAATCTTCAGCCATGCCGTTCAGCTGACAGCGCCGCCACAGGTCTTTGCGCGAAAAGAGCGACAGGCTCGTCTCCAACGCCCAGGCCATACCCTCTTTGTTGAAGTGTTCGAAGACAATGCCCGTGCCCTCCCCCGTGGAAGGGTCGAAGAGGCTCACCGTGTCGGCCAAACCACCCGTCTTGCGGACAATGGGAATCGTCCCGTAGCGCAGGCTGTACATCTGGTTCAGGCCGCACGGTTCGTAACGGCTAGGCATCAGAAACACGTCGGAGCCCGCTTCGATCAGGTGCGCCAGCTCTTCGTTGTAGCCATCGACATACGCGACCTGGCGAGGGAAGCTCTGCTGCAACGCTTTGAAGAAATCGACGTACTTGCGCTCGCCGCTGCCCAGCACCACCAAGCGCGCATCGTGATTTGCCAAGAGCGGCGGCAGAGTCTCAAAGAGCAGCTCGAAACCCTTCTGCCATGCCATGCGCGAGACAATGCCGTACACCGGCGCAGATCCTGGTGGGGGCAGCTTCAACGTGGCCAGCAGCGCCAGGGTGTCGATGTGTTTGTCGTCGAGGGTCTTCGCCGAGAAATGTTGGGGGATCAATGGGTCGACCTCCGGGCTCCACTCGGCGTAGTCCACACCGTTGGCGATGCCCACCAGCCGGTCGCTGCGCTCGCGCAACAAACCGTCCAGTCCCATGCCCCGCTCTTCACCCTGTATTTCTCGGGCGTAGGTGGACGACACCGTGGTGATGGCATCGGCCCAACGGAGTCCCGTGCGCAAGAAGTTCACCCGACCTGCGGCGAGATCGTCTTGGTCGAGCATGTGCAGAGAGTCGTTGAGGCCCAAGTCGCCCACCACGTCGGCCCTAAAAACCCCCTGATAACCAATGTTATGGATGGTCATCAGGCTGCGTGTGCGGGCAAACAGCTGCTCCCAGGAGGCCAGCTGACGCAGGAACAAGGGCAGTAAACCTACGTGCCAGTCGTTCCCATGAACAATATCGGGAGCCCAACCTGCCTGCTGGCATGCAGCCAAGGTGGCCCGGGCCAAGACGGCGAAACGAAGATGCTCGTCGTCATCGCCCGTGTAGATCTCGTCTCGGTCGTAGAGTTCGGGACAGTCGATGCACCAAACATCGAAGTCGCTCCCAGGCAAGGGCGTGGACAACACGGACACGTGCCCCGTGCGAGACCCTAGGCTCAGTTCGATACGCTCTAGCCCGGGCACGGTTGTGAGCACCCGGCCCTCCGTGCGCAGGCGCCGATACAGGGGCATGACCAAGCGCACGTCGTGGCCCCGACGATGGAGTTCAGCGGCCAGGGCGGCGCTGACATCTGCCAAGCCGCCAGTCTTAGCCAGGGGTGCCACTTCGGCAGAGGCGATGCAGATCCGGAGCGAGTCCATCGATAGATGCATCCTGAGTGTGGAAGCATGGCATTCTAGC
>JBLIMM010000369.1:0-4492 GCA_047638635.1 Pseudohongiellaceae bacterium | reverse complement strand
CCGTAGAGCTGCAAGGCGTCGCCGAAATCGTAGTGCAGCGCTGCAGAGCCGGGAGCCAGCTCGACGGCAGCCGCCATTTGCATCAAGCCGTCCTCGGTGCGACCGACATCCACCCAAGCACTGCCAAGCTGCGAGCGAAACGACGGAGTCTCAGGGCTCAGCTCGACGAGCTCGGTGAACATGGCCAGGCGCTCATCCACAGAGAGATCACCGGCAGCTTCCCGCTGGCGCAAAGTCGCTGACAGGTCTTTGGCAGCCAGACGTTCCTTCACGTCTGCGAGATCTGTGCGGTCGGCAGGGCTGTCCGTACCGCCGGCACTGCCCACGTAACCCAAGGCGGCCAAACTCTCCGCCTCGTCAGCGGTGAGCAACGCGGCCTCGCTCAATGTCTCGCCCAGCTGATCTTCGAGAGCAGCCAAGCGGGCCTGCATCTTCTGAGTGATCTGCGGACGGACATCCACGAGATTGACCAACTCTGACCGATCGACTGTGCGGTCGTAGAGTTCTGCTTGTGGCGTGTCCACGTACTTCCATTCGTTCGTGGTCAGGCTGCGCTGAGGTGCCCAGTGATAGGCAGTCCAAGGCAAGTCGGTCTCTGCGTAGCTGATCCCCGAGTGCACAGATTCACCTTGCAGCGCAGGCAAAAGACTGCGCCCGGGCATGGAAACCGACGACCCATCGCCGCTGTCTGCTGGGACGTCAAGCAGCGCCAAGGCCGTGGGCAAGAGATCTTCGAGGGACACCAAAGACGGGCATCGCTGCCCCATGACGACTCCCGGGCCTGCGATGATCCAAGGCACGTGCAGCACTTCTTCGTTGAGCAGGTAGCCGTGCTCGATCTCGTGATGATCGCCCAAGCCCTCACCGTGATCGGCGACGATCATGACCACGGTGTTGTCCAAGCTGCCCCTTTGGGACAGGGCCGACAGCAGCCGGCCCACTTGCTGATCGGCGTAGCTCACCTCACCATCGTAGGTTCCCTTTGCAGCGTCTTGCCCATCGGCCACATCGTGGGCGTGCCAAGGGAAGTGAGCATCGTACAAGTGCACCCAAGCGAAGAGCGGCGCAGCAAGGTCACCGCTCTCTAGCCACTGCAGCGCGTCATCCACAACAGTTGCGCCGGGGCGATAGGAAGACAGTGATTCGGCAACCTCTTGTTCATAGGCGGCGCTGAGGTCATCGCCGTAGTAGTCGAAACCCCGGGCGAGGCCGAATTTCTCATCGAGGACAAACGCCGCGATGAAGGCGCCGGTGCGATAGCCGACCGCAGACAGCTGCTCGGCCAAGGTGGGTAACCCGTTACCTAGGCGATGCTCTCCGTTGACCCGAGCTCCGTGCTGCGGCGGCAGCAGCCCAGTCATCATGGTGGTGTGAGCGGGTAGGGTCATGGGCGCCGGCGTGAAGGCCTGCTCAAAAAGCACTCCCCGGGCAGCCAGAGCATCGACCACGGGTGTGCTCGCCTGGTCATACCCGTAGCAGCCGAGGCGATCGGCGCGCAGCGTGTCCAAAGTCACCAAGAGCAGGTTGGGCCGTTCGGGCATAGAAGGGCGTTCAGCCCCGCTGCCAGCCCCGCTGCCAGCCTCGGGCGCCTCTTGCTGGGCGACGGCAGGCCCTGCCCCGGGCTGCGCGCCGATCTTTGAGATCCGTGTGGACTCGCCTTCCTGGCAGCCCCCAACGGTGCAACAAACCACGAAGACGACAGCCACCGTCCACGACGGAGAGTCGGCGCGCAGGACAGACTTCAACCAATGCTTCTTTGAGCTCTTCATATGCCAGAGGATACCTGCGCCCGTCCCCTGCCGAAACGATCTGCTATGCCCCGCCCTTCCTTCCCATCCCTGCTGAGCTCTGTGCCTGTCCCCGAGGGGGGGCCGGTGACCCTGCGAGTCACGGGGTCCGCAGAGTCGAAACTGCGTCGGGGGCACCCGTGGCTCTACGCCGAGCAGATTCGCTCCGAGAGCCGGGCAGGCGCCCCCGGTGATTTAGCCGTGGTCTTCGATCGCAAGCGCAACTTCTTGGCCGTGGGACTCTATGACCCACACTCGCCCATTCGGCTGAGAGTGCTGCGGGCGCGGAAGTCTGGCCCCATCGACGACGCCTTCTTCACCGAGCGTTTTGCCGCAGCCCTCGCCCGCCGAGCTCCCCTGGCAGCGACGAACACCGACGCCTATCGCATGGTTCATGGAGAGAGCGACGGGCTGCCCGGTTTCATCGCTGACCGCTACGGAGACAGCGCCGTGGTCAAGCTCTACAGCCACGCCTGGGTGCCCTGGCTGCTCCCCGCGCTGAACGCGCTCTTCGCTCAGCAACCCATAGAACGGGTGGTCTTGCGCCTCAGCCGCCAACTCTCCGAGCGCCCCGAGGCCTTGAGCGGACTGCACGACGGCCAGCTGCTCCTGGGCGAACTCCCCGAAGAGCCGCTCACTTATCTAGAAAATGGGCTGCGCTTCGAGGTCGATCTCATCCGCGGACAAAAGACCGGCAGTTTTCTCGATCAACGGGACAACCGAGCGCGCATCGAGCAACTCGCCCGGGGCCAGTCGGTGCTCAACGTCTTCTCGTACACAGGCGGCTTCTCCCTCGCTGCAGCCCGAGGCGGCGCCCACACGGTAACCAGCCTCGATCAAAGTGGCCCGGCTCTGGCAGCGTCCGTGCGCAACTTCGCGCTGAATGCCAGCGACGAGAACATCGCCGCAGCACAGCACCACACCCGCGAAGGGGACGCCTTCGCGGTCATGCGTGAGCTAGAGCAAGAGGGCCAGACATTCGATCTGATCATTGTTGATCCACCCGCCTTCGCCCGGCGAAAGGCCCAGGTCGAAGGGGCACTCCAGGCCTACGGACGCCTCACCGGCTTGGCACTAAGGCTCTTGAAGCCCGGGGGACAGCTGCTGCTCGCCTCTTGCAGCAAGCCTATAGATGCCGCGGCCTTTCAGGAGACCGTCTGCGCCGCAGCGCGAGCCGCACATCGCCCCCTGCGCGAGATCGAAGAGACCGGCCACGCCTTGGACCACCCCACCGATTTCGCCGAGAGCCACTACCTCAAAGGCATCTACGCCCGGGCTTGATGCCGTTCTTAAGGCCGAAAGCCCCACTGAGGGGGCTCTCGCTTAGCCTCAAGCCAAAGGGGCCCAGAGGTCGACAACTTCGTTGTTCGTTCAGGCGAAGGGGGCCCAAAAGGTGCTCATTGGAAAACCCACGGTGGATCTCGCACTTGCAGCTTGGCCGAGCTACCCCAATACTTGGCTGCTCAAGGTTGCCACCCGGACGTCCCGCCCCGAACGGTTCGTCCACTCTCCCGAACCGGTAGCAGCCCCTCTCTCTCCCGATCGACCCGAGGCATAGCTCTATGAAGATGGTCCGTACCCGCGCGTTCTCCCTACGTCTTTCGTCCCCGATTCAGGCTGGTCTGCTCACTGCTGCAGCGCTGCTGTCCAGCGCCAGCGGCGCCCTGGCTCAGACCGCCGGCACCTCTCCCCATGCCGCGCCCGCCTTTGCCGGTGCCACTCATGGCGCTGAGGCCGTGGCGGCACTTGGCGCTCGCCTAGGCGAGCTGGCCTTGAGCCACGACATGGCCGGAGAAGCCCTCAGCGAGTTGCTCCGCAGGGACCCCACACTTTGGGTCACCGACAAAGACCAACTGGTCTACGTGGACATCGCCGCTGGCGCGGAGTTCCAAGCGCAGAGCCCTCCCGACAGCTACGAAGGCTCGATCCCCCTCTCCGCCGCTTTCACCCTGCACACCAACCCCGGCGCAGACAAGGTCATCTTCCTCGACTTCGACGGGCACCAGAGCAATAACAACGGCTGGGGGCACAACATCTTGTTCCCGCCTTACAACACCTCCGGTAGCTCGGCGACGTTCACCAACGGTGAGCTGCAGTCGATCATCAATCACTGGGAGTACATCGCCGAAGACTTCGCTCCCTACAACGTAGACGTCACCACCGAAGAGCCTGACCAAGACCACCTGCGCAAGACCACCTTTGGTGACACCAAGTGGGGTGTGCGCTCGATCTTCACGCAGATCACTTCTGGTTTCGGCAGCGGCTCCGGCGGCATCGCGCTCCTGGGGACCTTCACCGATTTTCAGGACACGCCCTGCTTCGTCTTCAACAAGGGCGACAACACGGGTTCCATGAGCGGTAGCCACGAAGTGGGCCACACCATGGGCCTGCTCCACGACGGCCTCAACGGATCGAGCTACCACCCGGGTTCGGGCAGCGGCGCCACCAGCTGGGGCCCCATCATGGGTGCGCCGTTCGGCAAGACCGTGGTGCAATGGAGCAACGGCGATTACTCCGGCTCAACGGCGACCCAAGACGACACCGGCATCATCGGCGGGTTCGGCAATGGCTTCGGCTTGAAGTCCGACGATCACGGCAACTCTACGGTTTCTGCCACGGCCTTGAGCGCCCCTTGTCCAGGTACCGCCTTCGACCCCATCGACGGAGTCATCGGCACACGCACCGACGTGGACGCCTTCATCTTC
>JBLIMM010000368.1:0-4498 GCA_047638635.1 Pseudohongiellaceae bacterium | reverse complement strand
CATTGCGGTGGTCACTGCCGTCGCTCCACCGAAGGGTTTGCCCCTGCCCTTCGTGAGCGCTGGCGGCACTTCGCTCTTGGTGCTGACAGCCTCTACCGGTTTGTTACTTGGATTGGCCCGTTGGCCAGAGGAAGATCCGGAGACGGGTGCCGATTGGCTCGCGTCTCTGCCACAGAGAAAGGCAGGGCCACTTGCGAGTCCTGCCGCCACAAGGATCGTGCCATGACAGATGTAGAAAAATACGGCCTCTTCGCCTTGCTGTTCGTGGTCTCGATCCTCGGACTGGCTTGGGTCTTGGGCCCCGACGACACTCTCGCCAACGGCCTGCAAGCCGCTGATGGTGGCGCACTCTCTGTGGTCTTAGAACGCCCCGCGAAGTTGAACACCCCGCAGGGCCAGCCGCCCGAGGGGGCAGGCAAAGCTTCGCAACGGGCCCCTCGAAAGCAGGGCGCTACCTCTCAGGGCACTGGTCCCCGGGGGCGCAAGATGTCGGTGGGGGACAAGCCCCAGGTGGCTCACTACGCGGTGGCTTCCCTTCTCGACACTCAAAGCGACTTCCGTTTCGACGATCCACCGGTGTCTTACCCCGGTGAACGCTCGGCCAGGTTGCCCGTTTCACAGGCCGGGCTCCTGCAACACACGATCCGGGCCAACGAGACTCTTTCCGACGTCTCCAAGCGGTACTACGGCACCAACCACGATTGGCGCGTGATCCTCAAGGCCAACCCTGGTCTCGATGAAACCAAGCTGCAAGTGGGTCAGGTGGTGATGGTGCCGCGTAAGGCCACGAAGGGACAGGTGGGCGGTGCCCTGGCTTCGAAGGGCATCTATGTGGTGCGCGAGGGAGACACCCTTGGTGGTATCGCCATGCGTGAGCTGGGCAGCATCGATCGCACGAACGACTTGTTCGGGGCGAACCGCGATGTCATGGCCACTCCCGACAAGCTCAAGGTGGGGATGCACCTGCGCATTCCATGAGGGTCGCTTACCTGGGCGGCGGGACGGGCGGCCATCTTGCCCCTGGAATCGGTGTGTCCGAGGCCTTGGGTGACGCTGCCGACGACAGCTTGTTTCTCGTGGCTGGGCGCTCGGTGGAACGGGCCATGCTCGAGCCACGACAGTTGCCTTTCGTCGAGCTGTTCGGTGACCGTGGACGACCGGCTCCGTGGCGTGTTGATCTTTGGGCTCGGGCCACAACACGGCTGACAAGGGCTCTGACCCAGTTCGACCCAGATGTTTTAGTCGTGCTCGGTGGTTGGGTGGCCCTGCCCGCTTTGTGGTTGGCCGCTCTGCCCGGTGTGCCCCGGCGCCCCATGGTGCTTGTCGAGCCGAACGCGGTGCCAGGCAAAGTGGGCCGTTGGTTGGATGGCAGGGTCGACTTCACCTGCCTGGCGAGATCCGGTGATGCCATGCCGCGTGGGCGCCAGGCGACCGCTGTGACCGGCGTGCCCGGGCCGCTGCTGAAGAGCTGGTCCCGTGAAGCGGCCGCAGCGCTCTTCGGCCTCGATCCTCAGCGGCGCACCTTGTTGGTCACTGGGGGGTCCCAGGGGGCCCGAGACGTGAACCGACTGGTGCCCGGCGTGATCGACTTGCTCGCCGCAGAAAGTGAGCCCTGGCAAGTGTTGCACGTGGTCGGTCCTGGACCAGCGGTCGATCCGTCCAGCGAGAGTCGCTGTGTGCCCGTGTCCCGGGTGACATTCGTTGACGACATGTCCCCAGCGTGGGCTTTGGCCGATCTCGCTCTTTGCCGAGCGGGTTCTGGGACGTGTTGCGAGTTGCAGGCCAGCGCGACTCCAGCCGTGTTGGTGCCTTACCCGCACCATCGAGATCGGCACCAGTCTGCCAATGGCGAGAGCCTGGTGGGGCGAGGCGCCGCCTTCATGGTGGGGGCCGATGATCCGACGGGGGCTCGGACAGTGATGTCGTTGATCGGCCGAGCGTTGGGTGGGCTGCCCCAGATGACTGCCGCAGCCTTTGCTCAGAGCCGTGCTGATCCTGCGAAGTCCGTGGCCGCTGTCGTTCGGCGCGCGAGTCTGCGCGGTGAACAGAATGCTGCTCATGGTGCGTGAGAAGGGCCTGCCTACCCGGGTGCATTGCGTGGGCGTCGCGGGCGGTGGGCTGTCGGCTTTCGCTGGACTGTTGGCGAGCTGCGGCCATGAGGTGAGCGGCTCCGATGGGCAGAGTGCTCCGGCAGCTTTGGCTGCGGCTGGGGTCTCCCTGTATCGGGGGCACAGGGCAGAGAACCTGGGCCAAGCTCAGTTGCTGATTCGCTCCGCCGCGGTGCCCGACGAGAATGTCGAGGTGCAGGCCGCCCGGGACGCGGGTGTGCCGGTGCTGAAATACAGTGAAGCTCTGGGGCGGCTCATGGCCACCCGACAAGGCCTCGCTGTGGCCGGCACCCACGGCAAGACAAGTACCACTGCCATGGCCGCTCATCTGTTACAGGCTGCTGGCGCCGCCCCTGCCTGGATCATCGGCGGCCAACCCCAGGGCATGGCTGCATACGCTTGGGGAGACAGAGGGCCCATGGTGGTAGAGGCCTGCGAGTACGACCGATCATTCCTCAACCTGAGCTACGACGTGGCTCTGGTCACAGGGATCACCGTGGACCATCTGGATTGCTTCGGGGATTGGGACGGAGTGCTGCGAGCTTTCGGCGCGTTTTGCGCCGGGCTCCCAGACGGGGGGCAGCTTGTCTTAGGCCCCGGCGTGGCTGAGCAGCTTGGCTCTCAGCTGCCCACTCATTGCGGGGTGCACTCCATCGATGATTTGCTTCCGCTGCAGAGCGCTCGGGCAGTCGGGGGGGGCTGGGAGGCCATCATGGGCCCCGAGGGACAGTACTCGCTGCGCTTGCCCGTCTTGGCTCGCCACGATCTGGACAATCTCCGTTGTGCATTGGTGGCGGCAAGCTGTTGTGGGGTGTCTCTGGACCGCTTGCTCCCGGGCGTCGAGTCGTTCGCGGGGGTGGCTCGGCGCTTGCAAGATCTTGGGGAGGTGTCCTTGCCTGGGGGTGGCACCGTGCGGCTGATCGATGATTTCGCCCACCATCCCGACGCCCTGCAGGCTGCGCTCAGTACAGCCCGGGCTCACTTTCCCGGGCGGCGCGTGATGGGGGTCTTCCAGCCCCACCAGGTTTGCCGCACGGAGGATCTGTTCTCCGCTTTTGCTCAGGTGCTACGGGGTTTCGACCAGGTGGCCTTGTGCGATATCTTCCTCGCTCGGGATGCGCATCCAGAGCGGGCCGAGTCGGTCTGTGAGGCTTTGGCCGAGGCTGCGGGTCCGAACGTGGCCCGTGTGGGGCCGGCGCTCGACGCGGAGGACTCCGCGGGCGAGCTGTTCCGTCCCGACGACGTGTGTGTAGTGATGGGAGCAGGAGATATCGATGGACTTGCCCACAGAATTGTCAGAGCGGCTGCTCGTCCATGAGGCTCAGCCTTTAGCTGGTCTCACGACCCTGGGTGTGGGTGGGCCGGCCCCGTTCGTGCTGGAGCCGCGAAACCGCAAAGACCTGATGTTCGCTGTAGGCGAGCTGCACAAGGCCGGGCTGCCTCTTGCCATGTTGGGTCATGGCTCGAATCTGCTGGTCTCTGACGAAGGCCTTGAACAGGTGGTGTTGCACACTCGCTCGCTCCATTCGATCTATCACCACGGTGAAATCGACGACGCCCTGCGCTGCGAGGCAGGAGCTCCTTTATCCCGTCTGGTGAGCTTGGCCCACGCTCAGGGGCTTTCCGGGGCCGAGATGCTCATTGGCATTCCGGGCACGGTGGGCGGTGCGGTGGCGGGCAACAGCGGTGGTCGCGAGGGGACCATCAGCGACATTCTGTCCGAGGTGACTGTGGTCGAGAGCGATGGGACCGTGAAGATCGTTCCGTGTATTCCTGGCGAGTTCGCCTACCGCAACTCGCCCTTTGCGGGCCAGGTGGTGCTCGATGCGGTGGTCCAGCTGAAGCGTCAGCCGAAGCCGGCCATCATGGAGCGCATGACCCAGATTCTGAAGCAAAAGGCCCTGACTCAACCTCTGTCGTCCCCGACGTCTGGGTGCATGTTCAAGAACCCTCTGGGACACAGCGCCGGCCAGCTGATCGATGTGGCCGGGTGCAAAGATCTGGCCGTGGGCAGTGCTCGGGTCTCCACGCGCCATGGGAACTTCTTCGTCAACGAAGGGGGGACCACGGCCGCTGAGGTCATGTCGCTCGTGGCCCAGGTCCAGCAACGAGTGCTAGAGTCAGCCGGCGTGCGGCTTGAGCTTGAGGTTGAGCTTTGGGGTGCGTTCGGATCTCACAGCTGACCTGCAGGCCCTTTGCGTAAGCGGGTAGAGGCCCTGAACAAAACCGTCCCCAAAGGGGGGCTGAGCGGCCTTTGACGACGGGATCGCTAGCGTTCGAATTCTGAGAGATGTTTCCCTTGGCTGTTTGAACGACCCCCTATATGTTGGGGTTCAACGGTTCGCGGGCCCAAGTCGTGGTGCGCGCCACTAGATATGGCGACATCCTAA
>JBLIMM010000367.1:0-4525 GCA_047638635.1 Pseudohongiellaceae bacterium | reverse complement strand
CCGCCAGCTGCCGAAACGAGCCATGGTTTGCTTCCTTGGGATCCGCAGCTCAGCTGGGCAAGATCCTCACTCAACCCCGGTCACTCTCACCGAAATCACTGCCACGCAACCGAGCACGTCCCACACAGTGAACGCCGCCATCGATCACCGAGCCACCATTTCGCAGCTGTGCCGACGCTTGTTGTTGGTTCTGCTGCCCTTGGTGTTGGCGGTGGCTTGGCCCGTGTCACAGCGTCTGGCAGGCCTGGGCCTCGATGCCTCCACTGCGGTTCTGCTCGCTGGGGACGCCCGCACCAGCGCGGCCTACGAGAAGCTGACCAAGTACGTGGGGGACGATCTGCTCGTGGCTCTGCTGGTCGAGCACGACGATGTCTTCAGCAACGAGGGCGCCGCGCTGCTGTACGACATCGGCGACGCGCTGGAAGATTTGCCAGCGGTCATCGACGTGAAGAGCTTGGCTCACTCGCGCAGGCCCATTCGCCGGGGACTGAGCTTTGACCCCCGTGAAATGTTCGGAGCGGTGCCCTTCATCCCCCGGGCTGAGACGAGCGCTAGTCAATGGGCTGAGCTGCGCAGCTTCACACTAGCCTACCCCCTGGCCCGGGACGTGTTCGTGTCGCTGGACGGCAAGCTCGCCGTGGTCATGTGCCAGATCGAACGGCGCGATGCTTCGGTGAGCGCCGTGCTGGCGGTGATCGAAGACGTGGCCCTCCGCCATGAAGCCCGGTCGAACGGCATTCACCTGCTTGGGTTTCCCTTTGTCGAGGCAGAGGTGGCCGGGCAAGTGGGGCAGGACACCGTGTTCTTCGTGGTGGCCGCCGCGATGCTGACTCTGCTGGTCTTGCTTGTCGCCTTTCGCTCGCCCTGGGTCTTGCTGACGATCTTGTTGCTGGAGGCCGTGGGCACGGGCTTGGTGTTCGTGCTGCTGCAATGGAATGGCGCGACGCTCAACCTCTACACCGGCATTTTGGTGCCCCTCGTGGCCGGTGTGCAGCTCACCTTCTTGACTCACTTCTTTGTGGCTGCTCAGCAAGACGCGCGCAGTGGATTCTCGGCTAGCGTGGTGTTGCGCTCCGCTCTCTCCAGAGTCTGGAAGCCCTCGGCGATTGCAGCGGCGACGACCATTGTCGGCCTGCTCTCTCTGACTCTGTGCGACGTGGGACTCGTGCGCCAGTTCGGTGCTGTGGGCGCCCAAGCCGTGGCTCTGGTCTTGCTGGTGAGTTTCGGCCCGGGCTGGATTGCTTCTCGATTGTGGCGCTCGTCCGCTGATCACAGCGAGGCGCGAGGTCTGGTCAGTGGCAGCACCAGTGGGCCCCCCGCGGCCAGTGCGGCCATGGTCCGCTGGCATAGCTGGCTCGGGCGGCACCGCTTGGCCATTCTGGTCTTTGCTGTGCTGCTGATGATCTTGGCCATTCCTGGCATCTTGTCCCTGCGTACCGACGTGCGCGCGGTGGAGTACCTCGCAGAAGACAGCCCCTCTCGCCATGCGCTCACGCTCATCGACGAAGACCTGGGGGGCATGAACTTCTTCGCCTTGGCCGTCGACACGGGACGAGTGCGGGGCATGCATAGTCGCGAAAGCCTCGAGTTTCTAGAGCAGCTGCGCGCGTACGGCGAGGCACAGCCCGCCGTGACTCACGTCTATGCCTTCTCCCAGATTTTCTCGCTGCTCAACCAAGTGTGGGATGGGGATGACCCCGCTTCGCTGCGTTTGCCTGAGAGCAATCTGCGCTTGGCCCTGTTCAGCACCGCCGTGTCCACCTATCGACTGCCCTTGCAATCGATGTTGACTGACGCAGAGTCTCGCGTGGCGCGGGTGATTGTGCGCAGCCGAGACTTGGGAGCCGCAGAGTACTTGGCTCTCATCGATCGCTTTCAGCAGTTCGCCGCCGAAGAACTCCCCGAGGGTATGTCGCTGAAGCTCGAAGCGGGCGTGCACAGCTTGCTCGCCGCAGACCGGCGTATGGTCGCCAGCTTGGTAAAGAGTTTGGCGTCCTGTTTGCTGGCGGTGGCAGTCACCTTGGTGTTGCTGCTGCGCTCCTGGCGTCTGGGCCTCTCTGTGCTGGTGGTGAATGTGCTGCCCTTGGCGACGATTCTGGCAGTCATGGGCTTCAGTGGATTGCCGCTCAACTCCGTCACGGTGATGGTCTCTGCGGTGGCCCTGGGTGTGGCGGTCGACGACGCGATCCACGTTGTGGCAGCTCTGGCGGCGGAGCGGCGACGGCTTGCTGCTCTGGATGAAGCACAGGGGCACACGTTGTCCCCAGTCGATCTACAGGCGCGGCAGCAGGGCACGATTGCAGCGGTCTATTCGGCCAAGGTGCGTCCGGTGGCGGCCACGTCAGCGATTCTCACCGGAGGCTTTCTGCTCTTCCTGTTCAGCAGCTTTCCCCCGGTGGCCGACTTTGGCTTGCTCGCGGCTCTGGGCCTGGCCGTCGCCATGGCCACGGTATTGGTGGTGCTGCCCTTGTTGCTGCCACGGCACAGCAAGTCCGAGCCTGCGGGCCTGCAAGGGTGATGTGACCTTGCCACTCTGCTACACCTGGGCTCATGTGTTCAATTCTGGCGATTCTTGAGATTGACGGCGACGCTTCGGCGTTGCGCAAACGTGCACTCCGACTGTCCGGGACCATGCGTCACCGAGGCCCGGATTGGAGCGGCCTGTGGATGGGTGAGCGGGCCATCCTGGCTCACGAGCGCTTAGCCATCGTCGACCCGGGGACCGGCGCTCAGCCTTTGCTGCATACTGCGCAAGACATGGCCCTGGCGGTGAACGGCGAGATCTACAACCACCGCGCCTTGGCCGCAGGCTTGAGCGGGGCCTACGAGTTCGCCACGGCCAGCGACTGCGAGGTGCTGCTGCCCCTTTACGTGGAGCAGGGCACGGATTTCTTGAACGAGCTCAACGGCATCTTCGCCTTTGTGCTCTACGACCAAGAGCGGGGCGACTGGCTCGTGGCTCGGGATCCCATGGGCGTGATTCCGCTCTACACGGGCAGGGACAGCGAAGGGCGCCTGTACGTGGCCTCGGAGATGAAGGCTCTGGTCGAGCATTGCGTCACTCTCCAGGAGTTTCCCCCGGGCCACTATCAAACCGCCGGCTCGTCGGAGCCCGTGGGCTGGTACGAGCCGTCATGGCGGCAAACCGGGCACGTCGCCCAGGGGACTCCCCTCGATTTTCAGCAGTTACGCGCGAGCCTTGAGTCGGCGGTGCACAGCCAGCTCATGTGCGACGTGCCCTACGGGGTGCTGCTGTCAGGGGGGCTCGATTCGTCGCTGATCGCTGCCATCGCAGCGGGCTACGCAGCCCGCCGCATTGAAGAGGACGACCAAGGCGCCGCTTGGTGGCCGCGGTTGCACTCCTTCGCCATTGGCCTGCAAGGCTCACCAGACTTGGCGGCTGCTCGGTCTGTCGCTGAGGTCATTGACTGTGTCCATCACGAGGTGGTGTACACGGAGCAAGAAGGGATCGACGCGTTGTCGGATGTCATCCGCCATATCGAGACCTTCGACGTGACCACCGTGCGGGCCAGCACGCCCATGTATTTGTTGGCCCGCTACATCAAGGCCAACGGGGTGAAGATGGTTCTGTCTGGCGAAGGCAGCGATGAGATTTTTGGGGGCTACTTGTACTTTCACAAGGCGCCGTCCGCCGCTGCCCTGCACGAAGAGACCGTGGCCAAGCTCGACAGCTTGCATCGCTACGACTGCCTCCGGGCCAATAAGTCCATGGCGGCTTGGGGCGTTGAGGCGCGGGTGCCCTTTCTCGACCGCGACTTTCTCGATGTGGCCATGTCTATGGATCCGTCCCACAAGCTGATTCGTGACGGACGCATGGAGAAGCACGTCCTGCGCAAGGCCTTCGAGGGTCTGATCCCAGAGGCGGTGTTGTGGCGGCAGAAAGAACAGTTTTCAGACGGCGTGGGCTACTCGTGGATCGACTCGCTGAAGGCTCATGCCGAGGCCGAAGTGAGCGATGAGCTGTGGGAGCAGGCGTCCGAACGGTTTCCTCAGAACACCCCGGTGAGCAAAGAGGCCTACGTTTACCGCGCGCTCTTCGAAGAGCATTTTCCCGGGGAACAAGCGGCTGCGCTTGTGCCCGGCGGGCCATCGATCGCTTGCTCGACGCCTGCGGCCATCGCTTGGGATGCGAGCTTTGCCGCTGCCGCCGACCCCTCCGGCCGGGCCATTGCCGGGGTGCATCAAAAGGCCTACGACGACGGGGATGAAGACTCCGGGAAGGTCGCTCCAGCCTAGTAGCCTGTGCGTAAAGTGCCGCGCGCCGAGCACGCCTCGGTGGCGCCAGCTCTTCGTTGCCGAATCCTCAACGAATCCACTGGAACCCACTGATTCGAATCCGGTTCGTCGTCTCGATCTGGCACCACCGAGGTGCACTCGCCATCACGGCACTTTACGCACAGGTTGCTAGAGCGGAGCCCAGGGTTTCGCGGCAGTGGCGGGCGAAAGTGTTCCCGGCCCGCTGCCCTCAGAACTTGATGTTGAGGTCAGCGCGCACTCGCCACTG
>JBLIMM010000366.1:0-4551 GCA_047638635.1 Pseudohongiellaceae bacterium | reverse complement strand
CCGGCAGGCACCGCGCTCGTCACGGCAGGTGAGACACCAAGTCAGCGGCCACGATCTCGGCCTTGGCCTTGCAGCCCACAGCGTTGAGGTGCACCGAATCTACGAAGAGACTGGCGTTGCTCGGCAGCTGTCTAGCGAGATCGATCAAGACCGCGCCATGTTTCTTCGCCACTTCACGAGAGACCACGTTGTGCTGCTGTACTCCGGCAATCAGCTCGGGCTGGCCTTCGCTGCGAGCCAATCGATCATCCACCGCGAAAGTGACCACCACGGGCATGACGTCGTGAGCCTGGGCCACCGCAATCATGCTCGTCAGGTTCCGTCGATAGGCTGCCGTCCCTGAAGCCTTCACGTTGGCAGCGAAGTCACCGGGGGGATCGGGACGCTCAAACTGGATCAGCTCGTTCACCCCGCCCAAGTAATCGCTGCGCCCCTCGAAGTCGTCTACCGAGCCGTTCCAGTTGCGCCGGTAATGCTCGTAGCCCGGGGCGTAGTTGGCATAGCGTCGGGCGCGCACATCGTTGGCACCGTGGTAGATCACGATGGCGTCCGGATCGAGATCGAGCACCCTGAAAATCAAGTTGTTCAGACTCTCAGCGGTCGTGTAACTCTCGATGCCGCCGTTGATCACTTCGATCTCGGCATCCGGGCGAGCTGCCTGCAGGGCCAACTGCATTTGCAGGGGATAAGTCTCATCGTCATCGACTGCAAACGAGTACGTCGTGGAGCCACCTAAGCAGACGATGCGATAACGCCCGTCAGGCTTGGGCATCTCGACCGATGCGCCACGAAAGCCCACGGCGTTACTTGTCGCCACCCGCTGACCACCCCGAGTGAAGTCGGGCTTCATCCCGTACATCACATAAGGCAAGGGGCGAAAGGCCAGCTCTTCATAGGTCAAAGACGAGCCGCCCGTGACGAAATGAAAGGCGCCGTAAATCATCGCGGCCAGCACAACCACAAGCCCAGCGCGGGAACGACGAGGTCTGGATCTGGGTGCGGCAGTCATAGATGTCGCTTTCAGGTCTTGGCGGGAGTCGCAGCGCCATCGATGGGCCAAATGCGACGAATCACTTGGTACTCGAAGATACCCAGCAACGACGACGTGAGGATGTAAAGAGACAGCCCCGCCGAGTAGCTGTACAGAATCCAAAGCATGAAGACAGGCATGATCATGCCCATGATCTTCTGCGTCTGGGCTTGGCTGTCGTCAGCAGGCTTCGGCTGAAAACGCATCTGAGCCACGGTGGCGATGGACATCAACACCGGCAACAGGTTCAACGTTTCAAAACCAAAGAAACCGAAAGGCATCTGGTCGGGGCGAGAGAGGTCGGTGATCCAAAACATGAAGGATGATTGACGCAACTCGATGGATGTGCCCAGGATCTGAAACAGGCTGATCCATACGGGGAACTGCAAGAACATCAACATGCAGCCACCGAGGGGCGGTGAAACACCCTCAGCCTTGAGCAACTTCATCTGCTCTTCTTGGAACTTGCGGGTGTTGTTCTTGTGCTTCTTTTTTAGCTCGTCGAGGCGGGGCTTTAGCCGTTGCATGGCAGCGGAGTAACGACCCATACCCGTTTGCTGCTTACGGTTAAGCGGGAACAACATGCCCTTGACCAAAACAGTCAGCATGATGATCGCTAGGCCCCAGTTCCCCACTATGGAGTGGAAGAAGCGCAGCACTAAGAGCAGGGTGCGATTGATCCAGGCGCCCCAACCATAGGAGGCTTCGATCACGTCCGTGAGAAAACCGTAGCCAGCCTCACTCGCCATCTCGGTGGACTTCGGCCCAGCGTACAGGTCGAAGTCAAAGATGCGGGTCTGTCCGGGCTCGAGCCCAAGGACCACCAGCAACAGGTCAGCAGTGGCGTTCGTGCGGAAGTCTGCTTCGAACTCGTAACGCCGAGCCTCAGCCTCCCGCTCATCCCGCGGTTCGAGTTCGGCCACCTTGCGGTCAAGGGCCTGGGCGTCAAACACAGATGCGGGGAAGACCTGACGCACGTCCGTATCAGGAGAAGGCACCAAGACAGACGTGAAGTAGTTGGTCATCACGCCAGCGGCCAACAACTGTTCGTCCACACCAATGGGCAAGGGCTCACCGTCTAGGTCGCCACCAGACCACTTGGTCGGCTCATGATCGCCGATCTTATTGCGTACGATGGCCACAGCCTGGGGACCGTGCCCATAGTTGAACTTGCCAGTTCCCGCTGCCAAGTCGACGATCCCGCGAGCCCCTTCAAGGGACAACGAAAGTGAGTCGAGACGCGTGGTGCCCACGTTGGTCACTTCGACCGTGAGCCCCAAGATGTAGTCTCTGCCACTTTCTTCGACCGTGCGGGTAAACAACAGACCGTCGGCAGTGGTGTGGGTAAAGACCAGGCGGACATAGCCTTCGCTGGTCTTCTCCCGACGAACTTCCCACTGCACCCGATCGAGAGCGTACTTGTCCCCCAAGGCGATCAGCCTCAGGTTATTGGTCTCGCCATCAAGCTTGGACAACAGCGGCAAGACGTCATCGCTTTCCAGCGAAGGGTGATAGTCGAGCAGGTCGAGCTGCACCAACGACGCGCCTTGGGACGTCCATTGGGAGCGGCTGACGTGGGTCTCGAGGACCTCCGTCACCTGCGGCACCTCGGAGTTCAGCAGATCTTCGAGCGCGACCTCAGCCTCATCGGCCAAGGCGCCAGCGAGATTGTCAGCACTCGGGTCGAAGCCGGCTGGTGGAATTGCCGACGCGCCCGTAGCACCGCTTGAGGGCGCTCCGGTGTTCGTCTCGTCAGCAAATGCCGGATCGCCGGCTCCCGGCTCAGTGGCTTCGGGTTGCGGGAAGCTTCGCAGGTACAGCAGAACAAAAGCGAAACTCAGGATGAGCGCAAGGGGAAGGCGCTTTTCCATGGGACTGGCGGCTCGATCTACGTGGATGGGCTCGCGAAAGTCCCGTCCTGTGGACGAGCTCGCGGCGTTGTTGAAAAACGAACGAAGCGACTTAGTCGCTGAAGCCGTCGAGAGCGATGGCTTCTTCGATCAGCATGATCGGGATGCCCGCACGCACCGGATACAGCACTTTGCCGTCCTGCCGTACAAGACCCGCATCGAGAGCCTGCTCAACGGAGCTGCCCCCTCGCGAAGTCACTTTTCCCGCTGCAATAGCGGCGTTCACAGTGGCCAAAAGCGCCTCATCGGCAAGGGCCACTGGTTCTTTAGTCTCGGGACAGGCCAGGATGGCCAGTAGGTCCTGATCAAGGGCTGGCGATGACATATTTCTGCCTCCGTGAACGAACGAAGCATCCTTTCATACCGACGGGCCTCGCGCCATGTCAAACTGTCCCCCCATGGCTACGACATTGGCATCCTCATTTGCGACTTCCCCGAGAGCCACAGCGGCACCGGCCCTTCCTTTCTCTCTGCGAGCGGCTACGTCCTTATGGTTGCTAGCCTGCCTCTGTGCCTGTGAGCAGCGTGCGGAGCTTCCGGGCCTGCCAGGGGTCACCGACGAAAGCCTCGTTTGGTTCTGGCGGGACGTCCTCGCGGCTCCCCTACCCAACGAGAGCGTCCCGGACTCGGCCACCCTGGCGCTCAGCAGCCCTGCGGCCCGGATCGACGCCCTGGCCGAGCTCGTCAGCCAGCAGCATCCCTCCACGCTGGCCACAGCCATGGCGCTGCTCCGAGACGAGAACACCGGTGTGGCCTGCGCCGCCGCTGAAGCCCTGGGACAGCTGGGCAACCCGGGGGCCATCCCGCGGCTGCTGAAGGGCATTGGGCCTTACCCCGTCGACTTCGAGCCGTCGATTCATGTGCGAGCCGCGGAGGCGGCGGCCCTGGCAGCTCTGGGCAACCCCGCCGGCATCCCGCTCATCCTGGACCTGCTCGCCGAGGACACAGACTCCGAAATCGATCGATCCCAACTGGCCTGGACCGAAACATCCCGCATGGTCTTCGTACGCGAGTTGGCCCTGCCTGGGTTGCTGGCCCTCTCGGGCAGCGACTTCGGCTACATCCCCAATGGCACCTTTGCAGAGCGGGAAGCTGCCGTCTTCAAAGCCCGTGCGTGGTGGGATCAACATCGCGGTCGGCTGTGGGCCAAAGCCCCCCTCGATGGCGCAGCCATCGTCACCCGGGCGCGGCTGCTCGTGCGCCATCTGGACGCCTACCAGCTGCGGCAAGTCGACGGCGCTCGATTCGCCCTGGCCCACATGGGACCGCCCGTACTGAGCCACCTGCAAGAGGGGCTTCAGAACGAGAACACCTATGTGCGCCTGCACGTGCTCGAAGTGATGGAGCGTCTCTGCGATCTGGCCGAGCCGAAGATTCGATCGCGGCTTGCCATCGTCGCCGCGGGCCCGTTACTCGACGACGCTGATCTGCGGGTGGCAGCCCAAGCCGCCTCGGTCTGCGCTGCGGCTGGCATGATCGATCCGCTGGTGGCAGCCATGACCCGGCGGCAGGAACCCATCGTGCAACTGGCCCTGGTCGACGCCCTCGGCCGCAGCGGCCAGAGCCTCGCCCACAAAGTGCTGCTAGATACCTTCGGCGCCGCTACCGGGC
>JBLIMM010000365.1:0-4556 GCA_047638635.1 Pseudohongiellaceae bacterium | reverse complement strand
GCACGATCGCGGACCGCCAGGCCGCGGCCGGCGCCAGCACACCGTGGTACGTCACCTGGTGGGCCCGCGGCGGCGGGATCAGCGCCGCCAACTTCTCGAGGAACGTCAGCGGCTCGAAGACGACCCGCGTGGTGCCATCCGACCAGGCGTGTCGCAGGTCGTAGGCAATGCGACCGTCGGGCAGCTCGTGCAGTCGTTCCGTCGCGATGGCGGGGCG
The DNA here is from genome assembly GCA_047638635.1 of Pseudohongiellaceae bacterium. Classification (GTDB taxonomy): domain Bacteria; phylum Planctomycetota; class B15-G4; order B15-G4; family B15-G4; genus CAZIAK01. The sequence goes on along the minus strand of JBLIMM010000365.1, from coordinate 4,339 downwards.
GGCCGCGTAGCGACACAGCCGCTCCAGCCGCTCGCGGTCGTGGCCCGGAACCGGCGGGCCGGCGTGCAGCGAAAAACCCTCGTCGACGGCGCAGTCCTCGCGGGGTTCCTGGGCGAACGACCTCCCGGGCTGGCCGCCCACCCGGGTGACGCGCTGGCCGCGCCGCGGGCCGAACGCCAGACGACCCTGCACCGACGCGGCCTGGGCTGACGCGAGCATCGGATCGCGCTCGGCCAGGTCTTGGGCGGCCGTGTCCTCCAACAGGCCTCGGCGGCGCAGCAACGCCTCTACCTTGACGCGCACCGTCAGCACGACCTCGGCAAGATCAGCCTGACGGAGACGACGACCGGTCCGGAACACGGGGGACTGACCCGACCCCGGATCGTGGAACACCCCATCGAGCACCACCGCGTGGAAGTGCACATTCAGGTTCAAGGCGCCACCAAACCGCTGAACGAACACGACGGCGCCCGACCGGCCGTCCGCGATCCCCTGCCGCCGGGCGCGACGCCTCAGCTCGCTCAGCACAACGGTGGTGAAGATTGCCCGCACCCGCCGGCAGAGGTCGCGATCGAAGGCCACCGCGAAGCGCAGGGAGAACGGGAGCGACAGCACCCACTGACGCACCGCGACTCGGGGCAGCACCCGATCGACCAGGTGTGCCGCCGTGTCGGCCATGCGCCTTCCGCCACACGACGGACAGATGCCGCGGCCCTTGCATGAGAAGGCGACCAGCAGATCGTCCCCGCAGCCGGTGCAACGCACCCGCGCGAACCCGCGCGCCAGGATGCCGCAGTCCAGGAACGCAGCCAGCTCCCGGCGGACGAAGGCCGGAAGACCCGACGTGTGAGCCGCATCGGTCTCAGCCAGGAACGTCGACAGGTGCTTCGCCAGCACCCGGTAGAGAGGCGTGGCCTCGGGCTCTCGACGGCGGTAGCCGTCCGATGCCGATCTGGCGGCAGGCGCGATGAGTGCTGAGGCCATCCCACAGCAAGGACGGCCACGACCAGATCACGTGACGCGGATAGGCGTTTCAAAGCCCCCCCACTCCGAGCTACGGCTGTAGGCCATGCCCTGCTGCCGTCATCATACCCCGGCATTTGCGCTTTGGGGCAGCGGGACCGACTCCTGTGTGCCGGCCGACAGCCCCGTGGCAGGTGGTAAGCTCTGCGAGATCAGTCCCCTCGTCGCCTGACTCAGCACTCAGCACTCAGCACTCAGCACTCGTCGCGCCAACGCACCATCGCAAGCTAGGCAACCACGCAGCTCCAGGGTTCACCCATGCAAACTTGGATCGCACTCTTCCGCGGCATCAACGTGGGCGGTAACAATATCTTGCCCATGGCCGAGCTGCGGCAGGACCTCGAAGAGCTCAAGCTCAAAAACGTCCGCACGTACATCCAGAGCGGAAACGCTGTCTTCGAATCGGCGGCCAAGACCACCGCGTCGCTCACGAAGAAGATCAGCGACCGCATCGAAGAGCGACACGGTTTTCGGCCCGCGCTGCTGATCATCAGCCACGAGACTCTGCTCTCCGCCATCGCATGCAATCCGTTCCCCGATGCGGTAGAAGACCCCAAGACTCTTCACTTCAACTTTCTCGCAGAACCCGCAACCCACGCCGACGTGAAAGCGCTTCAGGCTTGCAAGGCGCCCACTGAGACTTTCAAACTCACTGACCAGGTCTTCTACCTGCACGCCCCCGACGGAATCGGCCGCTCCAAACTCGCCGCTAAGGCCGAGAAGCATCTGGGCGTCGTGGCCACTGGCCGCAACTTCCGCACCGTGGACAAGCTCCTGTCCATGGTGACGCCATCCGCCAAGTGAGCCCCGAGTGAAACACTACACGACCGGTCCGGAGACTGAGCGACTCTTGCATCGCGCGTTCGCCGTAGGCGACGCCGAGGGTTTCTTCGCGCTCAACAGTCATCCAGATGTGGTGTCCATGACCGGTGAGCCAGGGCTACCATCGGTGGACGCAGCCCGGGAAGCCATCGCGAGCTACCCAGACTTCGACACCGTGGGCTACGGGCGCTGGGGCTGCGTCCTCAAAGACACCGGCGCGCTCATCGGCTTCTGCGGGCTGAAGTTTCTCCCGGAGTTCGATGTGGTCGACGTTGGCTACAGATTCTTACCCGATTATTGGGGCCAGGGTTTCGCCACCGAAGCCGGCCAGGCGTCCATGGAGTTCGGTTTCGAGACCTTGGGGCTCAAGCAGATCTTCGGCTTCGTACTCCCCGAGAACTCAGCGTCTATTCACGTGCTCGAAAAGCTGGGCATGCACAGCGACGGCGAGTTGCTCTACGACGGCGTTCGCGCGCTTCGCTACGTGAAATCCAATGCATCCGGGGCAACATGACCGACGTACCGTGAGCGACATCACGTAACCGAGGCAATCGCCTGCATTGCGCCTGCGCCGGCTCTTAGAGCAATCGTTCCAAACCGTCCAAGATCAGCTTGAGGCCGAAGCTGAAGTCTTGCAGCCCGTCGTGACGATGGGCGATCACCTCTTGCGAGAGGCCGTTGAGATACGGGTATTGCTCAGGGGGGATCATCGGCAAGAACGACTGAGCCACCTCGGCGTACTCTTCGGGCTCAAACGGAAAGTTCACCTTCTGCAGCGTGAAGCCGTAGATGTGATTGTCGATAGCGTTCCAGGCATGGTCCGCTGCGGCGTATGAAAAGCCGGCCTCGCGCAGGCAGCCGATGGTGGCATCGACGTAGCGCAGCATGGCCGGCCCCACGTTGCCGCGGGACATGATCAGCATGGTGGCCCAAGGATGGCGCAGCAGCACCTGGTGGGCAGACGTCGCCCTGCGACTCATGGCCTCGCGCCAATCGCCCCCCACGCTGGGCGCCTCGATCTCGCTGGCGACGATCTCGACGATGCCGTCCAAGATGTCGTCCTTGTTGGCCACGTGCTTGTAGAGCGACATGGCCTCCACCCCGAGGGACAGCCCGAGCCGGCGCATAGACAACGACTCGATGCCAATCTCGTCGGCGAGTTCGACGGCAGCACGGAAAACGCGGTCTTTGCTCAACGGAACCCGCTGCTTCGTGGCCGCTTTGGTCTTCTTCGGCATGAACCTGCTCGCTGTCTCATTCAGGGCAAAACACTCAGAGGCTCGCCCGTTCTGGCAGCTCCCGAGAAAGATCTTGCGGATCATAGCTTACGCAGTAAGGTTACGCCGTAAGCCAGACGAAAGAAAACGCCCGGAGATGCCGTGACCACTGTCAGCCAGCCCGTATCCACAACCCAACCGCCAAGCACAGCCCCCATGCAGACAAGCGAAAACAGCCAGCAGACAAGCGAAAACAGCCAGCAGACAAGCGAAAGCAGCCAGCAGACAAGCGAAAGCAGCCAGCAGACCATGGGGGCCCTGGTTCACCGGGAGTACGGCTCCTTCGACGTGCTCAGCGTCCAACAGGTCCCTCGGCCCGCCCCGAAGCACGACGAGGTCCTGGTGCGGGTGCGCGCGGCAGGTCTTCATGTGGGCGACTGCTTCATGGTTCGCGGTGCGCCCTTCGTGATGCGCTTGGTGGGCGGCCTGCTCAAGCCGAAGACAGGCATCCCCGGGTTCGACCTTGCGGGTCACGTCGAAGCCGTCGGCAGCTCCGTCACAGAGTTTCTGCCAGGGGACGAAATCTTCGGATCCAACGATGGCACCTGCGCCGAATACGTCTGCCCGAAAGAAAAGACCCTGGCGCTGAAGCCGGGACAGCTCACCTTCGAGCAGGCAGCTGCGATCCCCACCTCAGCCCTGGCAGCACTGCATGCCTTGCGTGACGCGGGCAAGGTGCAGCCTGGCCACAAGGTGCTGATCAACGGTGCATCGGGGGGCGTTGGCACATTCGCGGTGCAGATCGCCAAGTTTCTCGGGGCTGAAGTGACCGGCGTGTGCAGCACGCAGAACGTAGAGACCGTGCGATCCCTCGGCGCTGACCATGTCATCGACTACACCCGCGACGACTTCACCCAGGGTGGCCCGCGCTTCGATGTCATCCTCGACAACGTGGAGAACCGCACGCTCTCCCACTGCAGACGAGCGCTCACACCGGACGGAACACTGATCCTCAACAGCGGTACCGGCGCCAAAGGGTTCGCGTTTCTCAAACGCCTGCTCAAGCCCTTGATCGTCTCGCCGTTCGTGGGCCAGAAGCTGCGCCGCTACATCTCCCTTCCGAACCGCGAAGACCTCATCGCTCTTCGCGGTCTCGTGGACAGTGGCAAACTCATCCCCGTGCTCGACGAGGTCTGCACCCTCGCGGACGCACCTGCCGCACTTGCGCGCATCGAAGGCGGCCACGTGTGCGGAAAGATCGTTACCAGTGTGTCAGC
>JBLIMM010000364.1:0-4583 GCA_047638635.1 Pseudohongiellaceae bacterium | reverse complement strand
AGGTCACCGTCTAGATCCATGTCGCCATAGGCGGTCACGATGCTAGCGCCAGAGAAGTTCAAACCCGCAGCAGCAGCCTGCTCGGCGAACTTTCCGGTGCCATCGTTGAGGAACAAACGATTGGGAGTGTCGTAGCCACACACCGAGAGGTCGAGGTCGCCGTCCCCGTCGATGTCCACGAACACCGCGCCAGTCCCCCAAGCTTCAGACTCAAGCCCCGCATCCACGGTGGCATCGCGAAAACGAAGCTCGCCCAAGTTCTGGTAGTAGCGGTCGCCTCCCATGGAGCGCGTGAGGTAGACCTCGGGGAGGCCGTCACCCGTGGCGTCACCCAGGGCCACACCCCCGCCGGCGCTGGCGTTAGCCAATACATTGATGTGCTGGCGGTCGGTGGTGAACTGATGCACAAAGTCGATGCCCGTCCGTGACGCTGGCAAGCGCAAGAAGCGGGTGCCCTTCACCGTGTCCCTGGCGGGCAAGGGCCGGGACACCAGAGCCTCGCTCTTTGGCGAGACCATCGCAGGGCCACGAGCAGCTGGCCCCCCGCCCCCCTGAACCACTGCGCTCGGATCGGCGCTAGTCGGGGCTTCTGAGCTCACCTGCGCCGTCAGCTGCGACCGTTGCGATGCTGCGACAAACGCAATCACCGTGAGCGCAAGAACGCGCAAGACAAGGGAAGAGGGCGTGCCCTCGGTGGTCTGGCGTGGCAAGGGGGCTGCCTCCGTGAGAGTCAGCCCGACAACAGGCCGTATGTCAGGGGCGTGCCGCCCACTCGTGACGCCCAGTGTAGAGGGGCGTTCACGAGAGGGCCACCAGACGCAAAGTTCAGCTGATCGCAGCGAGGCCAGCCATGGCCACGTCGTGATCGTCTTCGACAGTGCTACCAGAAACCCCGATGGCGCCGATCACGTTGCCAGCGCCGTCACGGATGGGCACTCCACCGGGAAAGGTGATCAAGCCACCGTTCGAGTGCTCAATGTTGAACAGCGGGCCGCCGGGCTGGGAGAGTCCGCCGATATCGCCGGTGTTCATGTCGAACATGCGCGCGGTCTTGGCCTTCTTGATGGAGATGTCCGTGGAGCCGAGCCAGGCCCCATCCATGCGTTCGAAGACCAACAGGTTCGCCCCCGCGTCGACCACAGCGATGTTCATCTTCACACCGATTTTGGCGGCGTGGCTGCGGGCGGCTTCTACGGCGGTACGGCCTTGATGGGTGGTCAGCGCGGTCATTCAGGTTTCTCCAGTTTCTCAGGTGGCGGGAGCTCAGCGCACCTCTCAAAGGTGCCAGAGCCCACACGCGGAGTCGCGGGGACAAACCCGCAGAATTTCGTGGGGCGGATGATACAGACCGATCCCCGTCAAGACACAACCGGCAGATGGGATTGCGGCACCTCGTAGCGCTCATCCGTGGGCCCAGCCCATGACGGGGGGCGACAATGCGCCCCCAACGCACGGGCACAAAGCAGCGATCTGTATCCTGCAAAGAGTTCACTGCAGTCCTCAGGGAGGCCCAGGGCTCCCGTTTGGCTCACTCAGTCATGCCTCAGACCACCGGCACGCCCCCTTCGCGACCTCATGACTGACCACGAATCCCACTCCCTGCCTCGTTGGGCATGGCTCGCCCTCGTGATCATCGTGTGCCTTGGGGTGCAAGCACGAGCCGATCACCTCGATGCGCTGCCCCTCTTTGGCGACGAGTTTCACAGCCTCGACCTGGTCTCCCGCCCCTTCTCTGAGATCGCCGAGACGTTTGACCAACGGGGGACGCACATAGCCCTGCCCATGCTGCAGCGCTTGAGCCAACAGGCCCTGGGCCCCGGCGTGTTCGCCCTGCGACTCCCCACGCTCTTAGCCGGCGTTCTGTCCCTGCTGCTGTGCTTCAGGGTGGCCAAGCCTCTCGTGGGCAGCATGGCCGCGTTACTCAGCACCGCAGCCCTGGCGCTGAGCCCCATGCACCTCTACTACAGCCGCTTCGGTCGGGGATACATGTTGGCCTTGCTCCTGGGCCTGCTCCTCGTTCATGCCACACGGCGGGCCACACTGCTGGCCATGCAGCGGGTCACACGGCAGGCCACACTCGCCAGCCCGCCGCCCGGCTCCTTAAAGCTCCGCTCATGGAGCTCCTGGCTCCCCGTCATCCTGCTCGCGGCTCTGCTCCCCTACGTCCATCTGAGCGCGCTCACCTTCGTCGGCACAGTCGCCCTCGCCAGCATGGGCCTCTCGTGGAGCGCCCAGCGTCGCCTCGCAGACTGCGCTCCTGCGCTGATCGCCTTTGCCAGCGGCGGATTGCTGACCGCTTTCATGTATTGGCCTGCACTGGCCCCCCTGCGGACCTACCTCACCCAGATCGACACACTGGTCAGCCCTGGCGACGTCCAAGCCCACGAACTCGCCACGCTCTTAGCTGGCGGGCGTCTCGCGGGATACGTCTGGCTCGGCGCCATCCCCCTGGCCTTGTTGTGGATGCTGCGCGGCCGCAGTCATTCAGTAGTCTGGCTTGTGGCCGCCATGGCTGGACCGCTCCTCGGCCTGGCCATCTCAGCCCCCTACGGCATGTCCTACGCTTACGCGCGCTACCTCTTCGTGGGCCTGCCGTTCGCTTGGATGGCTCTCGCCTGGCTCGTCACGCAGCTGGTGGGCTCCCGACACTTGGCCGCTGCACTGGGCCTCAGCGCTCTCGCGGCCCTGTTTGTGAGCGGCCCCGCATCCCCGCTGCGCACCAACGACTTCCCCTTCGCCAACAGCTACCTCGCCCTGCGGGAGCTACCGGCATTTGACGAAGCCGAGCCCCACACCGCCGAGTTCTACCGCATGATCGCCGACGATGACTCCATCGAGCGCATCATCGAAGCGCCCCTGCTCATGAGCAGGGCAGTCTTGCTCTATCGCAACGGGCTCCTGCAACACGGCAAGCCAACCCTCGCGGGGACGGTCGCTGACCTGGGCGGCCCCCTGAGCGAGCTCCCTTACGTGCCCATTCTCAACCGCGCAAAACGCAAGAGCAGCGGAGCCGACTTGCTGGTCTTGCACCTCTCCATTGACGCCGAACTCGCCCGATACTGGCGCTACGTGTACGACGAAGCCTGGCCCCACACAGCCACCCCCGGGGACGCGGGTTTCATGCTGCGGAACAAGACATACACATCGCAGACCTTTCACCGCCTGCATGGCCTCGTGCCTCAACTCACAAAGAGCCTAGGCGAGCCCCTGTATCGAGATGCGCTGATCGTCGCCTGGCGATTGTGAAAGAGCCATGCCAGGCGCCGAATGGCAGCCAGCAGCGCACTCAAGTCGAAGCCAAGAGTTCACGCATGCGGGGCAGAGACAACAACTCATCCAAGCGCGAGACCGTATGAGTTGCCGAAACCTCAGAGGACGGATCTCGACCGCCTGGGTTGAACCAGACCGAGTCCATAGCGATACGGTTAGCCCCGGCAATGTCGCTGGTGAGCTTGTCGCCTATCATGATGGTGTCTGCGATCGCCGCTGCCCCCAGCTCGAGAGCCCGGTCAAAGAGCCGTCGCTCGGGCTTCGGCGCTCCCACCGCCTCGCTGGTGAGTAAGAAAGAGACATGTTCGCTCAAAGGCGATGCAGCCAAACGACGGTGCTGCACGCTTTCGAAGCCATTGGTGACCACGCCGAGAGTCACCACCTGGGCCAGGGCACCGCAGACCTCCAGCGCCCCCTCCACGTGAAACGTATGCCGGGGAAGCTCGTCCAAGTAGGCCTCGGCGACCTCTTCATGGGACAACTCATCGGCCCCAGCCCATTCGAGAGTCTGACGCCAGCGCTCCGTGCGCAGCGCTTCCTTTGAGAGTTGCCCCTGCTCGTAGCGCTTCCAGCTAGCCGTATTGAAAGCCTGAAAGCGCTGAAACAAGGAGCCAGCCCCACCGTCGACGTCGTAGTGGGCAACCACGGCTGCGAAGGCCGCCGCCTGGGTGGCAGAGAAATCGAGCAGGGTGTCGTCTAGGTCGAACAGAATCAGCTGGTAGGTCATGGGCTGGAGTGTAGCGAGAGCGAAGGAGCGAGAAGTACCGCCTCCTAACGCTCTCCCCCGCAAAAGGTCTCCCTCCAAACCACCGCAATTTGGATGCGTCTTGACCGTTCGCCACCGCCCAGACATGATTCTTCCTTGTTCATCGTTCCTGTGCGGCCGGGATCGCGCTTAACGATGAGTGGGTCTCACTCTGAGCTCAGGGCTCCGAGGCCACACCAACCACCCCGCGAGGGCATGGCGAGCGTGCAGTTCGAGGGTGCATCAGAGCGAGCGAAGGCGTTCGTCGATCCTGCGCTGTGGGAACAGCTGCAGCCGTTCGACCCGTCTAACGATCTGCATCTTGATCGCATGGCTGAGGGTCTGTTGACGCGTTTTCGTCAAGATGACGAGAGCGAGGCCTTCAAGGCGCTCATCGAACTCACCGGCTGGCGCCTGGAGCAGATTGCCACGGACATCGCCATCGAACAGGGCCTGATCATGCCGCCCGCCGACCTGGCCACGACTTTCGCCGGCCGCTTGTTTATCACCACAGAGCGCCCAGAGTCGCCCACCAAGCACTTCCTCGCCGAAGCCGCCCGCCAAATGA
>JBLIMM010000363.1:0-4646 GCA_047638635.1 Pseudohongiellaceae bacterium | reverse complement strand
ATTTCGCCCAAGCCAGCCACGCAGCGGTCGCCCAAATCCAGGCGTCCGTGGCCACCAAGCAAGCCCTCGTGAAAGTCGATCTCTACGACCAAGGCCCACGGCGAAAACTCAACCTGGGACACACCTTCGGCCACGCCCTCGAGGCCCTCTCCCTGGGCTCGATGACTCACGGTGAGGCCGTAGGCCTGGGCCTGCTCTGTGCCGCCCGTATTGCCGCTGCGTCTGACTTAGAAAACACCCTGCGCCAGACGCTCGTCCGCTGGGGCCTGCCCACTGTCGCCCCCACACCGGCAGCAGAGCTCGCCACCCAACTGGCCAGAGACAAGAAGCGCAGTGGCCAGCTGCTCACCATCGTGGAACTCCACGCCCCAGGCCAGGTCACCCTGCGCGGCGGGGTCGACGAAGCCACGGTGCTGAAGGCCTTCGCAGCTGTGACTTAGCGCTCCACAAAGCGCTCCCTCAAGCGCTCCCGGTCTCCTCCGACCTCTCCGCCAAGCGATCTCCAGGGATTGCCCTAAACTTTCGGCCCTGAGTTGGACGAGAAGTCAGGCTGATCGTCAGGCACACCCGGTGAGCAGACCATGGGCAGCACGCACGTCCTTCCCCCACCCCTCGATGCGGCCGCTACTAAAGGCCACACCCTGGAACTCTGGATCCTCGTAAACGGGTCTATCGTTCAGGCCACGGGTACGTTCATGAGCTCGGACCAGTCTGGGCGCCCCCGGGTGACCGCAGACCTACCCGACGATTTCATCGGAGTGGTCCGTCACGGCTCAGCCGTACGAGGCTTCTTCACGGATCCCGGGGGACAAGTCCACACGTTCTTGACCTCCATCCGTGAGTGGCAGCCCTTTAGAGACAGGGCATCCTCTGCTCAGGTGATCTTGGAGACGCCGACCGCCGTGGCGCCTTGCCAGCGTCGTCGGGGCTTACGCAAAACGGCCTTGCCCTTAGCAGTCGAACTCTCTGTCTCCATTCGCGGCGAACGCAGTGCCGTGGACGGACGACTCGTGAATGCTTCCCCCACCGGTCTTGCCGTGCGAGTGGTTCGCTCCGCCCGCAACTGGTTCGCCGAAGGCACTGTCATCGAAGCCCGAGTCCATTTGGACGCTCAACCAGAGCCCGTGCGCCTCGCGGTCACGGTGGCTCGAGTCGAACGACAAGCCCTGCATTTTCTCTACGGGCTACGAGTCAACAACGCTCTCGAACGGCGTGCCCTGGGCGACATGCTCGAACAACTCCTGCCCGCGCAGTAGCCGCAACAAGAGCGACAGCGCACCTCACTGTGTTCGCGACACGACCCAGTGCTAGGGAACGCGCACCGTCACACCGAGTAGGTTGCTGAAGCCGATCAACGTGTTCGGGCCGATCTTCTCGACGGTGCCGAGCTGCAAGTAAAGCGTGATGCCTTCGGAGCCAGCAAGCAACGAGTCTGTCACGGCTGGCAACGACACCGACCCACCAATGGGCGCGGGGAACGCGAACGAGAAGGACAGCGGCGTCGTGCCCAGCAAGCCACCCTTGAGTGGCATGGGCGGCAGCAGCTGGTCGATGCCAATCAAGACGTTAATGACCTTCGTCTGCGGCGAGTAGTTGTCGAGGATGAAGAGCAGCGTGTTGCTCGGAATGAACTCACCGGCAGCCAGCACTCGCGGCGCAGTACCGAAGGCCGGCGTCGCCGTGTCAAAGAACTCCTCGAAGTCGCTGGCCGTGTAGGTGAATGCGTCTTCAAGCAGCTGCTGGTGATCGTCGGTGGTCACCCGCACGTCGACGAGCGTTTCGTCGAAGAGGTAATAGTGCGGCAAGTTCACAACCAACTGATCGCCCACTGACGAGACGACTTCAGCGGCGCGCCAAATCTTGTCATCGCTGCCGAACTCGACCACCACTTCTGAGGGGATTGTTCCCGACGTCGTGGGAATGGTCAGCGTCACCGGCACATCCGGGGTGCCAGGGAAGGATTGGAAAGCATCGAACACCCCTGCATCTTGGGGCCCGCTGAGCGGTGTGATGTCCGTCACCACAAAAGGCTCATACGAGATGGCGTCTGTGAGCAAGACCGAGCCGTTGCTCGAAACAATGGAGATATCTTGGTCCACGAAGGCGGGCAAGCCCGCTGGTGCGACCACCACAAGATCACCATTCAAGGGGTCGACGCTGGAGATCGTGGCAGCGAAGCCTCCCAACGTGACGCTCATGTCTGCGGCACTGGAGAAGGCCTGCCCCGTGAACGTCAGCAGTCCTCCGGGCACCGCGGGGTTAGGCACCGGGCCGCTATCAATAGCGAGCGCCGTGTAGGTGATGACATCCGCCAGCAGAACAGACTCCCCGGGCAGCACCACAGTGAGATCAACAGCCGCTCCGGGCACCGCAGGCAGGGGAGGTTGGAAGACCACCGAACCCGGCGTGCCCAGCACCACTTGGTCAAGCACAGAAGAAACACCACCCAGTTGAATGTCGAGGCCTGAGGCATCCGTCAGATTGTCGATCGACAGGGTGATCGTAGGCCCTTCGAAGTGACTCACCACGGGAGTCAATGTGCTCACCCGCAGCAGCGGGCCGAAGAGGACGTGACCGCGTCCCGTCTCGGTGAATGCCAAGCCACTGAAGTCAGCGGGGTCTGGATCTGAGGGAGCCCCTGAGGCACCCAGCGCTAGGTCAAGCTGACCGTCCCCGTTGAAATCCCCGGCGCGCAGGTCAGTGCCTGCCCTGGCTCCCACGGCATCCCCGGTCAATCGCATGAGCGACAAAGACACGCCACTCACAGCCATATCCACTTCGGTCACCGCTGGAATACCCAGACCTGAACCGTCGAGGATATCCACGGCACCCGCTTGTGGAATGGTGGTCAAGCCGGAGAGCACTGTCAGTGCAGGGAAGCCCACTGCCAAGTCGGCCTGCCCGTCACCGTTGAAGTCTCCAGCCGTGCAGGACGAGAGGCCTTGCAACCCAGCGGACGCGGCGGCTCCCGCGATGCGCAGGCCCATGGCACCTGAGCCGATTTGATCCACGTTGAATCCCACCGGGTCGGTAGAACCCAGGCGGCCAGCGAGCACATAGAGGCTGCCAGCATCAGTCCGCCCGAGTGGGTCTTGAAAGGGTGCACCGCAGACCAACTCGACAAATCCGTTCGCGCCGACAAGATCACCCGCGGAGTTCACCGAGCTGCCGAACTGGTCCCCGGTGTTCTCGCCAAACCAGACCAGGCCCGCCGTCCCTACGCCATTGCCGAAGTCGTCCGTGTCGTAGGAGGTTGGGGGTGTCCCCGAGGCTCTCCCGCGCAGGACGTAAACAGCTCCAGAGAAGAAGCCGGTACCGAAGGTTCCCGGTGCGCCGATGGCAATGTCGTCACCGTTGACCAAGTCTTGGCCCAGCCCGTCAGGCAGGGTCGCATCGAAGCTGCCCAGGCCCGCGAGGGCAGAGCCCAACAGCTGAAAATCGTCGGCTCCAGAAATCGTGGTGGCGGCGCCGCTGCCCAAAGCACCGAGGTCAACGGTGAAGCTGCCTTGCAGGCCTGGCGCGCCGTAGACCACTGTGGCCGTTCCGTTCTGGGACAGAGGTGCAACAGACTGCAAGGGAGCGCCCACGACCACGTCGCTGATGCCGTCCCCATCACTGTCGACATCGCCGGCCACAGACATTCCCGCTGCGGCAAAGGAGTCAGCTCCCACGAGCAACGTCGTCTCTGCGCCCAGCAAGTTCTGGATCGGAATGAGGCAGAGGGGTTGGCCTACCGAGCCGGGTAAATCAGCCAAGTCGGCGGCGCCCCAGAGAATATAGGCTCCCCCGCAAGCCGTGCGCCCCAGGGCGTCGAGGCCCGGCGCACCGATGAGAGCATCTTCGAAGCCATCGTTGTTCAGGTCACCGGCGGCGCACACAGAAGCGCCCAGGCGATCGTTCGGCGTGCCCACGAGATTCAACACCGTGCTGCAGGTGTCCGTCACCAAGTCGAGGTCGGCGGGCGAGGCTGGGTTGCCGTTGCTGACATCCCCAAAGATCACGTAGACATGGCCCGAGTTGTCTTCGCTTGCTGACACGGGAAAGAACGTCAGCGTCGGCGCACCCAGAATCAGGTCGTCGGCCCCATCACCGTTCAGGTCGGCCCAGGCCATGCTCTCCCCGAGGGAGCCATCGCTCACGTCGAAGGGCGGTGTAGAGGCGATGCCGCCTTCACCAAGAATGACCTTGCCCCTCCCGGGACCAATGTCCCGGAGCTCGAAGTTCGTTTGGGCAGTGATGGCCGTCGTCAACGCAATCGTAGCGGCGGCAACACGGAGGAGAGAGAAAGAGATAATCACGTGCTGCTCCGCAGGCTGCGCTTCGGGAGGATTCTGGGAGAGTCTACCGGCGCTGGGCTGGAGTCGCCACCGAGACTGCTCCAGGGCCGATGAGGACAGAAACGTCAGCTCGCCTCAGCCGTCAGCTCGTTGTGGATGCCAAACCAACGGAAGACGACAAAACAGAGCTGGCCCTGCACCTCGCGGGGGGAACGGTTCGGGACAGACAGGCCCTCATGCGCCACTTCGGAGAGGGAGCGCACTGGCGGCTGGAGTCCCCCGACGCTTGGCGACAGGCCGGTCTGTCAGCTGGCCTGACCCACCGCCTGGTTGAGCAGGTCTCCCTGGAGAAGGCCGAACTGGAGTGGA
>JBLIMM010000362.1:0-4724 GCA_047638635.1 Pseudohongiellaceae bacterium | reverse complement strand
AGCCTGCTAGAGACGAGCGGCCCCGAATGGAGAGCATGCCGTCCTCGAGCTGTACCTTGACATCCGAGTCTGATTGCCAGAGCTTCCAAGGGCTCCTGGCTGAGTGCTCGGCGCTGAAACCGAAGCCGCTGTCCGCTGCGTCCTTGTCGAGGCCGGGATCACTGAAGTCGTCCCTCAGTACAGCTCCGTCGTGCACTTCCTCCATGTGCGATCCGTGATGGAAGTACCAGCTCCAAGAGCGAACTCGCTGCAGCTGGGTTGCACTCAGTTCACCCGACTGCCCGTCGCGCGTCATGCGATACAGCTCATCGTCGACGGCCTCCCAGAGCGGTTAGCTCTTCAGGGGCGCCGCGATCAGGAGTAGAAAGCTCAGACAGATAAGGTTTGGGCGCACAATCCAATTCCCCGGCAAGGTGAGTCGCCGAGCATTCAGGCCGTGCTAGCCGGCGGACACCGCTGGGCGACCAGCTGCCGCTGGCCCCGAGATGTCGAGAAGCGCAGCTCGCAATGACTATGGTGTGATCTTCTCGAGCCCCTCTCGGCGGATGCAACTGCTCCGCTGACCGCTCTCTCCAGGACCACACCATGCCCGACGCCACTCTTGCCCAGCAGATCGCTGCCACGCTCAACGCCCTCGTGGAACGCCTCGACGAACTGGAACACGACGGGTTCGATGTGGACAGCACCGACGGCAAGGTGACCCTCGAGTTCGATGACGGCACCATGGTGATCGTGAACCGCCAGGCTGCGGCCGACCAGATCTGGCTAGCCGAGCCCCGTGGTGGCTGGCACTTCGACTGGGACGGCACCTCCTGGCTTTGCGACAAACGGGGCGACGAGTTGCTGGCGGCCCTCGAGACGCTGCTCGAAGCCAAGCTCGGCGAGCGGATCGCCCTGCGATGAGGAGCAGCTTCCACGACACGGCCAGCGCGGCAGCGTTCTCCGACGACAAGCTGAACAAGGTCAGCCTCTTTGAATCGCCGCACATGTTCTGCGACGTCTACTGTCTGCTGCCGGGCCAGTTCCAGAAGCCCCACAGCCATGAGGGCTCGGACAAGATCTACCACGTGCTCCAGGGCACAGCTTCGATTCAGCTGGGCCACGAAACCCGTGAGGTGCACGCCGGTCAGCTGGCCGTCGCGGCCTCGGGCGTGGAGCACGGCGTGGTCAACAACAGCGCCGCCCCCACGACGCTGCTAGTGGTCATGGGACCCCACCCGGCGTTCAAGGGCTAGCAGCCTGTGCGTAAAGTGCCGCGCGCCGAGCAGGCCTCGGTGGCGCCAGCTCTTCGTTGCCGAATCCTCAACGAATCCACTGATTCGAATCCGGTTCGCCGTCTCGATCTGGCACCACCGAGGCGCACTCGCCATCACGGCACTTTACGCACAGGCTGCTAGGCAGTCCCGCACCGCCGAACTCCGCCGAATCACTACGGCACCTGAATCAACTTCTAGATCGGGTAGCTCTTCTGGCTGAACGGCCCTGCGAACTTGAGCGCCTGGAAGACCACGGAAGACTGTTGCATCAGTTCGGGGGGGACCAACGAACGGCAGCGTCGCCGCGCCTTGCGCATCGGCGAGGGAGAGCCCCAGGAAGATCACGCCGGGATGCTGTCCGGGCGTCGTGATGCCGGCCAGGAGATCGAGGCAGCCCGCCCCCTTCGAAGTCGCAGGGCCCCGGGCCAAGACCGCGCAGCGACGCGAACCAGGCCACTGGCTGCCCGGGGTCGGCGCCAAGGAAGTCGAGTTGCGCCGGTTGGCCCAGAGCGCGTCCCGTGCACTCCCGAAGGACCGCTCCAGCGCAGCGAGCCGGGCGCTTCGACGCTCAGGCTCGTTGCAAGGGGCCTCCGCTGGCTCGGGCGTGGGAAGCATCGCGAACCCATGCGGGCGAGCGTCAGCCCACAGCGTAGTCGAGGAGCATTGCCTCCTCGCGCCGCAGCTCTTCCGCTGGATGTTCCTATGCCCCCGCGCTCCGTCTTCTGCAGTCTCGTGCTGATCACGCTAGCTCCACCTGACCGGTAGCGGAGCGCTGCTGCCCCACGACAACGAGCCCGACGCTCACATCGTCCATCAGAGTCTCGGCGCCGAGGACGGGCCTAGCGGATGTCGATAGCCCTGCTGCTTCCCGCCCTGAACATTTGGGTGAACGGCGTGGGTCCAGAGCGGGCTCAGCCAGGCATCACTTTGCCCGAACATCTTGGTCGCGCCGCCGATCCCTACCTCCGTGCTCGTCGGTTGCTCGCCCTGCTCACTCTTCTTGTGGTTCCCGCCGCTTGGTTGGCCGCTCGACGGTTCATGCCCGACCGCTGGGCCTTGCTCGCCGCCGCGCTCACGTCCACCAGCTTGTTTCTGATGAGCTACTCGCAGCAAGCTCGCCCCCATGGAGTCGTCACGGCCCTGTGCCTGTTGGGAGTGCTGGCGTCCATGCGCTTGGCCAGGGTCACATCCTGGGGTAGCCAACTCATCGCGGGGCTGCTCACCGGGCTCGCCCTCGCAGCCTTCCCCAACGGGATCCTGGCCCTGGGACCCTGGGCGGTCGCTACTGCGATCCAGCTCCGCCGCCGGGGCCCCACCGCGCTGCTTTCCGTACTAGGGACTCTCATCCTTGCGGTTCCCTTGGTCTCCTGGTCCTACTCCATCGAGCATTTTGGTGACGGTGCCAGCGACGAGGAGTCGGCTGTCTCCACCGCTGAACAGACAAAGGATCGTGATGCGAGTCGCACCACGAAAGCCGCAGCGAGGCCCGGTCCTGC
The DNA here is from genome assembly GCA_047638635.1 of Pseudohongiellaceae bacterium. Taxonomy (GTDB): domain Bacteria; phylum Planctomycetota; class B15-G4; order B15-G4; family B15-G4; genus CAZIAK01. Next base: position 1,972 of record JBLIMM010000362.1, on the reverse strand, counting down.
TACCACCACTGGCGAATCGAAAGAGGCCTACATCGTCATCGCGGGTCACCCGTTCAGACCACAGCTCTTCACCGGGGCAGGCTTCTCCGTGTTCGCAGCAGCAGTGTGGTTCCACGCCCAGACCGTCGCTGTCTTGTCGATTGGGAGTTTGCTCTCTGGCTGCGTTGCTCTCTGCAGGCGACGCAAACCACAGCCAGCGCCACTCCGCAGCGACGTCGTCGTCACCCTGGCCTTCGTGGGCCCGGCACTGATGCTGCCCAGCGCGTACGGAGCGAGTTATCAGCGCTACTTTCTACCCCTGGTCGGGAGAGGCCTGGATCCAGTACCAACGGGGCTTGCTGTTCGCCGACCTTCGCGCCAAAGGCTACGACCTGCGTACGCTCACAATCGATGAACGCTCGGCGCTCGAACGGGACCGCCAACCCCGAGAAACGTTTCTCGACTTGATCAGCGAATACAAACCGAGCCACGCCATCCTCGTGCCCTCTGGCCCAGCCAGCGAGGCGGGCTCATCACGCAGCTCCACAAGCGGACGGTCGAGATGGGCTCGCGACACAATCTTGGAAGCAGACGGTGTGCTCCTGGCTCGCTTCTCCCCCGCAGCCAAGGGCTCAGACGGTGGACCTGGAATCACTGACTTCCTGGGTGCACCGACAGGGCCATCTCTTTGGGATCTCGCTGCCCTGGGACCGCCCATCGAGATCTACCGCATCAAGAGGGCGCAGCGCTGACGGCTCCAGCCCGCTGGCGGCCCGACCCTGCCCGACCCTGCCCGTAGCCTGCCCGTAGCCTGCCCGACCCTGCCCGTAGCCTGCCCGTAGCCTGCCCGTAGCCTGCCCGTAGCCTCACTGGCGCCGCTCAGCGCACTGACGCGCGGAACGGCATCGCCGGCAACCCAGCGCCGTTCACCAGGTTGCCCCGAGCCTCCTGGTGCCAGCCGTAGCGCACGACGAGCGGCCGCGGCACGTCCGCTGACCAGACTCGCACCGACTGCCCATCGAGTCGGGCTTGGGCCATCACGAAATGCTCGCCGTCGCTGGACAGCTCCCACCAGTCGGGTCGGCCACCGTCTCGGGTGGACAGCCCGGCGGCGCCATGCAGCTCCACGCGCACCGTGGTCAACTCCGCGAGCTCTCCGCCCAAGATGTCTCCCAGGGGGGCTCCCAGGGGGCCACCGTTTTCTGCGCTAGCGAAGGTCGGCCCCCAGTAAACCCGCGGCTTGTCGTAGCAACGGGCCAAGGCCCAGTGGGACAAACGGCGACCTAAGATGCGCCGCTCGGGGAAGAACATCTCGTCGAGTTCGCCCAAGTCCGACGTGCCGACCAAGCCCGTGTGGGGTAGCTCGAGCAATCGCGCCTGGGATTCCCAGAGTTCGGGCAAGCGCAGAGGGTCGACTTCAGACTCCGGCTTCTCCGTGGGCCGATGGCCGCCATAGCGATACGGCGGCAGTTGCACCGACAGCCAGGGCAACTGCGGTCGTCGCCAGGCGGCGCGCCAGCCCTTGACGAGCGCCTCTTGGAGCACGGCGTAGCTGGCACCCTTGCCCAGATCACGCTCTCCTTGGTGCCAGAGAACGCCAGCCACCGCCAGCGGCGTGAGCGGCGAGACCATGCCTGCGAACAGACTACCGGCCTCCGTACCTGTGGCGAGAGGATGCACCGGCACTGCTGGGGTTGCGGGCACGTCCGCACCTGCAGCCACGGCGGCCTCTACGTCGCCCAGCCAGGCTTCAAGGCTCGCCAAGTGATCAGGCAGGGCTGCGCGGTGTGCCGCCACCAGAGAGTCGGTGCGAGCCACCACATGGCCCAGTCGCGACTCGTTACGCAAGGCCTGGTCAGGGATCCAGGGCGCGATGGTCGAGAAGGGCGCGGTGACCTGGATCACGCCCACCGGCACCCCCAGGGCTTCCTGCAACTCTACTGCGAAGGCATAGGCTGTGGCGGACACGTTGAGCACCGTGCGCGGAGACACG
>JBLIMM010000361.1:0-4733 GCA_047638635.1 Pseudohongiellaceae bacterium | reverse complement strand
CGATTGGTGGTGAGCCCCGCTGGCCTGGAAACCGTGCAAGCGGGAGACCAACGGGAGTTGATCGTGGATCGCACCGCCGTCCGTGGCGCCCTCGACCGGGCCGAAGCGGCTCACGATGTTCTGCGGCTGTCCGGCTGGGCCATCGACCTCGAGGACGGCAGCCCCGCAGACAACCTGCTGGTGTTCCTCGATGGTGAGTGCGTCTTCTCCGGGCGCACAGGACACGAACGAGCGGACGCGGGGCAAGTCAGCGGTACCGCGGGATCGTCCCAGTCCGGCTTCGAGCTGGAGCTGCCCTTGTCTCTGGTGGGCGACCTGACCAGCGCTCCCCTGCGGCTCTTTGCCACCAGCGGCGACAAGACAGCCGAGCTGACCTACGCCGACGACGCCGCCTGGGTGGCCCTGGTTCAGCATCACCTCGACGACGACGGAGTCTTGGTGGGCACGGACGGCAGTCGCCGAGTGCCACAAGTGGGCCCCCTCGACGGAGTGCTCGACACCGCAGAGATTGCCGGCGGACGACTGAACCTCCTGGGTTGGGCCGCCGACCTGGCCGCGAGCCGCAACGCCGAGAAGCTCGTGGTGCTGGCGGACGGTCTCCAGGTGTACGCCGGGCGCGTCTGGCTCGACCGGCCCTCCTTGGCCGACGACTTGGGCGATCCGGCCCTTTATCACGCGGGCTTCCATCACAAATTGCCGCTGGAGTGGTTCGGCGCTGCCCCCCACGGCCGAGTGCAGGTCTTCGCGGTGAGCGGCGATCACGCTGTAGAGCTGCGGCCCACCTCCGGCGCTCGCTGGGTCACACCGCAAGCTCCCATCGACCAGCTGCTCCTCGACCCACGGGAACACAGCGGCGTGCTCTGGACCCTCACCGCTGCCAGCTCGCAAACCGACGAGCCCCCGAGCGACAACGCCGGCGAAACCCCCAGCGACACCGCGGGCCAAGCTGCAGGCGACCACGGGAGTGAGCTCACCGGCGCGAGACTCGTGGGCAGCCAGGGAGTGGACGCCGAGGTGCGCCCCTTCTCCTTAGCCGGCGCTCTCGACGCGGTGGTCGATGACGGCGACACCCTGCGGCTCCTCGGCTGGGCCGTGGACAGCGAGCAGGGTCGCCCGGCAGATCACGTGGTGGTGCTGCTAGACGGCGAGCCCCTCGTGGCCGCCACCCCGTGGCTCGAACGCCAAGATGTGGCCCTGTCCCTGGAGAACCCGGCCCTGGCCTCCTGTGGCTTCCAGCTGGTCTTGCCTCGGGAGGCTCTGCTGGGAGATCTGCGAGGCCGCCTAGGGGTACTGGCCATCTCAGGGTCCGCGGCCATGGCCTTGCCCCTGGGCGCTGGAGCTCGCTGGCTGGAGCAAGGCGCCCCGGCCACTGGCGACTCCGAGAGTTCTCATGAGCCAAGCTCCACTCCCACCCCGGCCCCGGCCAGCAGCTCTCAAGACGATCCCCCAGCTCCTGCTGGCGACGCCCTTGACGCCTTACCCACCGCCGGGACCCTCACGCTGACCCCAGACGGCCTCCGCAGCGCATCGGGGCAGCTCTGGTCCTTCTCGTCTCAGAGCTCACCAGGGCCAAGTGCGAGTGGCGTTGATCTCGGCGGGGATATCAGCGGGGATATCTCCGATGAAATCGGCGGGGAATTCGGCGGGGAATTCGGCGGGGACATTAGCGAAGAGATCGATGGAGCCATCGATAGCGCCATCCTGCAAAACGAGACCTTGGAGCTGCACGGCTGGGCTGCGAACCACCGTGAGCTGCGTCCGGCGACCGCTGTGGTGCTGGTCGTCGACGGCCTGGTCACCCACGTGATCACGCCCGCCATCGAGCGGCTCGACCTGATCAGCGCCTTTGACGCGCCCCTCTTGGGCACCGCGGGCTTTAGCTTCGATTTGCCGGTCCAAGGCGATTTCTCCGGGCGTATTGCGGTTTACGCCCTGGTGGGCCACAGGGCTCGGCGGCTACGGACATCAGCGGCCGCAGCCTGGATCAGCGCCCCCGCCAGCCCCCAAAGCTCGCCTCCTCCCACACCGCAACACATCACAGAGTCAGCAGAGACCGACAGCCCCTCCTCAAGGGATTCGTGACCCGAGCCCACTGCGCTTGCGTAGAGAGGCTTCGAGCGCCACACTCGACCGATTCAACACCGCCCGTCAAAAGGAGACTCCCCATGTCCATCGAGGTAGGCCACCCCACGCCGGGTTTCACGCTCGAGGACAAGTCGGGAGAAATGGTCTCTCTGGAAGACTTCGCGGGACAGAACGTGATCCTGTACTTCTTCCCCCGAGCTGAGTCGCCGGCCTGTAGTAAAGAAGCCGCCGCCTTTCGGGATGTCAGCCGCAAGCTGAACAAGCTCGACACGATCGTCGTGGGTATTTCCTCCGACGACCCGCGCACGCTCAAGAAGTTCACCAAGAAGTTCAAGCTGCCGTTCACCTTGCTAAGCGACCCCGACCGCAAAACCATGGCTGCGTACGGGGCCTTTGGCGAGAAAATGATGTACGGCAAGAGCACCGTGGGCGTGATCCGCAGCACCTTCTGGATCGGGCCCGACGGACGCGTCGTCAAGCACTGGAAGCGCATCTCCAAGGCGGGCGACCATCCTCCTATTGTGTTTCAGGCCGTGGCCGCTGCTGCGGCTGAAGCCGCCGAAGACTGAGCCGACGCTCGCCTTCCTCCACCGGGGGGCCGCAAGCTTGCGCTCCCTGGCTCAACTTCTGACCTGACCCTGGCCCATACCCAGGCCCTTGTGGGAGCCCTGCCGATGACTGCCGAGAGCGTCGCCGCTTACCAACCTCAGCATCCGATTCGCATTGTCACCGCTGCGTCGCTCTTTGATGGGCACGACGCGGCGATCAACGTCATGCGACGGATCCTGCAGAGTTCTGGTGCCGAAGTGATTCACCTGGGGCACAACCGCTCCGTGGCCGAGATCGTCGACTGCGCCATTCAAGAAGATGCCCAGGGCATCGCCATCACGTCGTACCAAGGCGGGCACATCGAGTACCTGCGCTACATGTTCGACCTGCTCAAGGAGCGTGGTGCGAGCCAGGTGCGCATTGTGGGCGGCGGTGGCGGCACGATCCTCCCCAGCGAGATCGAAGAGCTGCACGACTACGGCATCGCACGGGTGTTCTCCCCCGACGACGGTCGTAGCCTCGGCCTCCAAGGGATGATCAATGAAGTGCTCGAGCTGTGTGATTTTGCCGCCGGCGATGGGCAACTCAACGGGCAGGTGCAGAGCCTCGCGGACGCAGCTTCGATTTGCGCCCCTGGCACCGAGCCGGATGCGCGCACGATCGCCCAGCTGATCACCTTGGCTGAGAACCATCCTGAGCTTGCTGACGAGCTCAGCGCACAACTGCACAGCGCCCTCTCCGGAGCTGTGGTGCCGGTACTAGGCATCACCGGAACAGGCGGCTCAGGCAAATCGTCTCTGGTGGACGAGTTGGTCCGGCGCTTCTTGGTGGCCTGCCCGGGCAAGACTATCGCGGTGATCTCCATCGACCCCTCGAAGCGCCGCTCAGGGGGCGCGCTGCTGGGCGACCGCATTCGCATGAATGCCATCGACGACCCGCGGGTGTACATGCGCTCGTTGGCCACGCGCCAGTCGAATCTGGCGCTGAGCCGTCACGTGCAGGAGTCCATCGACATCTGCAAGGTGGCTGGGTTCAACCTGATCATCGTCGAGACTTCGGGTATCGGTCAGTCCGACACGGAGATCGTCGAGCACTGCGACGTCTCGCTCTACGTGATGACGGCCGAGTACGGCGCGGCGACGCAACTCGAGAAGATCGACATGCTCGACTTCGCCGACATCATCTCGATCAACAAGTTCGACAAGCGCGGCTCCCTTGATGCCCTACGCGATGTACGCAAACAGTATCGGCGCAACCACGAGCAGTTCGACGGAGCTGACGACGATCTGCCCATTCACGGCACGGTGGCATCGCAGTTCAACGACAACGGCACCAACCGTCTCTTCACCGCGCTGATAACCAGCCTGGAGAAAAGCACCGGCGTATCCCTGGGCATGACCTCGCCGTTGCCAGACAACGACGAGACGGTGTCGGCGCTGATCCCCCCGGATCGGGTGCGTTACTTGGCTGAGATTGTTGAAGCCAGCGAGACCTACGATCGCCTTGTGGTCGAACAGTCGGGCCTCGCACGCCAGCTCTATCAGCTGCACGGCACCATCGAGACCTTGCGCGCTTCCGTGGGCACCAAGAGCCTAGAAATCGATGCGGCTGCCGACACGGGTTTGGTCCGCGTGGTCGAACACGAGCAGGGCGAACCTGCGGGCCTTGCGGAGCTCGTCGACCTCTACGAATCACTCAAGCTCAATCTCGATGGCAAGTGTCGGCAGCTCTTAGAAGAGTGGCCGGCCATGCAACAGCGCTACCGGGCCAAGCGCTATCAGTTCGAAGTGCGCGGCAAGGTGTTAGAGCAACCGCTCACCACCGAGTCGCTCAGCCACATTGAGTTGCCGCGGGTGTCGTTGCCCCGCTACCACGACTGGGGCGATATTCTCACCTGGCTGCTCACCGAGAACGCCCCCGGGTACTTCCCCTACGCTGCAGGTGTGTTCCCGCTCAAGCGACAGGGTGAAGATCCGGCGCGGATGTTCGCAGGCGAAGGCGGACCCGAGCGGACCAACCGGCGTTTTCACTACGTTTCGAGAGGTTTGCCGGCCAAGCGCCTCTCGACAGCGTTCGACTCGGTGACGCTCTACGGCGAA
>JBLIMM010000360.1:0-4759 GCA_047638635.1 Pseudohongiellaceae bacterium | reverse complement strand
GGCGACGAACCACAGCCCTACCTCCCCCCACACCGATTTCTCAGCCTCATCTCTTTGGGGGATCACTCAGCGGTCGCGAGCTACGGGCCCCTGTCTTGCTCGCTAGGCAGGCGCCTGATCTGGCGCTGGAAGAACCACATCGACAGGAGCTTCATGGCCCTCTTCCCCGGGCCGCCCCCTTAACAGCCTGTGCGTTAAGTGTGAGCGCGCCGAAGCGAGCAGCCGCCTCGATTCAGAAGCAGCCAGCCAGCTCCACGTTCCCTCCTGATAACACCAGCCCCACCCGGGACAACCCCGGCAACGCTTTGAACTCGTCCGTGAGCACGGCAGCCAAGACTGTGGCGGCGCTGGGCTCCACCAAGAGCTTCGCGCGCATCCACAGCAGCTCCATGGCCTGGCGAATCTGCTCATCGCTCACGGTGACGATGCGCTCCACGCCATCGCGAATGATCGGCCAGGTGAGTTCGCCCAAGCTGGTCAGCAAACCGTCAGCGATGGTGTTCGGAGCGGTCTGAAGAATGAGCCGCCCAGCCTGCAGCGACCGAGCCGCATCGTCTGCCCCTTGAGGTTCTGCGCCGAACACCCGGGGCGCGGGAGTCGCACTCGTGGCCGCAAGACAAGTCCCCGACAGCAAGCCACCGCCGCCCACCGGCGTGATCAGCCCATCCAGGGAGTTCACTTGCTCCAGCAACTCTAACGCGGCGGTCCCCTGACCAGCGATCACATCGGCATGGTCATAGGGATGAATGAACGTGCCGCCAGTGTCCGCCAGCACCTGCGCTGCCGTGGCTTCTCGCGCCTCTAAGGTCGGCTCGCACAGGAAGATCTGGGCGCCGTAGCCCTCCACGGCTCGGCGCTTCACCGCGGGAGCGTTGCTGGGCATGACCACAAAGGCAGGCACCCCAGCGCATCGCGCTGCGAGCGCCAAAGCCTGAGCGTGATTTCCCGAGCTGTGCGTGACGACACCACGGGCAGCCAACGCAGGGTCAAGGCGGGCCAGAGCATTGCAGGCCCCGCGAAACTTAAAGGCGCCCACTTTCTGCCACTGCTCGCACTTGAAGAACAGCTGCCGGCCCGCCAACGCATCGAGCGTGCTGCAGGTCATCACCGGCGTGACCGTGGCCTGCCCTGCAATGCGCTGGGCCGCCGCGCGCACCGCCGCGAGATCGAGCGTTGCTGGCGTAGAACTCACGCCTCGAAGGCAGCCGAGACCACAGCCCGCGCCTCGTCTTGAATCGCAGCCAAGTGCTCGTCACCTAAGAACGATTCTGCGTAGATCTTGTAGACGTCTTCAGTCCCCGACGGGCGGGCGGCGAACCAGCCATTCTCGGTGACCACCTTCAGCCCACCAATGGCCGCGTCGTTTCCCGGCGCACGGGTGAGCTTGGCCACGATGGGTTCACCAGCCAGCTCAGTGGCTTGCACCTGTTCGGGGGACAGGGCCTTGAGCTTGGCCTTCTGCTCAACGTTCGCCGGAGAGTCGATGCGTTGGTAAACAGGACGCCCAAAGCGCTCGGTCAACGCTTCGTAGCGCTGGCCCGGATCAGCGCCGGTGACCGCAGTGATCTCTGCGCCCAGCAAGTCGAGCAAGATGCCGTCTTTGTCCGTGGTCCAAGTGCTGCCGTCGCGACGCAAGAACGACGCCCCGGCGCTCTCTTCGCCGCCGAAGCCAAACGAACCATCGGCCAACCCAGGGACGAACCACTTAAAGCCCACGGGCACTTCGCAGACTGTGCGTCCCATGTCTGCGACCACGCGATCGATCATGGATGAGCTGACCAAGGTCTTGCCGATAGCCGCATCGCTGGGCCATTGCGGCCGATTCTGAAAGAGGTACTCGATGCACACGGCCAAGAAGTGGTTGGGGTTCATCAAGCCCGCGCTCGGAGTCACGATGCCGTGGCGGTCGTAATCCGTGTCGTTACCAAAGGCGATATCGAAGCGATCTTTGAGTTCGACCAAGCCCGCCATGGCCCAGGGCGAGCTGCAGTCCATGCGAATCTTGCCGTCACGATCGACGCGCACGAAGCGAAAAGTCGGGTCGACGGAGGTGTTCACCACGGTGATGTCGAGTTTCCAGCGAGCTGCCAAGGGCTCCCACACATCGATGCCCGAGCCGCCCATGGGGTCAACGCCGATACGCAAACCACTGGCCGCGATGGCCTCCATGTCGATCACTGCACCCAGGTCTTCGACGTAGGGCGTGATGTAGTCGAACAGCTCAGTGGTTGCTGCGTCTCGGGCCGCTGCCAACGACACCCGGCGCACGTCGCTGTTGCCGCTCTCGAGCAGCTCGTTGGCCCGACGCTCGATGGGGCCAGCCACGTCGCCGTCGGCGGGTCCACCGTGAGGCGGGTTGTACTTGAAGCCCCCATCCGCCGGCGGGTTGTGACTGGGGGTGATCACCACGCCGTCCGCTAGACCCGTGGTGCGGCCGCGATTGAAGCAGACCACCGCGTGGGACAACAGCGGCGTGGGCGTGTAGCCACCGTCGGCGGCGATGCGCACGGTGATGCCGTGGGCCGCGAACACTTCGAGAGCTGTGCTGTGGGCAGGCTCGGACAGGGCGTGGGTGTCCATGGCCAAGAACAGCGGGCCGTCAATGCCAGCGGCAGCGCGATGCTCGGCGAGGGCTTGGCACACTGCGAGAATGTGGTCCTCGTTGAACGCTCGGTTGAGCGAGCTGCCCCGATGCCCCGAGGTACCGAAAGCTACTCGCTGTGACCGCACTGACGGGTCGGGCTGCTGGTTGAAGTACGACGACACCAGCTGAGGCACGTTGACCAACATAGACTCGGTGGCCAGTTTCCCGGCCAGGGGATGGGTGCTCAACGGTCGCGCTCCAGGGGCAAGTTGCTGGTGATTCCGGGGGTCCCCGGGCACGCAGCGCCAGCAGTCTACCGGCCAGTGCTCTTCGCCTCACCTGCTTCTGCCAGCCCTGCGTCGTAGGCGGCACGCAACATCTGGTGAAACAGGTGCTCGCCCCCCTCCAGCCCCGGTGAGTAACGACCTCGGTCGTAGCCCGGAGAACCCAGGCCGATCTGCACCGACCGACTGATATCCATGTCTTCTTGCTGCACCCGTTCGCTTTCGTCCAGGTGCAGGGTCATGGCGGCGACGGTCATCTGGGGGTGGCGGTAGTCCTCGAAGATCACCTCGGTGAGCTCGGGGCCCAGGGGGCGGATGATGTTCACGTCCATCACATCGCCGTAGCGGTTGATGCACAGATTGGGATGGAGCCAGGCGTAGAGCGCCCCCGGGCCCAGTCGGCCGCTGCCCGTCTTGGCGGGGCAGGTTTGCAGCACGGAGCGGGTGAGCAGCTCGGTGGCATAGCCGTCCAGGTCGAGGCGCGACGACAACTGCTTGTGCAGCTGCGGCACGTGGTAGCCGCCGTCGAGATAGTTGTCGACAAAGACCTTCCAGTTGCATTGCACCTGGTAGCTGCGCTGGCCGTGAAACACGAGCTCGTCTGCACCGAGGCGCTGCAGCTCGGTATCGATCCGCGCTAGCTCTGCGGTGAAGGCCTGATCTTCTGCGACGGGAGCAACGCCGGCGCCAGGGGGACCGTCCACGCGCAAGAACACCCAGCGGCGCCAGGTGCGCAGGCCCAGGGGAGCCAGTCCCATGGAGCCGCGGTCGAAGTCGGCCACCCCCGCCATGTGTGGAGCCGTGGCCAATGCCCCGTCGAGGCCGTAACTCCAACCATGATAGGGGCAGACGATACGCTCACACTGGCCGACGCCTTTCAGCAAGACAGTGGCGTGGTGGCGGCAGGCATTGTGAAAGCCCCGCAACTCGCCGTCGGTGTCGCGGACAACAAACCAGGGCCAGCCCATGGTGTCCCCGGTGACGAAGCTGCCCGGTTCTTGCAGGTCGTCGAGACGCCCGGCCACGACCCACTGCTTGGCGAACACGTCGCTGCGGTCCAACTCGAAGAAGTCTTGACCCTGGTACCAGCTCGAGGGCGGCGTGAGCGCCCGCTCGATGGGCAGGGAGGAGTCGAAGCGCTGCACCTCGGCAGCCAGGGCGTGGTGGTCCATGAAAGCGAGGGTAGCAGTTGAGCTGTGAGTTGATGGACACCAGACCGGAGAAGCGCAACCCGGAGCGACGGTCAGGGTTTTAGGTGAGGTCCGCGCCCAGTCGCCGTTCCGTCGAAAACCCGAGGCTGATGAACAGCGACACGGACGTAGCCTCCCCCACTCACCTCAACTGGTTCAGCGTCACCACCCCGTAGCTCATGAAGTCGAGATCACCATCGCCATCCAGGTCAGCGAACACCGCATCTTTGGCTGCATTCGCCGTCGGGCAGGCGGTGCCTGAAGGGAGCAACTGAGTGGTCACCCCGTCGGCCAGGGTCCCCCTGCCGTCATTGGCCAGGGCCGCAAGTTGCGCCTGGAAGCCCGCTGACTCTGACCGGAGCGATCGATTCCGCGAGAGGCCCGCCGGCGCCATGACACGCGGGCCATGACGTCGTCTGCGCCAGGGCCGGTCTCTCAGTTCGCTCTCAGGAAGTGTTGCGTTGGTGACAGTCGATGCCCGCTCGTTGAGCGGGACGCTCGCCCCACGGAGGGTAAAAAATGTTCGGTCCATCGACAGGTCTCGCGCTGGCGATTCTCCTCGTCACTCTCACACCCTGTGCCGCGGCCAGCGAGCCGGACGAAACCAAGCTCTTCCACACCAACGGCGCCGCCTCGGACTCGTTCGGTTCGTCGGTCGCCATCAGTGGGGACGTGCTTGTCGTCGGCGCCACGGGTGACAA
>JBLIMM010000359.1:0-4819 GCA_047638635.1 Pseudohongiellaceae bacterium | reverse complement strand
CGAACCCCGTTCTCCCGCGGAGGCGACGGGCGGGCGGCGCTCGGGCCCATCCTGCGGGAGTACATCGTCAGCGAGGCCATGGCCCGCCTGGGGATCGCCACCACCCGTTCCCTCGCCGCGGTCACCACGGGCGATCAAGTCGCCCGTGAAACCATGCTGCCCGGAGCCATTCTCACCCGGGTGGCCAAAAGCCACGTTCGCGTAGGGACCTTTCAGTTCTTCGCTGCCCGCCGGGACATTCCCGCGCTGCGAGCCCTGGCGGATTACGTCATCGACCGACACGATCCCGAGGCGACTCAGAGCGAGAGGCCCTACCTTGAGTTGTTGGCGTCAGTCATACGCCGTCAGGCCGAGTTGATCGCCAGTTGGCAAATGGTGGGCTTCATCCATGGAGTGATGAACACGGACAACACGTCGATCGTAGGAGAGACCATCGACTACGGCCCCTGTGCCTTCATGGATACGTTTCATCCCGACCAGGTCTTCAGCTCCATTGATCATGGAGGCCGCTACGCCTACAAAAACCAACCTGCCATTGCCCACTGGAACCTCTCAGGTCTGGCCCAGACGCTGCTGCCCCTGATCGACGACGATGAAAAGACGGCGATCGCTCTGGCCAGCGAGGCACTGGACACGTTTCGCGGGCAGTTCGAGGCTCTCCACCTCGCGGGAATGCGGCGCAAACTCGGCTTGACCGAAGAGCAACCTGAAGATGACGCCCTGCTCCAGGGACTGCTGACCTGCATGGCGAACAACCAGGCAGACTTCACGCTCACCTTCCGCGGTCTGTGCGCCGCAAGCGACCCGACCACCACGGGCTCGAAGGACGTGGGCGCACTCTTCGCGAAGCCCGAGGAGTTCGCCGCTTGGGCAGCAGGCTGGCACAAACGCCTCGCTACAGAAGCGATCTCCACAAGCGATCGACAGACCCTCATGCGTTCGGTCAACCCCGCGTTCATCCCACGAAATCACCGCATCGAAGAAGTGATCCAAGCCGCCACTCGGTGCAACGACCTAGCGCCCTTTCATCAACTGCTCGAGGTGCTCGGCGCCCCCTTCGATGAGCAGCCCCACAACGCACGCTTCAGAGCGCCCCCATCCACCGACGAGATCGTCCAGCAGACTTTCTGCGGCACCTGATCGCCATGCGCCGTTCTTGCCGGAGAGGTTGGCTTTAGTCTCCCTGGGCCCGTTCGACTGTCTTATGTCCATGAATAACAGCCTTGTTTCGTGGATGTGCGCTGCCCTGGGACTCATGGTGACGGGCGGCTATGCGAGCGTCGACCCGACCGTGGGGCCACATCACCTCATCCTGTAGTTGGGGGGCGTGGGCCTGTGCCAGTCGCCGGTGAACATCTCCTCGACGCTGCTACCCGAGGGACACCACGAGGTGCACCTCGACGACTTACCCTCGACCCAGCGCATCATCAACAGGGGCCACACAGTAGAGCTCGACTACGACTCGGGCAGCACCTTGACCTTCGACGGGGAGCTCTACGAGCTTCGTCAGTTCCACTTCCACACGCCCTCGGAGCACCTGATCGACGGGGTCACCTATCCGATGGAGCTGCACCTGGTGCACACGCTCCAGGGGGATGCTCAGCAGTACTTGGTGGAGGCGATTCTGTAGCGGGAGGGCGAGGCCAACGCCTTCCTGGCGCAGTTCCTCGACGCCATCCCGGCCGACCCCGAGGGGGAGCTGGTGCGCGAGGAGACAATCGACGTCCGTCAACTCCTGGACGCCGGCCTGAGTCACTACTCCTACCGCGGCTCGCTGACCACTCCGCCCTACACCGAGACCGTGCGCTGGCTGGTCCTGCGCGGAATCCGCACGGCCTCCCGCGAGCAGATCCAACGACTGCGGGATCTAGAGGGAAACAACGCGCGCCACATCCAACCCCTTGGCGGCAGGTCTGTCGAGTCCGAGTAAGACACACCCCCTTGTCCAAGGGGCAGCGATTGAGATCGGTCACGTCACATCCAATGCGACTGTCCAACCCACCTTCGGTGGGGAACGTCACGGCTAATGACTTGGCCACCTAACGGTTGACCACCGGGAGGCCGTCAAGCAGCCCATGCACCCCGAGCCCGGCGAGTCCTCCGCCAGATTCGAGACCCTGGGCCGACGTGGGGAGGGCCAAATGGGCACGCTCTACCTGGCCTTGCAATCGAAGCCAAAACGTAGGTTCGCGCTCAAGGTGGTTTCACCGGGGCGCCGCTCGCGCCTCAATCGACGACACTCACCCGCTCGGCAGCCACTCACCCATTCGCGTCCCCACCATGAGTCGCGCCACCAGTCGCACCTCGTACCTCGAGTGGTGGCGTGGGACGAAGCGCGGGGTTGGAGTCTCACTCACGACGCCGGTCCCACAGGGCCCACGTGTCTGGACGACCAGCCGACAGAAGTGTGGCGCGCGGTCGCACGGGCGTTCGGCACTGTGCAACGGAACACCGGGCGCGGGCCGGACGACTGGGTGACGGTGGGCTGTCGTGATCAGCGCGGTGGACGGCTGCTCAAAGCGCTGCAGGCCATGATCGGACACGCGTCGCCCGAGCTCGACACAACCGATCGGGACGGGCTCGCCCGTCTGCTGCCTCGCATCGAGGAAGCCTGTAAGGACCTAGCGCACGACGGCGTTCCGGCCACGCTCGTCCATCAAGATCTCGTCCCGGAGAACCTCGTCTGGAAGGACAAGCAGGTGGTTTTTCTAGACTGGAGCGACACTGTCGTCGGCCATCCGTTCTTCGGGCTCGACCGACTGATCGGCTTCTGTTGGAACGACGCCACTCGAAAAGCGGCTGTCATCGCCGACTACCTCGCTGTCTTCCAGGATGCCGCCTCGCCCGAGCGCTTGCAGCGTTCGTTCGACCGGGTCCTGTGGCTCCGGGTGTTGTACGAGGGCCTGCGCTGGTACCACGAGGTCCAGGCGCTTGCCCCGACGTCTGAGCACGCGAAGTGGTTGCGCGCCGATCAACTGCAAGGGCTGACGATGTTCGCGCAACGGCAGCCCTGATCGGCACCTTCGTGGGCGCGCGTTAATGCTGAGGGGCAATTCAGCGCCCCCTCCCGTGCCGGGCTCGGCTGTGGGAACTCCTGGCCAGCGCCGCGCTCGCCCGTCGTCCGAGGCGCTTTTTTCTCCCGGCAGCAGTCCTTGAGCAGCTCCCTCCGGAGCAATGCTGACTCTTCTCCGAGGGGTCGGTCGAGCGCCTCATGCAAGCCGAGGACAACTCATGAAGACCAGCGCCTTGCTGGTGTTGCTCATGTATCTGGGTTGCGGGACCGTCGAGGTCCGCAAGAGTTCCAGCGCCGTGGATTACTTGTTTCCTGAGGGTGCCCCGGCGAGCGCACCCCGCGACGTGACTCTGCGTCTGCCGGTGCGCGTGGGCATCGCCTTTGCGCCGGGAGGCCAGAGCTCTCGCTACGACGCCCTGACCCAGCTCGACCAGGTGCACACGGCGCAGACGATTCCTGCCCAGTCTCTTCATGTGGGCGGCAGCTTCGCCGAGATCGACCAGCTGGGTGGCTCAGCTACGTCCCTCGACACCCTGCCAGAACTGCTACGGGACGCCACCAAAGGCCTTGCCGAGAGCACCGACGAGCTGCTCGTCAATCTGGGGGCCGCGCTCACCGCGTTCGAGAAACAGATCAGCTCGGGCACGGTCAGGGGCCCGGGCACTCCGGCCATCGAGGTGTTCGAGCTGAACGGCCTGTAACAACAGCCCCGAGCAGATTCACAGCAGCGGGCGTGAAGGCGATGACCTCTCGAGAAGGTCGAGGGCAGGCGACTCAAAGCTCCTTCCCCCGTCGGGGGGCTCGACGGCGGCGATGATCGCTCGCTCACGCCCGCCCCCTCAGGATGTCCGCAATCGCGCCATGAGCACCACCGAAACCTATCGCGAGTTCTACGAGTACGAGGCGGACGTCTACAAGATCGACGAGTACCACGAGTCGGCCTGGAAACATCGCCGCACCCTCGTGGAGCGTCTGCTGCCCAAGCGCGTGGCCGGACCGCTGTTGGACTCGGGCTGTGGCGACGGCGCTCTGAGCGTTTTCACCCGTGAGCAGACCGGCGCAGAATACGCTGTGGGGCTCGACCTGTCCGTGCGCCGAGCCCAGCGCGCACAGGGTGACAAGCCCGCCGTGCACTTCCTGTCCGGCAGCATCTACGAGCTGCCCTTCCCGGACGACCACTTCGAGCTGGTGCTCTGCACGGACCTGCTCGAGCACCTCGACGAACCCCAGCGGGCCTTCGACGAGCTGGTGCGCGTTTCGTCGAAGCACGTGCTGATCTCCGTGCCCTACAGCATCGACATCGAGAAAACCCTCTGCCCGCACTGCATGAAGGACTACTTCATTTACGGTCACCAACACTCCTTCGGCAAGCAGGGACTGAGCGAGCTGGCCGAGCGGGCCGGCGCCCAGGTCACCCGCTTCGAGCATGTGATCCCCATGTTCGAGTGCCGCCGCTACAAGTGGTTCCCGCCGCTGAAGTGGCTCATCTGGGGGCACTTCAAGAACTCAGGCACCCTCGGCGCGTTGATTCAAAAGGGCGGCTGACGAGGGCGGCGTCGTCATCTCGCTCTCCACCGAGCACGGCGGCGTGCCGATTCGATACACGCTTGATGGCAGAAAGCCGACGAACAGCTCGCCGCTCTACGACGAGTGCTTCCCGATCACCAGCAGCACACGGGTGCGCGCCGCCAGCTTTCGCGACGGTCGTCGGCTTGGGCGACTGAACGAGCGCGAGATTTCGTTGCACCTCGCGGCCGGTCATCCCGCGAAGCTGATCTCTGCTCCCGACGAGTCCGGCGCGGCACA
>JBLIMM010000358.1:0-4850 GCA_047638635.1 Pseudohongiellaceae bacterium | reverse complement strand
GAACATGCTGGGTAAGGGCTCAGGAGGACTCTGGCGGCTGATGATCGGCTCCACAGTGGTCACCGGGATCCTGGGCATCACGCTGAAGGATGTCATCGAGACCAATCTCAACAGTGCCCTCTCGGCGGGCTTCGGATTACTGATCACCTCGGCCTTGCTGGTGGTGATCGCCCCCAAAGATGACGAGGGCCAGACGCGCCCGTTGAGCGAGGGCTCCTTCCTCGACGCCCTGATGCTGGGGCTCTTTCAGTCTCTGGCGCTGATGCCAGGGGTCTCTCGGGCTGGGGCGACCATCGTGGCCGCACTGCTGCTCGGGTTCCGGCGACCGGATGCCGTGCGTATCGCCTTCTTGATGTCGATCCCGGTGGTGGGCGGCGCGGTGTTGCTGCAGTTCCTTGATCATGATGGCGGGGTGGGCGGCAGCTCTGGACTCGACTCCAGTCTGCTAGCGGGCATGGTTCTGGCCGGAATCGTGGGTATCGTTTGCCTGAAGTTCATCTCCAATCGGGTCGATGCGACAAGCCTCAGGCGCTTCGGTTTCTACACCATGATCATGGGCATCTTGGCCATCGCCACCTCCTGACTCGCGGTGGGGGCTGCGGCGGGGTATTCTGCGCCGTTCACCGCCCCTCGGAGGAAACATGGCACGCAAGGCACTGATCACCGGCGTGACCGGTCAAGATGGCTCCTACCTGGCTGAGCTACTGCTTGGCAAGGGATACGACGTCTATGGTGTGGTGCGTCGCGCTTCCACCGATCGCTTCGAGCGCATTGAGCATCTGCGCGATCGGGTGACGATCATCGACGCCGATCTGCTGGACCAGTCGTCGCTCATGGCTGCTCTCGAGCAGAGCCAGGCGGACGAGGTCTACAACTTGGCGGCCCAGTCCTTTGTGCCCACCTCGTTTCACCAGCCCGTGTTGACCGCTGAGTTCACGGCTGTGGGAGTGGCCCGGCTGCTCGACGCCGTGCGCCACGTCCGCCCCGAGGCTCGCTTTTACCAAGCGAGCTCCAGCGAGATGTTCGGCAAGGTCTTCGAGTCTCCCCAGCGGGAGAGTACACCGTTTCACCCGCGGAGCCCCTATGGGGTGGCCAAGGTCTACGGGCATTGGATCACGGTGAACTACCGTGAGTCTTACGACATGCACGCCAGCTCAGGTATTTTGTTCAACCACGAGTCGCCCCGCCGTGGCCTGGAGTTTGTCACCCGCAAGATCACCCACGCAGCGGCTCGCATTTCCCTCGGGCTGCAGAAGCAGCTAGCCCTGGGTAATCTCGATGCCCGGCGCGACTGGGGTTTTGCCGGTGATTACGTCGATGCCATGTGGCGCATGTTGCAGCTCGACGAGCCTCGCGACTTTGTGATCTCAACGGGCGCGACTCACAGTGTGCGCGAGTTCTGCGAGATCGCGTTCGGGCACGTGAACCTCGATTACAACGACTACGTGATCGTTGATCCGGCGTTCTTCCGCCCCGCTGAAGTCGACCTGTTGCTCGGTGATTCCACGCTGGCCAACGCAGCGCTCGACTGGACGCCGGCCGTCGCCTTTCAAGGCTTGGTCGAGATGATGACCGCATCCGACGTTGCCATGGTCCAGAAGCAGATTGATCACGGGACGGCGACACCCTCTCCGTGAAGGCGTTGGTCACGGGGGCGGCTGGCTTTGCTGGCCGACACTTGATCGACTGCCTGCAGAGCCAGGGTCACCAAGTGACCGCGGCCGATGCTCGTCAGCCCGCAGTCCCCTTTGGTCCAGATGTCGAGTCTGTCCTCCTCGACGTCACCGACGAGCAGGCTTGTTGGGAGGCGCTGCACAACGCCCAGCCCGAGCTGTTGTTTCACTTGGCGGGCGTGGCCCATGTGGGCCAGGCCGAAGCAGACCCTAGCCGTTGTCTGGCAGTGAATGCCGACGGCACGCGGCACATGATCAACGCCTGCCTGGACGGACATGCAGCGACGCGCTTCTTGCTCGTCTCCAGTGCTGAGGTCTACGGCCGGGTTCAGGACGAGAACCTGCCAGTGACAGAAGATCATCCCCTGCGTCCTGCCACGGTTTACGCCGCGAGCAAAGCCTGCGCGGAGATGTTTCTCCACCACGGAGTCTCCCGGGGTTTGCAAGGTGTGGTGGCGCGAGCCTTCAACCACATTGGCCCTGGGCAGTCCGACGACTTTGTGGCCGCAGCGTTTGCCCACCAAGTGGCTCGTATCGAAGCGGGCTTGCAGCCCCCCGTGTTGAACGTGGGAAACCTCGAAGCGATCCGCGACTTCTCCGATGTCCGTCACACCGTCGTGGGCTACCTGGCTTGCCTAGAAGTGGGCCAGCCAGGAGACGTGTTCAATGTTACCAGCGGCGCGGCGATCAAGATTCGTTCGATCGTCGATGCCCTGAGCGAGTTGTCCAGCGCAACGATTTCTGTCGAAGTCGACCAGGAACGACTACGGCCCGTGGACGTCCCGGTGTTCAGCGGTTCAGGAAAGCTGCTCGCCGACGCCAGCGGTTTCGCCCCGCAGTTTGATCTGTCAGCGACGCTTGCGGACGTACTGAACTACTGGCGCGCGAAGGTCGCCGAGCGGTAACGCTTAACGATCGGCAGCAGTGCGGCACCGGGGCAGAGCGTGCTGGCTTTGAAGTGAGTGTGAGGCTGCACCGCAGAGGTCGGTAAGGCGAACCAGCCAGCAAGGGCATCGAGCACTCGCAGCAGGGACGCTTCTTGAGCGGCGGGGACGGATCCCATCTCGAAGTTACCCATGAGACACACGCCGATGTTGCCCACGTTGAGCCCCGGTGCGTTGCTGCCCGCATGGGCACCCTGGTAGAGCAGGCGTCGCCCTTCCCAGACGTCGCCCTGAGCGTCGATCAAGAAGTGGTAGCCGATGTCCGCCCAACCCTGGTGCTCTTGGTGGTCCATTTGAATGGACCGCATCTGCGCACCTGCCGAGCCGGCGGGGGGCGCAGGCAATGCTGAGTGGTGCACGGTGATCGCCTTGATCTTTGTCATCGGTCCGTGATTGCTGGCGATCGGCGCCGCAGACCACTGAGAGCGAGTGCGCAATCCTGGGAGAATCGTCCGGCTGTCGTTGGGAATGCCCTGGCGAGCTCGGGAGGGAGCGGCTGCCGCTGCGGCTGGCTGCCAATGGGCGACGTCGGCCAGGCGAGCCCGAGTGGAGCGCAAGAGGCTCTCTGCCGAGGGACCCAAGCGCGCTCTGCTGGCTGCAGCTTGCGAGCTGGCTCCCATCGCTTCGCAGGCGACCACGAAGGCGGCGGTCCACCGTTGGCGCCGAGAGGAGCTGACGTTGTCCCCTGAGAGCAGCCGCTCGTAGTTCGTGCGAGCTCGCGCCGCTTGGCCGGCGCGCATTTGTTCGTCAGCCCAGTCTTCTAGGACTGTGGCAGCGAAGACGTTGTTCTGTGTGGAGAGCAGGTGATAAGCCCGCTGGTAGCTACTCAGTGCGGACAAGTGCAGTCCCAGGGCTGCCTGAGCCCGGGCCATGGCGTGCTCGCAAAGAGCGCGAGTGCGATCACTGACACTGTTGCTGGAGCCACGTTTGGCCAGGACTGATTTTGTGAACTGAATCGTGGCCGGGTGGTCTCGCCGATCGAGCATGCCCTGGAGTTGTACCGTGAGGTCGGAACTCTCTAAGGCATGGGGCAGCTCCCTCAGGGAGGCTTGTGATGGCTGGGAGTACCGGCCGGAGCTAGCACAGCCCATCACGACTGCTGATATCAGCAGGGTAGACGCGAATGTTTTGGGGCGCATCGCTGCACAGCCTTGCAGCGTTGCCGGCGCGATGCAAGGGCTACGCTGAGCTGCCCTGTCCCGGTCGCAGGCAGAACAGGGCGATGGCGAAGGCTACGGTCACACCGGCGAGGGCCAAATAGGTCTGGGGCAACTCCGTGCTGACGGCTTGATCCCAAGAGCCACCGACCAGGGCCAAGCTGAAGGCCAGCCGCGCCGCCATGGACTGAGCCGAGAGCAGCGACGCTCGATCAGACGAGGTAATCCGGTGGTTCAGAGCCGTCCGCCCCAAAGGCTGTAGAAAGGCGAAGCTCACCTGTTGCAGGCAAAACAAGGGCGCCATGGCCCAGGGACCTAGGAGCGAGAGGCCCAGAAACGAGAGGGCCACGAGGGCGAGCACCGCCACAATGGTTCCCCGCTCGCCCAGGCGCTGGTAGACCACTCCCACGGCGATCGCGCTCACACCGGCCACCAGATTGAGCAGGCTGAGCAGGCCACCATGGATGCGTAGGTCGTGGGCTCCGGCTGCGAGCAGCGAGGGCTGATACAGCTGAAACCCGATGCGCAGCAGAACAAAGATGACTGCGTACCAAGCGAAGACCCAGAGCACCTCGGGGGAGGCCAGAGCACTCAGGAGTGGGCGGACTCCGGTCTCGTGGGGTGCTCTTCGCTCCGGGGGCAAACTGGGCAGACGCCAAGCGACCCACACCGCCACGATCATCAGTAAGGCGCTGAGGTCAAAGGCCGCTGAGGTCCCCCACCACCAGGCCACGAAACCTCCGCTGAGATCGGCGAGGGAGACACCGAAGAGCCGCCAGCGGTGGGCCAGGGACTCTTCTTGGAGGGCGTCCTCCCGGCGATTCTCCCGGATGAGTAACTCGTAGAGGTAGGCGCTGTCTGCTCCAGAGATCATGGCGTGCCCGGCTCCTGTCACTGCCATAGCTACCAAGCAGATGTCGAAGTCGACGGAGCGTCCCAAAAGAGCGAAGGAGGCGGCCAAGGTTGCCGGGCCTGCCACGAGCAACGGGCGCTTGCCCAGACGATCGGCGAGCCAGCCCAAGGGGACTTCGGCGATCACCATGACGAGGTAGTACAGCGACCACAGTTGGGCGTAC
>JBLIMM010000357.1:0-4872 GCA_047638635.1 Pseudohongiellaceae bacterium | reverse complement strand
ACGACCCGTCTGTGGTGCCCTTGCGCCGTTGGACACCGTGCACCTACGGCAGTCTCTCAGTCGCTGGGTGTCGTTGGTCAGTCGATGGTTTCCATCACGCCCAACCTGCGTCGGTCGACGATCAGCCGGGTCACATCGGGGCGGGAATAGTGTCCCACGGGATCGAAGTTCTGGCGCTCTCGACGAACACTCGCCGCTTCCAGTGTGGCGACGATTAACTTCTCCTCACCGACTACCGGCTCCACGACCCACTGCCCGTCGGGGCCGGCGATGGCGCTGCCGCCGTCGGCCAGAGCCGAGCCGTCGGCATTGATCAGCGCCGCGCGCTCCGGGGCATCGTCGGGGATGTCCTCGGGCCGCAGCAGCCCGGAGGCGGCCAGCACAAAGGAGCGGCCCTCTCGAGCAGCGAAGCGGGTGATGTCCTCGGTGTTGCGCAAGGAGCCCGGCCAGATCGCGACGTGCAGATCTTCTCCTTGGGCGCTGAGGGCCACTCGGGCCAGGGGCATCCAGTTCTCCCAGCAGTTGAGCCCGCCCACGGTGAAGGGCCCCACAGCGTGCACGTCCAGGCCGTGACCGTCGCCCTGGCCCCAGACCAAGCGCTCCTCGTAGGTGGGCACCAGCTTGCGGTGGGTGGTGAGCACCTCGCCGCAGGCACCGATGTGCACCAGCGTGCAGTAGAGCGTGTGACCGCCCCGATCCGCCGGCGCAGTCACGCAGCCCATAACAATGTGCAGGCCGCGACGAGCTGCCACTCGGGCCAGGCCGGCGAGGTGTCCCTGCTCCGGCCGCACGGCTTGGTCAAGGTAGCGGGCGAACAAATCTTTCTGCCGGTCTGACTCGAAGCGCGCACCGTCTGTTCGTTCGATCCAAAACGGATACCCGGGCGCGAGAGCCTCCCCGAAGGCGACCAACCCGCAGCCCGCGTCAGCCGCCCGCTCGGCCCACTGCTCCATCTTTTGAAGCGTGCCATCCCGGTCGAACCACAGGGGAGCCATCTGGGCCACGCCCACGACCAAGGAGTCGGCTTGCGGGCTCGGTGCGTTGGCGGCTGCAGTCATTGCGGGTGCGTCCATGGGGGCATGAATGTGGTCCTGGTGAACAGGTCTCGCAGCGTGGCAGAGCTGGGTTCGATTGTCACGGGACGTCATCCAAACTGGCGCGACGTTTCACGGGGCTTGCAGAGTCTTGCCATACAGTGGAGCGCGTCAAAGCTCACCAACGAAGACCCGCTTGTGGGCTGACCGTCTTCCGCCGATTCCGGACCGAGGCACTCTCTTCATGCTCACTCCGAACTTGACAGCGATCGCTCTGGTGACGGCTTGCGCCCTGGCAGCAGGATGCGTGTCTCCGAACTCGCACACGGAAGACCGATCCACTGAGTTGGCGATGACTCAGACCATCCACGCTCTGGCCCAGGAGTACAACGACGCCTGAGAGTCTCGGGATGTCCCTTCTCTCGTTGAGTTTTACGACGAGCGCTTCGAGTACTACTGGTTCAACACGCTCGTTGCCGAGGACTTCGAAGAGGTCTTGCGAGATGTGTGGCTAGCAGAGATCACGGAGTACGCCATCGAGATGGTGAGCCCCAGCGTTGAGCTGCTGGGGCCGGATGCCGCGGTCATTTCCTTCCTCTTCGAAGATCGGGAGGTGTACCGCTCCGGGAACGTGGGGACGAGCGAAGGTGCCATGATCTACGTCTTTGAGCGTCGCGAGGGCCACTGGAGGATCGTCCGCATCCACCACTCGGGTCCGGTGCCGGACGCGTACTCGTAGATTGGGCAGCAAGTCGAGCGGCCCAGGGAGACAGTTGTCTGGCGGTTGATCGAACCTAGCAGCGACTTCCCTTGGGAATCCTAGTTTTGGATTATGGCCAGCTGCCGAATTCTTGGGAGTTGCCTGTAACGCCACGCCACCGTTGCTGATCGACCCCGCTGTGATCGTCCAAGCAGGCTTCTTCGGTGGGGTCGACAAGGACCAGTTGAGCGAGATCGTGGTGGACGATGACGGCTTCGTCTCTCTCGGCGGCTGGACTCGTTCCGACGAAGCGACGTTTCCCGTTTTGGTGGGCCCTGAGCTGGTCTGGCAAGACGCGGTCTCTCCTACTCAGGGCGACGCCTTCGTGGCCAAGCTGGACCCCAGCGGTGAGTCGTTGATCTACGCGGGCTTCATCGGCGGCAACTCAGACGACCGGGTCTTCGGCCTGGACGTCGACGACCGCTTTCGCATGTCTGTCGTCGGGCGATTCAAGTCGGCCCCGTCGACGTTGCCGCTGGTGATCGGCCCCTATGGTTTGGAGCCAGGGGGCGCCTCCGATAGCTTCGTCGCCCGAGTCGCTGCCAACGGACTGTCTCTCGAGTACTGCGGCTATGTGGGCAGCGCCGGCTCGGAGTTCCCCTACAAGATCGCGGTGGACTCCGCGGGGGCGGTCTTATGTGGGCGGAGTCACCGGGGATTCCGCAACGTTTCCCACGGTGGTGGGGCCCCTGCCCGTGCCTTTCGATCCGGTGGACGGCGTCGTGCTCAAGCTGGCCTTGGACGGTCAGAGCTTCGCTTGGTCAGGCTTCACCGGCACTTACTACGGGGTCTCGCCGATCATCGACGCAACGGACACGCTCTGGTTTTCCGTATCTTTCGGCGACGGGACGCCAGGCGACATTCCTCATACAGTGTTGGGGAAGGTAGACCCATCGGGGCAGAGTCTCGACATCGTGGCCAACCTCTTGCCCGGGACCGGTGTGGCGTTCGTGGACATGGCAATTGTTCCCGCAGCGCTCACACCTGGCGTGACCGAGTTCTGGTTCGGAGGCAACACCACTGTGGACGAGACAGTGTTTCCGGCTGTGACGAGACCGGACCTGACTCCCAACGGCGCGGAGGACGTGATCGTCTTGAGGCTCCAGATCGGCGACGATCCCTGGACCGACCTGGGGCTGGCCAGGGCAGGCACACACGGCGAACCACTCCTGGAAGGTGTCGGCACACTGGGCGCCTTTTCGCCCTTCTCCATCGAGTTGAGCAATGCCCTGGAGAACACCACGGCTTGGTTGGCTTTTGGCTACAGCGCACTCAATGCGCCGTTCTTCGGGGGCACGCTGATTCCCGACATCAACGCTCCTGGCTTCTTCGTCCCCTTGATGACCGACGGGCTGGGGCAGTTGACGTTGAGCAGCGTCTGGCCCGCTGGAATCCCCGCAGGGATCTCGATCTATGCTCAATGCTGGATTGTCGATGCGGGAGCGGCCTTCGTGCCCGTGGCCGCGAGCAACGGTCTGCAAGGTGTCTCACCGTGAGTCGCCTGGGGATGACGGCCGATCTGCTGCTGCTCACACCGTCGTAGCGGATCAACCTCACCCCGCCCTCGCCCCGGGGTGACGCAGGTAGAGGAGCCACTCCTCCCAGTGACCACTCTCGGGAAGCCCATAGACCGCAGGGTCGAAGAGGGCGATGGACGGTGTGGTTTGGTCGAACACCACGACGCAGCGTGCGAGCAGATCCCAACCGATGATGCCTGCCACTGGGACACCGAAAGGCCGGTCAAGGAACGAGAGATCGATCTCAAGGAAGAGCTGATCCTGCATTTTGAGAGGACCGAGCCGCAGCTCATCCGCCCGCCAGAGCTGGCTCATGACCGAGCCGCCCACGCCATGAGAATTGATCTGGTTGATGGGTCCGTCGGCCAAGCGTTTGGCCACGTGCTTCGGGATGCAGTTGATGCCGGCGCCGGTGTCGAAAATGAACCAACCCAGTTCTTGTCCGTCCACGGTGGGTCGGACGAGGATGTGGTTTGTGGCCGTTCGCCGAATCCTGAGTTTGGGCGACACTCCTGGGAGGAACTCCGTATCACCTGGTGGGCCGGGGCGAGGTGCGAAGTGCGAAGTCGCCATGGTCGGGTGGGCCCTCGAACACGACGCTGTGAGTTGTTCGGATCCCGAGATGCTCACGGTGAGACGGTGCGGTTGCTTGAGTCCGCCGTGGTCAGCGAATTTGGCGAAGCTCAACATCACCGGGCTGGAGCCATCGACCCAGGACACGTCTCGAGGAAGAGATTTCGAGGCGTCCAAGCGCACGACGCCAGCCATGTGGCCCCCTTTTTGGTGGAAGTCCAAGAGCACCACGTCGCTCTGCTCGCGCACGGCGTCAAAGACCAGTCCGTTCGACGGGTGGGTCCAAGCACCGGAGCTGAAAGCCGCGGTCAGCAAGGCCATGTGCCGATCGCCCAGTTCGAGCACGCGATGTGCGCGGTTCCAGTCGATGGTCCATACGCTCTCGCCGTCGAAACCTTTCAGGCTAGGCAGGGGGCCGTCAATGGATTGCAGCCACCGTCCCCACCCATCGAAGACCTGTGTGTGTCTCGCGTCGGTCCCCAAGAGGTGCGCGGCCCCTTCGATGCGCACGACGCCCGGGTGCTGTGCGACGACCTCCCAGCCGATCGCATCTCGTGCCCGGGCCAGCACCTCTTCGATTCGCGATTCCGGTTCAGCGCTGGCCACCGCTGGTAGCAGTGTGAAAGCGCTGATGAGCCAGGCGGCGCTGCGATCGCTGCGGGTCTTCATGGGCTGTGACTCTGTGGAATCGCTCTCGGGTGGCGCAAGCACTCTGAAGAGAGGGCCGACCAGGGGGCAGCTGTGACCGGCGAGGTGAACCCGCGACCCATGAGCGGGGCCTCTCGGTGCGTTGTCAGACAGTCGGGCGCGTCCACACTTCGGTGCTCGACCGAAACCCGCCGTTGGCTGGGCAGAGCTGCCGTCGCCTCCTGCCGCTAGCAGCCTGTGGGTAAAGTGTCGCGCGCCGAGCACAGCTCGATGGCGCCAGCACTTCGTTGCCGAATCCTCGACGAATCCACTGATTCGACTGGGGTTCGTCGCCTCGATC
>JBLIMM010000356.1:0-4880 GCA_047638635.1 Pseudohongiellaceae bacterium | reverse complement strand
GCGGCTACCGCCAGCTCCCCGGGAACAGCGTGGCTCCCCTGATCAGTGCGAGCACACAGAACAGCTCAGGCCGCGCCCCGCCCCCCGCGCCCCGGTACCCGAGCGGCGCGGCGCGTCGCTCGGCAGGCCCACGCTGCGGGGGCCTGGGTACGAATCCCGCAGGGCGTGCCAGCTTGCTGAGCATTCTGAGAAGCCGTGGGGTTGGGTGAACAACGCGCCTCGACACCAGCCATCGGAGGTGCGCTATCATGGCGCCATGAGCCGAGCTGCAGACACCAGCCCCGAAATCGACCGTGTGCGCTCAGTGCGGCTGGCAGCCATGAGCGGCCAAGAGCGCATGGCGGCATTCTGGCAGCTGATGAACACTGCCCGTGCCCTGGCGGAAGCTGGTGTTCGTCACCGCCATCCCCTCGCCGGTGACGAAGAAGTCAAGCTGCGGCTTGCGGTGGCCGCCCATGGACCAGAGCTAGTACGCGAGGTCTACGGCTGGGTGCCTGGTGAGTGACCCCGGGGGCCCACCGGAGCATGTGATCGAGCAGCTCCTATGGCTGCTGGAAGATCTGCAGCTCACCTACGCCGTGGGCGGATCCATGGCAGGCACGTTTCATGGGGAACCCCGCACCACAAACGACATCGATGTGCTCGTGGCCCTCGACCAGCAGGGTGCGCAACGACTCATCGAGGTACTGAGCGATGACTACTACGTCCCTCACCAAGCCATCAAGGACGCCGTACGCACGCACTCCAGCTTCAACCTCGTGCACATCCCCTCGAGCTTCAAAGTCGATCTCTTTGTTGCGGGCCACTCGAGCCTCGATCAGGAGCAACTCGCTCGGCGCATCAGGGTGCGGCTCAGACGGAATGCCCCCCACTCCGTCTGGCTCACATCCCCCGAAGTCTTGATCGTGCGAAAACTGCTATGGCGACGCTCAGCCCAAAACGCCTCGCAGCGGCAGTGGCTCGACGTTGTCTCGATCCTCCGCACCCAGGATGGCCGACTGGACGAGGCGCTGATGAACTCACTCGCCGCTGATCTTGATCTAGGCCAAGCGCTCGACGAGGCGAGGGAAGCTGCCCGTAGCCCGTAGCAAGCTCTCGTTGGTGGTCTACTCTTCGCCTGGGATCAAGAGATCAAAACCGGGCCTGTTCAGGGCGAGCCCTCACAACAGTTCAGGCGCTCCCCCGCCTCCCGTGCACGAGCATCGCCTCGATCGTCCCCGTTGGTGTCGCAGGACGACGAGGCCAGCTCGCCACGCCTGTCTCCATCCCTCGGGCATGAGCGCAGGCGTGGTGAGGATTGCTCAGACGTCTACGGCAGCATGACCGTGGTGTAGATGCCGTTGGTGGCGTCCACGGCTGGGGGCCCGGTGGTGGGTACGAACACGAACTGGGCGAAGGCTTCGAGCCCCACGGGAACGAGCGGCGGGATCGGCAGGGGGATCGCCGTGCAGGTGGAACTCATGGGCCCTAGGTTGGTCACGGTCCCCGGAGCGGTGGGATCGACCCAGATGTTGGTGCCCGCGCCGGGCAGCGGCGGGCAGAAGAACCCGAGCCCCGGGAAGTTGAAGTTGAGGATCAACCAGGCGTTGGCGCCCGCAGGCGGGTTGTAGACCTCGAGGCCGAACGTCGGCCCCGGAGTACTCGACTGACCATAGGTGTCCAACCGTGCGTTGACGCGGTTGAAGCCGAAGGAGCCGCCGTGTTGGGTCAGCGCTAGTCCGGACAGGAACTGCGGCGTGGGCGTGCAGTTACTGGGCGAGCCGAAGGTCGGCACGGGCGGCGCACCGGTGGTGTCCATGCGCGCCACGACGAAGCCATTGGTGACGTAGAGCGTGGGCAACGAAGGGGTCAACGGCAAAAGCGCCGGCGTTCCTGCATCGAAGGCGATGCCCGTGAGGGGCGACCCAAAGAGTCCGCAGTTGTCCGGAGCGAAGGTGGACACAACGGCGCACAGAGTCGGCGCGATGTTGTGGACAAGTCCTGCGTTGGTGCAGGCCCAGAGCGAACCGGAAGACGGGTCCCAGGTGAGGTCCGTGAGCTGATCACCGGCCCCGATCCCAGCGACGAGGCAAGGGCCGAAGACAGGGACGTAGCCACAGGGCCCCGGGGTGATCGCCGCGATCATCCGTCCGTCCGTGAGCCACAGGAGGGGCGTGCCGGGAGGCGCCACCACGCCGCCGGTGTTGTCGAAGCCCATGCCCGTGATCGGCCCCATGAAGCTCGGGGCCATGAAGCTGCTGACCGGGCCGCAAGTGAGCGGGCCGGAGCAAGGCGTGTCGAGGGTGTACTGCTCGATGATGCGCCCGTCGGTGAGATAGAAGGTGTCCGTGAGCGGGTCGTCGGCGATGTCACCCCAGAGCTGACCCGGCTGGGCAAACCCCGGCGAAGTGATACCGCAGGTGGGCGTGGTGAAAGGGCAGAAGGCCACCAGTGGGTTGGGCTGGTTGCAGGGATTGGCGGGAGCGGGAGAGAACTCCCAGGCCAACAGATTGATGTTGTCGCTGCCGAGCAGCGTCTGGGCGCTCGGCGTCGGTGCCAGGATCGCACCGGCAAGCAGCGCGAGGGTGATCGTCTTGGAGAGCATGGTTGGATCCGCTAGAGAGGAGTGCGTGGGCGTGGACTACCCCCGCCCAGTCTATTCCGCGCAGCGTTGATCTGGGGCCTGCCACGGAAAATCCGAGGGCATCGTAGATTCTCCTGTCGGGTCCCGGGGCTCGAGCCTGCGTAGTTCAGTGTCGGCGCGCTGACTGAGGCGCCCAACGGGGTCGGGCCAGGAGGTCCGGGCGCCCCTCCCATCACTTCGGAATCCAAACCCATGTCTCTGTTAGATCCGCTGTTCAACACTCGTAAAGCATTAATTGGCGCCAGCTTAGCCCTGTCCATCAGTATCACCGCACCCACCGCTCTGGCCGACTTCGGCGGCTGGCAGACGGCTGGCTTCGCTGCACAGCCCACCCTCCAGCAGACGCTCTCCGACCTGCTCGTGGCCGGCACAGACATCCGCGAGATGGCCAGCACAGCCAGCGGCGGCTGGGTGATCATCACCGACAAGGATCAAGTGGTGCACTGGGGAGGGCCCGTTCCAAGCACGGCCCTCGCCAAGATCTTCGAGTACATCCAGGCCGGCCGCGAGATCGACTGCGTGGCCTTCACTCCCGACGACGGCTGGGTCGTCATCGCCGACGACCTCGCCTGGCACTCCGGCACCATCAGCTACGAGACCGAGTTGGAGGACGCAATCCTCGATCGCATCGGCGCGGGGAAGAAGCTCACTGAGCTGGTCTTCGACTCCGACGGCGACGGCTAGACGCTGCTCAGCAACGACGGCGGTTGGGCGAAGAGCCACGGCATGCCCGCTGACCTATACGCAGCCGTGGTCGAACGCCACGCCCACGAGCGCCCCATCCAACGCATCCAAATGGACTTCGACCGCAACTGGGTGCTGCTGGCCGAGGACTGGTTCGCCAGCAGTGGCATCGACGGCACGGCCTTCGACTGGATCAAGGACTTTCAGCGCAAGCAGCGTAGCCTCGACAACATCATGCTCGGCCCGGGGGGCGCTTGGGTGCTGTTCAGCCACGGAGCTTTTGGCTTCGACCTGAACCAGGGCATGGACTCGATCGAGTACGGGCTCAAGGGCCTGCACCCGGACGGCAGCAACGTCTCCAACATCTGGCAGCGCATGGAGGATCTCAACGTCGCCGGTGTCTCCATGGGCGTGATCGAGAACGGGCGATTGCGTTGGGCCCGCAGCTACGGCGAGCTTGAGGCCGACACTCAGCGGTTCGCTCGCAGCACTAGCCCTTTCGACGCAGCGTCGCTCAGCAAGACCGTCGCCGCGACTCTGGCCATGAACCTGATGGACGACCCGCAGGTCCCGGTCTTCTTGGACGGCAACGTGAAGTACTACGCCCTGGCCGGCCCGGTGATTTACTGGAACGACCTGCTGTTGTGGGCGCTGTATGGCGGCGGCTTCAAGCCCGAGCCGCTGCCCTTCCTGGCGATCACCATGCGTCGCTGCCTGTCCCACTCGGCGGCCATGCTGCCCCACGGATCGACGTCGTTCCTACCGGGCCAGGTGCCGCCCACTACGCTCGAGACCTTGTTCGGCAAGAAGTACGTCAACGGCAACGTGACCTGGGGTGGAAGCTCCATGCCCTGGTACCAGGAGGATCTTTTCAGCGACGGTGGCAGCTACCAGCCAGGCGAAGCCTACAAGTACTCGGGCGGCGGCTTCATGGTCGCCCAGGCCATGATGGAAGCGATCACCGGCGGCGACTTCCGCACCATGGCCCAGGACCGCATCCTCGACCCGCTGCAGATGGACGACACCACGTTCGCGGCACCACTGCCGGCCCCCTTCGCCGCACGGGCCGCCGTGGCCCACGACGATGCGGGCCAGCCCATCCCGGTCAACAAGCGCAAGTTCTACCCCTGGGCCGCGGCCGGTGGCATGTGGACCACACCCACCGACCTGGCCCAGGTGGTGCTCGCCCTGATGGGCAACGGCACCAACCAGGACTTGGGTGTGCAGCTGCTGCAGCCGCTCACCGCCCAGCAGATGATGACCAAGCAAACGCCGGTCGGTGAGAGCAAGCGCT
Source organism: Pseudohongiellaceae bacterium (assembly GCA_047638635.1). Classification (GTDB taxonomy): domain Bacteria; phylum Planctomycetota; class B15-G4; order B15-G4; family B15-G4; genus CAZIAK01. The sequence continues at coordinate 279 of JBLIMM010000356.1, read as the reverse complement.
ACGGCCTGGGCCTGAGTCTCTCGGCCAACCTGGTGGACTCCCTCAACGACGAGTGGTTCGCCCACAGCGGCGGCCACACGGAGGCCGCCACCTACTTGGCCGGCTCGCCGGGCAGGGGCGAGGGCATCGTGATCATGATCAACGGCGGTGGTGACGCCGGCGCCGAGGTCCTGCGCAGCGAGCTCTACGCCACCTTCAAGGATTTCTACGACTGGAACTGATCGCCGTTCGAGGATCGTCAAAAGTGCCAGCCGGCCGACAGCTCCCGCGAGCTGTCGG
>JBLIMM010000355.1:0-4880 GCA_047638635.1 Pseudohongiellaceae bacterium | reverse complement strand
GCAACTTAACGCACAGGCTGCTAGGCGGGTCTTCAGAGAAGTCTCGGGGCCTACGCTTGATCTGTTTGTGAACGGCGTTAAGTTAACGCTGTAAAGAACATTGCCTACGGCACGATGCAAGGCGCTCTTTCGGCTGGAAACACCCTGTTGAGGCCAAAAATCATGGCACCACGGCTCGGAAACGGTGAGCTGAGGCGGAAGCTGCTCGACCAGGCTCGGCGGCTGTTGGTCGCCGAGGGCGTCGGTCGCCTGTCCATGCGTCGCCTGGCAGACGATGTCGGCGTCTCAGCCACAAGTATCTATCTCTACTACCGGGACAAGGACGCCCTGATCCACGCGCTGATCGCCGAGGGCATGGAGCTCTTGGGCCAGGGGCTGGAGGCCGAAAGGTCGTCCACAGAGCTGCCGGTCAAGCGCATTGAGGGAATGTGCCGACAGTACCTGGAGTTTGCCCAGGCCCACCCCGAGTACTACGAGATCATGTTCTTGCTCCACCCACAGCACATGGAGCGTTATCCCCGGCGCATGTATCGGGTCGCTCGCCACAACCTTGACCTTGCGGTCCAGGAGCTCGCGGCAGTGGATGGCCTTCCGGTTTCGACTGCACACAAGCTGCGAGCTTCGGTGATGTGGTCGACGCTCCATGGGGCCGCTTCGTTGCTGCTGGCCTCACGCTTTGATGCCTCATTGTCCCGACAACTTCTCGTGGACGGGGCCGTTGCCGCCGCCACGGCTGCTGGCTGCTATATACAGAGCACTGCCATGCCCGCCGGGCCGTCCCCTTGCTGAACATGATGGACCTCTCCATGGATGCACTGATGAACACCGCACCGCTTCTTGCCCTCGCCAGTTTGTCCGGCGGTTGGCTGACCCTGCTGGGTCTTGTGGCTGTCTTGACCTTGGGTTACCTCTCGGCGCGGTTGGTGGCCTGGACAGCCGTGGCAGCAGTCATGCTCTTCGCGGGGGGCGCAGGCGCGGTGGCTTGGAGCGTCTTCGGCGTCCTTGCTGTGTTGAGCAACGTGGTCGCATTGCGCCGCTTGGTGCTGACGCGTCCCGTGCTGTCGTTCATGCAGGCGATGAAGTTCTTGCCGGTGATCTCGGAGACGGAACGCCAAGCCATCGAAGCAGGCACGGTGTGGGTCGATGGAGAACTCTTCTCAGGGCGTCCCAACCTAGAGCGCTTGGCGAGCGAAGGTCGCCCGGAGCTGTCTGACGAAGAGCAGGCATTCTTGGATGGTCCCACGGAAGAGGTCTGCAAGATGACCAACGACTGGGAGATTCATCAGCTGCGCGATTTGCCCCAAGCGGTGTGGGATGCCCTCGGGCGTTTGGGCTTCTTCGGTTTGATTATCCCCAAGAAGTACGGTGGCTTGGGCTTCAGCGCCACGGCGCACAGTGCGGTGGTGGCCAAGCTCTCGAGTCGCTCCATGCCTCTGGGGATTACCGTCATGGTGCCTAACTCCCTGGGCCCTGCAGAGCTGCTAACCCACTACGGCACCGACGAACAGAAGGCCTGGTACTTGCCTCGCTTGGCTAGCGGCGAAGACATTCCCGCCTTTGCGCTCACTGAGCCCGGTGCGGGGAGCGACGCAGGTTCGATCACCGCGGACGGCGTGATTTTCCGCGATGACAACGGCGAGCTGGCACTGCGACTGAACTGGAACAAACGCTACATCACTCTCGCTGCGGTGTGCACGGTGCTGGGTCTGGCTTTCAAGCTACGCGACCCAGACCAGCTGCTAGGTGGCGAGGTCGACCTAGGCATTACTTGCGCCCTTGTGCCGAGCAACTCGTCGGGTGTTGAGCTGGGCAAGCGTCACGATCCCTTGGGCGTGTCCTTCATCAACTCACCCACGGTGGGGCGCGATGTGGTGGTGCCGTTTGAGGCCATCATTGGTGGTTCCTCAGGGGTGGGCCGTGGCTGGCTGATGCTCATGGAGTGCCTGGCTGCCGGGCGAGGGATTTCTCTGCCTGCGAGTTCAACGGCTGGCGTGAAGCTGGCCGCTCGGGTCACCGGGGCTTACGCCGCAGTCCGTCAGCAGTTCGGTATGGCCATCGGCAAGTTCGAAGGGATCGAAGAGCCCTTGGCGCGCATCGGCGGTAAGGCTTACCTGCTCGACGCGGCACGTCTCTACACAACCGCTGGCCTCGACGGAGGGGCCAAGCCTGCTGTGGTCACGGCCATGGCCAAATACAACTTCACCGAGCTGTCTCGGGAAGTGGTCAACGACGCCATGGATATCGTGGGCGGCGCGGGCATCTCCCGTGGTCCTCGAAACCTGTTGGCCACCAGCTATTGCGGTGCGCCGATTTCGATCACGGTAGAAGGCGCGAACATCCTCACCCGCACGCTAATGATCTTTGGCCAAGGGGCCATTCGCTGCCACCCCTACGCCTATCGCGAAGTCAAAGCTGCGGGGGACAACGACCTCGCCGCCTTTGATGCCGCCTTCTGGCCCCACGTGGGCCATGTCATCGGCAACGGTTCTCGGGCGCTGCTGCTCACGCTCACCCGTGGTCGCTTGGTGAAATCTCCGGTGGCTGGTCCCGCTGCGCCTTACTACCGCAAGATCGCCTGGACCTCTGCGTCGTTCGCCTTCTTGGCGGACGTGGCCATGGCGTCCCTGGGTGGCAACCTGAAGCGCAAAGAAACCATCGCCGGTCGTTTCAGCGACATCTTCTCGTGGATGTATCTGGGCAATGCGGTTCTTCGCCGCTTCGAAGCGGAAGGCCGCCGTTCCGAAGATGTGCCGTTCATGACCTGGTCTATGGAGTACGCCTTTGCACGGATCCAGCTGGCATTCGATGGGCTGTATTCCAATCTTGATGTGCCGGTGCTGGGTGCGATTCTCGCAGGCCCCGTGCGCATGTGGTCGCGGATGAACAGCATGGGCAGTGGGCCGGATGACGCCTTGGGCAGCAAGGTGGCCCGAGCGTTGCAAGTCCCGGGAGCCCAGCGTGATCGACTGACGAGCGAGCTGTTCATTGATTTCGATGTGAACGACGCTTTGGGTCGTCTTGAGCACGCCTTTAGTCTCTGCATCGACGCGGAAGCTGTGGCAGGCAAGATCAAGGCGGCGGTTCGCTTGGGCAAGCTGCCCCGTGGCAAACCCCTGCAGCTCATGGACGAAGCGGTGGCGGCCGACATCATCACTGCCGAAGAAGCAGAGCTGGTGGCTCGGGCTGAGGCTGCGCGATGGGATGCGGTTCAGGTGGATTCGTTCCCCACGTCGGACTTTCCTGAGCGGAAGGGTGCTGCGGTAGACACTGAGGCTGATCTGAGCGCTGAAGTCGTCGCTGACTGAACGCTCCGCAGCTTGTCCGTGAGCGACTGCGGGTTACGGATTACCGGGGAGATCTCTTAGCTGTCGAAGGCCCAGGCCACGCGGTGCTCGGGCCAGCGGTAGGCGCCGATACAACCCACGTCGCCGTGTCGCAACATGCCGTTGTAATCGATACAGACGAAGGACTCGTGGGCGGGCACTGCCTGCTGTCCTCGCCGGGGGATCTCTGGCGCGTGTTCTCTTTCCCAGCGCAAGCTCTCTGGGTGCCCAGCGGGGTAGGGCGGTGCGAAGAGCGCTGAGTCAGGCTTTGGTGGCAGGTTCCAGTAATGCCCGAAGACGGTGACGCCGTCTGTTGGAATCTCAGCCCGCTGACCTAGCCACCAACAGACGCGAATCAGTGTTCGACGATGGCCGTCAGCGTCTTCGAAGGGCTGAGCTGCCTGCTCTTCGAAACCCTTGATCAAGATCTCGTGGGAGCAGTCGCTCGCGGGGGGCACGCCGGCTTGGGGGAGCTCTTCTCTGAGTGCGCCGTTGAGAAACGGCGAACCGATGGCCACCGCAGCACGGAGTCGATCGATAGGGCGGGCCTCTTTGCCGAGCGGGGTTGTCGGCTGATTCTCAGAGGACGCCAAGGCGGCGGTCACTCGGCGAACGCAGGGCTCATGCCACACCGCGTGGATGACCCGCAGACCCGGGAGCTGCAGGGCGATGGGAAGGCTGGAGAAGAAGGTGAGTACTGCCTCCCACCGTTCTGGACGACGGGCCACATCGCTAATGGTGGCCCCGTTGCTCGTCCGCGCAGATTGGTGCCCCTGGTGCCAGGCCACCAGGTTGTATTCGTGATTCCCGAGCAGGCACATCGCGAGGTCTTTCTGGACGAGCGCAGCCACATGCTCGGCCACCTCGAGACTCTGAGGCCCGCGATCGATGAGGTCGCCCACGAAGAGCAGCAGCCGGCCGTCTGGATGGGAGCCGTCTCCTTCTACGTCGTAGCCGAGGTCGCGGCAGAGTGTGAGCAGGCCAGCAAGGTGCCCGTGCACATCGCCGATCACATCAAGAAGCAGGGGCTGGGTCACGGTGATGAGGGCTGCCGAGGGCGGGGCGTGGGCGCTGGGAGCAGCGCATCATAGCCATGGTGGGGGGGCTTGCTACGGCGCAAGCTGTCCATGGTGGAGTCCTGCGCCTCCCAGAAAGTCCAGCCGACCTGCTCCAGCATCGACTGACTGCGCCGTAGCACCCGCCGTCCGATCCGGCCAGATCGAGCAGCTACGAAGGCTCCATGGACGCCTTCTCGATCCTTCTCTCCCTGACTCGGGCGCTGCTCTGAAGCCGACAGCAGCTGCTCCTTGAGAACCTTGCTCTTCGCCAACAAGTCGCCGTCCTCCGACGCGGCGTAAAGCGACCCAAGCTCGACGATCAGGAGCGCATCTTCTGGATCACCATGCTGCGATTGCTCGCTACCTGGCGAGCGACCCTGCACATCGTCCAACCCGAAACTGTTGTGCGTTGGCATCGACGCGGTTGGCGTTGCTACTGGCGACGCAAGTCGAAGGCTCGCAACATCGGTCGCCCGGCTATCGGCTGGGAGTTGTTGCA
>JBLIMM010000354.1:0-4904 GCA_047638635.1 Pseudohongiellaceae bacterium | reverse complement strand
AGGGACGGTAACTCGGCGAAACCCTGATTTGGTGGAGACTCACGGTGGCTCATGAGCCACCGCCCGTTTCGATCGACAAGAGCTGCCACCATGGTGACGGCTACCGTGGCGCGGCGTGGCGGAAGACGGGGATAGCGTTCGGGTTCTTCACTGGCCCGGGCCCGGCAGCCCTTGGCCAGGGGACAATCTCCGCACCGGGGCGATTTGGGTCGGCAGACCGTGGCGCCCAGTTCGATGAGTGCCTGGTTGCTGTCTCCTGGGCGGTCGCTGTCGAGCCAGCTTTCTACGAGTGTGGTTAGCTGCCGTCGGGCCGCCGACCGTCGCGGATCGCTCTCGAGGGCGAGCCAGCGGCAGACCACTCGCTCCACGTTGCCATCGATGGCGGCCACTGCTTCGCCAAACGCGATGGATGCCACGGCCCCCGCGGTGTAGGCGCCGATGCCAGGCAGGCTCAACAATTCGTCTCTGGTGGCGGGCAGGCTGCCTCCGGACTCGGAGACCACCAGGGCGGTGGCCTGCAAGCGATGAGCTCGACCGTAGTAGCCCAAGCCAGACCATTCGGCCAAGAGCTCGTCACGCTCAGCTTCGGCCAAGTCGGCCGCCGTAGGCCAGCGTTTCAAGAAGCGTTTGTAGTACGGCACGACCGCAGCGACGGTGGTCTGCTGCAGCATGATCTCGCTGATCAAAATGGCCCACGGGTCAGCTGTTTGACGCCAAGGCAAATCACGCTTGTTCTGGTCGTACCAGCGCAAGAGCTGGGCACCGATGATCAGCGGATCTGCCAGTGGATCTGTCAGTGGATCTGTCAGTGGATCTGTCAGTGGATCGTCGCGTCCGTTGGAACGAGTCATGCTGGGCAGCGTACGGCGATCGCCGTCGGTCCCACAAGAGCGCAGACAATGGATCGAGCACCGGTGCTGTCACCCTGTACACTCCGCCGATGTGTCCCCCTCACTCTGAAAACGAAGCGCCTTCACTATGACCATTACTGCGCTGATTATTGCCATTGCGGCCATCCTCTACGTTCGCACTGTCTCTAGCCGCTGCAACGATCTTGAAGATCGTTTGGGTGAGGTGCGCCGCAGCATGATGGGGCGCGAGGCCGAGATCGAAGAACTGCAAACAACGGTGACCTTTTTGCACAAGATTGCGGAGCGCTTGGCGAAGGGCGTTGAGATCGATCCGCTGATGGTGCGGGAGAAGCGTCTTTTTGCTTCAGCGACCGTGGCTGACTTGGTCAGTGCCTTTGATGGCGGCGAACCGCCCTACGTGATCGACGTCCGCTCGGCAGACGAGTGGGCCGGCGGGCACATCCGAGGCTCAGTGAACATGCCCGTGGATTCCTTAGAGACCAGCCTCCACGGAGTGCGCCGAGATGGCTGCAAGATCTATGTGATCTGCGCCATGGGTAGCCGCTCTGAAAGCGCCTCGGGAATGCTCGCGGAGCGTGGCTACATAGGGGTTTACAACGTCCAGGGTGGCATGAGTGGGTGGCGTGGTGAAGTGGTCAAGGACTGAGCTGAGACGGACTTTGTCCACCCTGCGTTAGTTTGTTCTGCCCCAGTCGTCGTGGCTTGTGAAGACCTAAGCCACACGCTGGAGCCGATATTGTCCCCCCTCTCCCCCCGTCAGACGGCAACGCCGCTCGTGGCAGATGCCCGCCACGCTTCAGCGATCGCCCGACCGCTACTCGACATCTTTGTGGTGGACGATGACTTGGACTCGCGCTGCGGTGTGGTGCGAGTGTTACGCCATCACGGAGCCCGGGTGACGGTTTTTGATCGGGCTGAACCGGCGCTGCTTCTCGCGCGCTCTGGTCCGCCACATTTGATCGTGATTGATCTCGATCTTCCGGGGATGACAGGCTTCGAAGCGGCAGACGCTCTGAAAGAAGAGGGGGCCACCGAAGACGTCCCCCTGCTGGTGCTCTCTCGCCGTGGGGACAGTCGCACACGGACGGCTGCCTTCGCCGTGGGGGCTGACGTGTTCCTGGCTAAGCCCTGCGTCACCGATGAGTTGCTGGCCGCCACGTGGTCCTTGGCTCGGCGGGGACGGGCCGTGCAAGATCGCCGAGCTCTGTCGTCCATGTTGCGCGACGCCCTGGTGAGCTCGCGTCGGCTGGAGACACTGCGTCGCCACAGCGTCCCCAGTACACCATCCTCGAACTGAAGCGACTATTCGATGGTGGTGGTCAGTAAGCGACTGAGGTCGCAGTTAAAGCCCTGAGGTGTCTGCACGTATTGCCAGTAGATGGGAAACCCTGACAGCCCAAATCCCGTGGGAATCGTCAGGGGCAGAGACCCTTCGCCGTTGCTGTCGAAGGACAGCACGCTCAACTCGAGGAAGGGGTTGGCCAACCAGAACGGCCCCTTGCTGGTGTTGAACGGAGTGGGCTGAATTCCTGCGGACAAGAAGGGCAGCCACTGGCTGTTCGGTGTGCCGTAGGCCCGCATGGTGAAGGTGTCCCCTTCAGCTAACGAACCCTCGGCGAGCAGCCAGTGGCAGCCACCGGGGATCACCCAGGCTTGTCCGGCGTCCGTGCCGTTGTCATCTGCAAAGCGCGAACCAAAACCAAAGTCGCCGAAGCCGTCGTTGTTGACATCTCCGAGGAATGCCAGCGTGTCGCCTACGCGCGCACCGGCGCTGGCACCGTTGAACTGCTCACCCCGCCAAGAGACAGCGCCCAAATCGAAGCTGCTAGGCAAGGCGGGCCCGCCGTGAATCAGGTAGACCTCTCCGGATGAAGTGCCGTTGCCATCCGCGTTGAGGGAACCCACGACGAAGTCGGCGTAGCCATCTCTGTTGATGTCGCCGCCCATGGCGACCGCGTGCCCTGCTTCATCCGCGGCTGCTGCGCCTGTGAGCACAATGCCAGCGCTGCCCAGGGAGCCCACGTTGATGTTGTTCGGTAACGAAGCACCACCGTAGACCACGTAGGCCCGACCGCGTTTCGAAGAGTAGTCGTCTGCACCCACGATGACGTCGTCGAAACCGTCACCGTTCACGTCACCTCCACCTGCAGCACTGAAACCCAAGGCGTCTCCTGGGTTCTCGCCATTGATGTTCACTCCAGCGGACCCTAAAGCGGCCAAGTCGATCAGCCCGGGGAGTGCAGCGCCGCCGTAGATGATCGCCGCTTGGCCGGCGTTGTTCTTGCCGGCTGGGTTGGCGAAGTACGAGGCGATCAAGGTGTCGGCGAAGCCGTCGTTGTTCACGTCTCCTGCTGCGGCGCCCGTGTTGCCCCAGCGGTCGCCGTTCGAGATGCCTTCGATGACCACGCCGTCTGCAGCGCTGAGGCTACCCAGGTCGACCACGGCAGGGAGGCTCGGCCCGCCGTAGACGATGTAGGCCTGCCCGGAGAGGTTCACGCCTCCGGCTGCGACGCCCGGGGCGGTGATCAGCATGTCAGGGAAGGTGTCACCGTTCACGTCGCCCAGGCCTGCCACGCGCTCGCCGGTGAGCTCACTGAAGGCAGCACCCTCGAGGATCACGCCGGTGGCTGCGCTGAGACTTCCCAGGGCGATGGAGGAAGGCAGTGTTGCGCTGCCGAAGACGACGTAGGCCCGGCCGAAGTCTGCGCCGGTGCCACCGTCCCAGCGGGATGATCCGATGAGTACGTCGTCGAAGCCATCGTTATTCACGTCGCCTGCGGCCGACACGGACACTCCGGCCCAGTCTGCGTTTTGGTTACCCGTGAGGGTGACGTCGCCGCCGAGGGCGGCCGTCTCTGGGAGGCCGAAGGCGGTGCCGTAGACGAGCCAGGTTTTCCCCGGTCCATCGAGAAAGCCGATGTCGTATCCGGAGACCATAAAGTCGTCGAAGCCGTCGCCGTTGACGTCCCCAGCGGCACTGATAGCGCGGCCAGCGAGTTCACCGGCAGCGGGGCCGTCGTAGCGACCGGCGCTGGAACGAATCCACTCAAGCTGCACGACGCGGTTGCTTTGGGCTGCTAGCGTCGGCGTGAATGAGAGAAGGGTAAGGGCGACCGTGGCCGCTGTGCGAATCGTCATGATGTCAAACCAAGAGGGAGGCCAGGATCGACGACGGCAACGCGACGCACCGCGCGACTCTGGGGGCTACTCCCTTTGATATCGGCGCGCTCGGAGCCGGAGTAAAGTGGCGACTTCGGTGGTTTGACCATTCTCAGAGTGGTTTGGCGCTCACGCTGTGATAGATAGGCGCTCATGCCGACAATCGAATTGCACAGCGACGCGGGCCGTTTAACCGGGATTCACGACTTGCCCCAGGGTTCTGCTCGGGCTGGGGGGCCATTGGCAGCAGTGGTTTGCCATCCCCATCCGCTGCATGGGGGCACCATGGACAGCAAGGTCGTTTACACCTTGGCAAAGAGCCTGGCGAAGGCGGGATTGCACGTGGTGCGCTTTAACTTCCGTGGGGTGAGCGGCAGCGAGGGGCGCCACGACCGGGGTGAGGGCGAGCTGAACGATGCCCGGGCAGCGTTAGATTTCGCAGCTGAGTTGGTGGGCGAAGCTGCGGGCTCGGTACTTATGGCGGGCTTTTCATTCGGCAGTTGGGTGGGCCTCAATGTCGGCGCCGACGATGACCGAGTCGCCGCGTTGCTTGCCGTGGCCCCGCCTGTGAATTTCTACGACTTCAGTGCGGCCGTTGAGAGCGATAAGCCGCTCTCGGTGATCTACGCTCTCGACGATGAGCTGGTTTCGGTGGAGGCGGTTCAGTCTTGGCTGGGAACAGTGAACCGTCCTCACCTGGTGACACCTGTCGCGGCGGCGGGCCACTTGTTTCATGGTCGCCTAGGTGCCCTCCGCACGGGGGTGGCTGCGACCTTGCGCTTCGTCACAAGCTGATCGCAGCGGTCGGCGCATTCACACGAAAAACGGCGGTTCCACCGGGATATTCCCGATGGAGCCGCCGACGTTTTGAAC
>JBLIMM010000353.1:0-4919 GCA_047638635.1 Pseudohongiellaceae bacterium | reverse complement strand
CTCGTGGATGCGTCCACCACGAGGGCGTAGCTACCCTTCGCCGGAATCATCCCCAAGGCCGACGACGCTGACACCTGCGAGGTCACGTTCGCCGGCGTGGTGAACACTGGCAAGCTCACCTGCGTGAACGGGCCGGAGGGAACACCACTAAAACGGAAAATCACCGTGAGATTCAGCGGGGCACCCACGGTCGGTGGCACCGAGAACAGGTCCTCCATCGGAGGCACGGACGTCTCAACCCCGGTCCCAGAACGGAAGCTAAAGCCCAAGAACGTCACCATCCCATCAGCCGGTGGATCCACCGTCCCTCCAGGAGCGGCAACGCCTCCTCCACCACCACCCCCGCCACCGCCACAACCGACGAGAATGAAGATCATGAGCAGGGACTGAAGCGTCCCCGAGGCGACGCGGGTAGTCCGATCGCTCCATGGCTCTGTGCACATGGGTGGCAACCTCAGCAGGGTGTGGGAGTGAGCTGGAAAGAGACAACGCTTGGCAAGAGCGCCGCATTTCGTTGAGGGATCATACACGGCACGCAGCAAACGGCAGAGGGATAGCCAGCGTGACTTGGCGCGACAGACGCCCGAGAACGACCTCAAATGACAACCATTCGAGGGGTTATCAGGACAGCAGCTGATCCGCGGCCAACTCCATTGCAGCAACGCGGTTCGGATTCAGCGGAGCCAGAACATCCGCCGTCTTCCTGTCGCGCACTCCAAGCCCATGGGCCATTGCCCGCAGCAGCAGCTCTAACCCTGCTCCCGTACGCCCACTCACCCGGGGTAGCGTTCCCGCCGATTGCAGATCAGCCCGCCCGAGAACCAGCAGAGTTCCGGGCCCGCTCAACTGGCCCTCTTGTGGATCGGACAGGAGCTGCACAACCAAGTCTGGAGCAGGGTTTTGAAAACACGACTCTCTCGTCAGTTCACAGTCAGAGCCGGCCGTATCCTCGAGAATAATGGGCACCCCCTCTAGGGACATCTCGGCTCGGACAGTGTCTCGAGTGGTCCCCGGCTGGGGGGAGACCAGGGCGCGGCGGTCCCCGAGCATGGCATTGAAGAGGGTGCTCTTCCCTGCGTTGGGACGGCCCACGAGACGCACCAACGCAGGTCGCGCCAGACGAGCGCCATGACCTTGATGGGCGAGGGCCTGACCCAGCCGCAGCGCCAAGGAGTAGGCCTCCTTGGGGTTCTTAGGCCCGTTGCCTGCGAGAACGCCTTCAGCCAATCGGTGCAATCTCGCCGAGTCCCCCCAGAGCTCAGAAGCCTGGGCCCGAGCCCCTCGAAGGCTCAACGGCCGTGGCGGGGAAGTCGTCTTCTGATGCGGCAGCCACCCTTCGCGGAGCAAGAACTCCTCCAGAGCCAACTGCACCCCGACTCCTCCATGGCTCTGTAACTCCATCCAGGAGCCCCCGCACACCGCGAGAATTTCGTCGACGGCGCCTCCGGGGCCCATCAGCAAGCCATGACGAACCCCATGCAAAGCAGGCCACTGAAGACGCTTCCCCGAGGGTCGGGCCAGCCAGCCGGGCCAGCGCTGCTGCTCGTCATCAAGCCGCCAAACTGCAACGGCTGCCAACCCTGGGGGCGAGAGCCGAACAAATCGTCTGGTCAAGGCTGGAGAGGGCGTCATCGTCAAGAGGGCAGCTGCCGCTCCACCTGGGCCCAACGGGCGATGCCCCGATGGACCAATGTTTCATCGTGGACGATGTCCCGATCAGTGCCCCCCTCTTGAGCACACAGCGCACTTTGCTTCATCCAAGCTGCGCCCCACCCCCCGGTGACCACCAACCTCGCTCCCGGCAATCTCGCCAGCGCGGTCTGCACCAACCGATCCGTGCCCCCCACGACCATGCCCCAGACTCCCGCCCCCATCGCAGAGGCAGTGTCCACTCCAGGGGTCATCTCCCAGACCTCCTGCTGCAAGGATGGGAGCGCAGCTCCCGCCTTCGCCAAACCATCCAGAGCCGCCTGGGGACCGGGCGCAATGAACCCCCCAAGAAACGTCCCATGCTCATCCACGAGATCCACAGTGAGAGCAGTCCCCGCATCGACGACAATAGCGGGACCTGGCGACACGGCCAGGGCGGCTGCCAATCGATCCTGCCCCGTACTCACCGCCAAAGCGTCATCCATCAACGCCACGGGGATGCCCGCCAGGACGGTCGCTTGCTGAGCCAGCTGCTCATCCATGGCCCGCAGCAGCAGTTTCAAACGATCAGCTGAAACCGAAATCAGGAAGGCGGGGCCAGCAATGGCCTCGGCGGCCGCCGCGGGCTCGCCAAAACGCCTCACCACAACATCCGCGCCGATCCAGTGGCCGACAGTGATGGATGAGTTTCCTACGTCAACGGTGTACACCGGCTGGTCGGCAGCTCAGTTGTTCTTGTTATGGAGCGTCATCGATTTCTGAGCCCCGAGACGTTGGTAAATCACGTGGTACGAAGCGAGATCGGAGTTTTGCTTGTACCAGTTAGTCGCAGAAGCGATGGACGTCATGGGGATGCCGTTGACCGAAATCACACGGTCGCCCGAGGCAAAACCGTACCGCGATGGCAAAGAGCCAGGCTCGACGTGGGTCAGCTCCAGCACCGAGCGCTTGCTCTCCCCGGTGGGCGGCAATGTACGGAAGGCCAGATCTTCGCTCAGGATGTCGTGAGCATTTTCGTTCAGCTCAACCAGGTCATTGGTGCCTACGAGCCACTGCCCCGGCTCCAACTCAACCGACTCTTCAGGGACCTCGTCGATGCCAGCAGTGATGTCGGTCACTTCGCCAAAGGCCCACTCATCAATCGGTGACTGGTCACCCTGCGCACCGAGACCGGGGGTGACCGTCTCTTCGTTCTCGCCCCAGCGAAACGTCACGGTTTGCTTCCCAATGGAAAGCAACTTGCCGAAGTACGGGGCCGCGTCGTAGGGAGACTTCAACGACTCGCCCTCAGAAACATGCAGACGCCGCGCCTTGCCCAACTGCGCCTGGTCCTGCCCGCCGTCGATGTAACGCAAGGCCACAAAGCGATCGGTGGACTCATCGGAATAGAGAATCAGGCCCACATTGAGAATGCTGTTCAGAGGCGGGAGCATAAACGATTGCTCTTCGGCGACCCGACCGTTGGCAGCCTGCACATCTTCTGGAACCGGAGGCAGGCTCCCGTCAAGCCGGGCCAGCCACAGTCCCTCGTAACGGTCCACGCTGTAATAGGTGGAACCATCTCTCAGGCTCTCTACCTCGGCCACCTTGCTGTGAAGCAGCTTGTGGAAGACATCAGCATCCCGAGCCTCGTAGCGCAGCTCTTTCTTACCCACCCAGATGTCATAGAAGGTGTAGCCAGCGCCTAAGAAGGCCAAAGCGCAACACACCCAGAGCAAAGACTTGAGTTTGCGAATGTTCATCGCTGGGCAGCTCCGGGTAGATCACGTGCAGTAGAAGGGCTCAGATTGCCTGGGCCCCAGGGCCGACGCAACCATGAGCTGTTTGACGGAGCGAAGACTCAGTCCTTCCCGACGCTCTCGTTCAACAGGTCTAGTTCTGTGGCAAGCAGGCCCAAAATACGCCCAACGCCCTCACCGCTCTGGGAAGACAGCGGAATCACCGGTTTTCCAGAAGCCTCAGCCAGAGCCTTGACGACTTCCTCGGTATTGTCCACAGCATCGACCCGAGAGACCGCCAACACGTAGGGGCGTTCTTCAAGGCCGTGCCCCGAAAGGCGCAGCTCTTCTCGGATTGTGCTCCAAGCCGCCACGGCCGCCTCGGCTCCCTCGCAGCCATCCACCAAATGCAGCAACAGCCGTGTGCGCTGGATGTGCCGCAGGAAGCGATCGCCCAAGCCAGCACCGCTGCTAGCCCCTTCGATCAATCCAGGGATGTCTGCCAGAACCATGCCCACGTCGTTGCCGTCAACGATGCCAAGAACCGGCTGCAGCGTGGTGAACGGATAGTCGGCCACTTTCGGCCGAGCGCTGGTCACCCGTCGCAGAAACGTGGACTTGCCCGCGTTGGGCAGCCCCACCAGCCCCACATCAGCCACCAGCCTCAGTTCGAGGGTCAGCCGCCGTAGAGTCCCCGGCTGGCCGGTCGTTGCTCGGCGGGGCGCCCGATTCGTCGAACTGGCAAAGTGCTTGTTGCCTTTGCCGCCCTGACCGCCCGGAGCGACGATGACCTGGTCGCCTTCTTTGGCCAAGTCCTTCAGGATGTGGCCCCGTTCTGAGTCCTTGACCAGAGTGCCCAAAGGGACACTGATGACCATGGGCTCGCCCTGACGGCCATATTTATTGGAAGCACCGCCGGGACGCCCACTCTCTCCCCGGTACGTGCGCAAGTGCTGGACACGCCCCAGGGTGTGCTGACCCAGCGAGGCCACGAGGATGACATCGCCACCCTTGCCGCCATTGCCGCCGTCTGGTCCACCCCTAGGGATGTACTTCTCTCGCCGGAAGCTGCAAACACCGTCGCCACCACGTCCCGACGAGACGATGATCTCAGTCTCGTCGATAAACATCGTGTTGGCTGCCGGCGGCAGTCCCCGGGAAAGAGGGCTTAGCCCTCAGCGGCGATCGGATCGATGTGCACGCGCCGTTGCGTGCCGAACCGCACCACACCGTCCTTCAGAGCGAAGAGCGTGTAGTCGCGACCGAGGCCCACGTTGTAGCCCGGGTGGAATTTCGTCCCGAGCTGCCGAATGAGAATCGTCCCGGCAGTGACCGTCTGGCCACCGTAACGCTTGATACCGCGATGCTGAGGGTTGCTATCGCGTCCGTTGCGGGTCGAGCCCTGTCCTTTTTTATGTGCCATGGACCGCTGCCCTAACCGTTGATGGAGGTGATCGTCAGCCAGGTGTATTCCTGGCGGTGGCCTTGTTTACGTCGGTAGTCTTTACGCCGACGAAACTTGTAGACCATGAGTTTTGAGCCCTTGCCGTG
>JBLIMM010000352.1:0-4935 GCA_047638635.1 Pseudohongiellaceae bacterium | reverse complement strand
CCGCCCAGCCGCAACGCAGGGGGAGCCCGGTGGATGAATCAGCTCTCAATCGCTGCAGATCGTGCCGCGCCTACTCAGGACAATCGTCGACGTTCCA
Source organism: Pseudohongiellaceae bacterium (assembly GCA_047638635.1). Taxonomy (GTDB): domain Bacteria; phylum Planctomycetota; class B15-G4; order B15-G4; family B15-G4; genus CAZIAK01. The sequence goes on along the minus strand of JBLIMM010000352.1, from coordinate 4,838 downwards.
CTGCTCGTCGAACACGATGACGAACGTTTTGAATCGACTGGCCCAGTACTTCCAGGTGCGCTCTTCGAGGTTGGGGGTGCCGGTGATCGGCGGGTAGCCCAGGGCAGCCAGGACAGCCTTGCTGCTCATGCGCACCTCGACGGTGCCGCTGAGAATGGCTTGCTGCTCGTCGTTGCTGAACTGTGAGAGGTCCACCGGCTGGCTTCCCAGCAGCCTTTCAAAACCTTGCTCCATGGACTGGCCCGTGTGCCGGGGCATGTTGTCCACCAAGAGCTGCTCACCGTTCGGCAGGGTGAGCTTGAGCCGCCTGCTGTTGGCAGCGACGAAGATCACCTTCGTGTTGATCGGCAGGAGCGTCCCGAGCTGGTAGTTGGTCGTCTTGTAGCTGCCACGGTCATAGCGCAGCGACTGCTGGGTGTAGTAACTCTGGCCAACGGGCTTACCGGTGAAGCCGCGGCTGGCGCAGGCCAGGGGCAGGCAGGCAAGAGCAATCAGGGCCCAGCATTTGATCATGTGTTTCATGGCGTCTCCTCGCACGTCGAGCGCGAGGCGTCGCGCTCCCGTAAGGATTCTTGCTGCCGCTGGGATTGGGATCAAGTTGGGAACGGCTGGGCCGCATCCAATTGGCCTGCAGGCGACCGCGCCCTGACCCCGCGACGTCCACGCCACCGCGGACGCTGTTACGGGTTCAGCGGAAAACCGCTGCCGACGGGCACGGGCGCGAGGCTGCCGCTCAAGGGTGCGTCGAAGCTGGCGAAGAGGTACGGGCCTCCGGGCAGGCCGAGCCCGGCCAGCAGTCGCCCGGAGGGAGAGAACCCCAGGGAAGGCGAGACGGCCAGGACGTCGGGCCAAGCGAAGAAGACCGTGGAGGTGCTGGGGTCGATCCACACGATGAGCTCGAAGGCTGGCGCTGCGCTGGGGACGCAGGCGATGGTCGAGCCGTCCCGCGAGGAGCTGAAGCGATCGACCTGCACACCCACGGGGACGAGGCCGAGCAGGGTCAGCGGGCTCGGGTTGTCTTGTGTGTCGAGCAGGTGCAGCTGCTGTCCAGGTGCGCCAGGACCGCTTGTGTCGAAGTGAGACTGGACCAGCAGACGCGATCCCGCAGCCACAAGGGACGGGCTGTCCACGAGGTCTTCGAGCACTATGTTCAGGCCCGTTGAACCGTCGAGAGGCACAGGGCTGAGTGTCTTCGCCCAGCTGATCCACACCGTTGCTCATGCCAGCGACGGTTTCGCCTTCAGCCGTGAACTGACCATGACTTTTCGCAACCCTCCGGGCGTGATCCCGCAGTAGAGCTTGCACTCGCTCCGAGAGACCACCCCTTTGGCCCGATTGGGTCAGGGGTGTCTTGTGCTCGTGTAGGAGTGCGCTCCCAGGTAGCATTCGTTCCGTCCGCGAGAGCGTCGTCTTGCTTGGGAGTCACTGTGTTTCAGTCTCGCCGCCGCCTACTGATCACACTGGTTCTTGTCGTGGTGTTTGCACCGCTGCTCGTAGAAGGGGCGGTGCGGGTTCGAGCTCAACTCAAGTTCGGCGAGTACGACGAGATCTACGATCTCTTCGAAGCCCATCCCCAAGGGATGTTGATGGCGCGACCTGGGCTGGACGTGCATTTTTCCAAGGCGACCAGGGTGACCACGAGTGCGCTAGGTTTTCGAAGGCCTGAGCTTGCCGAGCCCAAGCCGACGGGCAGTGTGCGCGTGGCCTTTCTTGGAGGCTCCACCACGTTCTGTGCCCAAGCGACGTCGAACGAAACGACGTGGCCACAGCTGCTCATAGACACTCTTCAGCAGGAGCATCCCGAGGTGCTGTTTGAGTACGCTAACGGAGCGGTGACAGGGGCGAGCATCGCTGATTCACGACTCACCCTGAAGCATCGACTGGCCCCTTTGCAACCCGACGTCATCGTCATCGTCCACGCAGCCAAAGACATGGCCGATGACACTCTTGAGTTGGCTCTCAGCGAAGGTGTGTTCACCTTGGCGGAGCATGACTGGCTCGAAGAGCACTCGTTGCTGTGGATGTTGGTGCGCAAGAACCTGCGCTCTCGAGCCTCGGTGGCGGAGGGTCGCGAGGCGGGCCAGAAGTTGGAATATGACGCGCGTGCCTCTGCCAGCGACTTCGGCGAACGATTGACTCTGCTGGTGCAAGAAGCGCGAGCCGTGGCAGACGTGGTCGTCGTGGCAACGTTCGCCACGAAGAGACGCCACGATCAGAGCGACGCCGAGCAGCTGAAGAACCTCACCCAGGCGTTCACCTTCACGCCGTACCTGACGCCAGCGGGCATTCTTGACGGGTACGCAGCCTACAACGCGGCCATTGCCGGAGTTGCAGCGTCCACCGGGGCTGCATTCGTGGGCGAGCACGACACGATCCCCGGGACCGACGAGTACTTCTACGATTCGGTGCACTTCACCGAGGCTGGGTATGAAGCCATGGCTCAACGGTTCGTCAGGGCTCTGAAGAACGACACTCAGTTTCAGCGGCTGCTGGGAGACTCCCGTTAGCTGCGAGTCCCTGATCCACCGAGGTTGCCCTTCCTTGCAGCACTCTCACTCGCCTCGCCGTGCTATGCCGGGGAGGGCGGAAGACACCACTTGGAGCAGCACTTCTTGACTCAGAACGAGAGTACCGGCGCTGGTTCCACCGGCAATGTGATCGCCGCTGTTTGCAGCTTCTTCATTCCCGGATTGGGACAGCTGGTCCAGGGCCGGCTGTTTATCGCTCTGGTGCAGTGCGTCATGGCGGCTGTGCTTTGGTGGTTTTTGATGGGCTGGATTATCCACCTTTGGTCCATTCTCGATGCTGCTGTTTGGAAGCCAAAGTAGCGCTGAAGACAACGGCTATTCAGTGAGGGCTTAACGTGGTCATCCCCAGTGAAAAAGAGCTAGAGCGTATTCAGCGTGAGCGCCGTCGCCTTGGCGTGGCGAAATGCTAGCGGGGGCCCTTTGCCAGGGAGTTGCACTGTCACTCACCACAGCGTTCTCGCCCCACAGCCTAAAAACCAGTACAGAGAGTTCCATGAGTCAGTCCAAGGACAAGTCTTCTTCGAAACACTCCAAGTCAAAGGATCCGCCCGGGGAGAAGACGCCGCAAGAAGATCTGCTGCGCCTGGACGTCAAGGTCTACGAGAAGAAACTGGCGGCGCTGCAGGGCGAGTTGGTCAAGTTGCAGGAGTGGATCAGAATCAAAGGCTTGAAGGTGGTCGTGATTTTCGAGGGTCGCGACGCGGCGGGGAAGGGCGGCACGATCAAGCGCATCGAGCATCGGCTCAACCCTCGAGTGTGCAAGGTCGTGGCCCTGGGAACACCCACCGAGCGTGAGCAGACCCAGTGGTACTTTCAGCGCTACGTGCCTCATCTCCCGGCGGCTGGCGAAATGGTGCTGTTCGATCGTAGCTGGTACAACCGCGCTGGCGTCGAGCGGGTGATGGGCTTTTGCACGGAGGAGCAGCACGGCGAGTTTCTCCGTGCGTGCCCGGAGTTCGAACGGATGCTCGTGCGTTCGGGAATCCAAGTGATCAAGTCTTGGTTCTCGGTGAGCCACGAAGAGCAGGAGCGTCGCTTCCAACGACGTATCCATGACCCTATGCGGCGCTGGAAACTCAGCCCCATGGACCTGAAGTCTCGCGAGCGTTGGGTTGAGTACTCAGAGGCTAGAGACCAGATGTTCTCGCACACGGACATCAAGCAGGCTCCCTGGCATGTGGTGCAGTCGGACCAGAAGAAGCGCGCACGGCTGAACTGCAGCAGTCATCTGTTGCAGCAAATCCCCTACGAAGATCTCACGCCTGAGCCGTTCGAGCTGCCTGAGCGTGACTTGTCAAAGAGCTACGTGCGCTCTCCGTGGGACGATCAGAACCTGGTCCCGGAGGTGATGGATTAGCTGGGTGGCTCAGCCAGCAAGCCTGGCGTCCCGGAGGGTGCTGAGGATCAGCGCGCTCCCCTGTCTCCTTCGTGGTCATCGGTCCATCGTTCCATGCTGACGTCATTCCCTAGACTCCGTTGCCCTGAGTGCGCTGCGCCGAGGATGCTCGTCGTCGACGCCATGCCACCGTGTCCGTCCTGCGGACATGAGTTGCGCGCAAACCACGGCGTGATCGTGCTCGACGATTTGCCCGGGGCGGGAGACTATCCCGAGGGTCTCTATGAGCTGGATCGTGTCCTTGAAGAGGGGCACTGGTGGTACGCCTCCCGTAACCAGGTGATCGCGCAAGAGTTGTCTCCGTGGATTCGCCGCCTGCAGCTGCGCACGTTGCTGGACGTGGGCTGCGGTACGGGGTTTGTTCTGCGTCACTTCCAGCAGATGGGCCTGGATGTGATCGGCTTGGACATGAGCTTGGCGGGCCTGGCCATTGCCCGTGAGCGTGTGAGCGCGCCTTTGATTCGCAGCGGCGCACAAACTCTGCCTCTCGCAGATCCGCTAGACGTCGTGGCGCTCATGGACGTTCTCGAACACGCTGACGAAGCGCCGTTGCTGCGAGCCTGCCACGATGCGTTGCGTCCCGGTGGGGTGCTCCTGGTTTCTGTGCCCGCTCGCCCGTCCCTGTGGTCCCTCGAAGACACTGTGGTGGGACACCGCCGCCGTTACACCAAGCCCACCCTGCGCGCTGCGTTGAGCGACGCGGGGCTGCAGCTGCTACGGCTGCGCCCGTTTCACTCGGCGGTGACTCTGGTGGCCCTGGCAGGCCGGCGTGGGCGGCCCGTTGAGCGGCAGCCCCCCGCCGACCCCGCAGCTTGGCTCGCGGAGCGACGGGTGTTGCCGAGCGCATCCATGAACCGTGTGATGACCGGCGCTTGCGCCGTAGAATCGCTGCTCAGCCGTTGGATCCCGCTACC
>JBLIMM010000351.1:0-5001 GCA_047638635.1 Pseudohongiellaceae bacterium | reverse complement strand
AACGACACGGGCACACCGAGCCGTTGGTCGAGTACATGCCACAGATGACCAAACGTGTCCGTGCCCACAGGCGCGTTGCTCAACATGGCCACCCGCGGGCGGCTCAGATAAGCGAAGTGTCCTCCGCCCAGATCAGCGCCGCCGTCCGGTGCACGGCCGCCGTAAACCGCGACGGCAGTGACTCCACCGTCGTCCGCCGCTCGGGACACATGCTCTCGCAGCGAGCCAGTGTCGTTGTCTGCTCGACGTACCAGGATCGAGCCCCGGGAGAAGCGATGTTCATCGCCATCGAACGCTTCGTCAGCAGCCACAACGACGAGCCCTGCTTCCATGGCGGACACGGCGAACCTCAGGCAGCGGTCGTCGCTCCCATCCACCACCCAGGCCACCGGCTGTCCCTGACCTGGCAGCTCAACCAGCTCGCCGAGAGCTTCAGGAATTATGGTCAGTTTCAACCCGGGTACGTCCGCCGGAGCATCGCACCACAGGGCGTCCAGGTCGAAGAGTAGCGGCAAGGACCAAGCGGTCACGTCGTAGATGTTGGTGCCTTCACCCCGCTCCAGGTCTTCGCGTTCTTTGAGCAGAAAGCGCTCGCCCAGGCGCACGTCAAACGACAGATAGCTCTTCACCAAAGCCCCAAAGGGCTGTGCCGCGGGAATCAACCAAGTGCCGGCTGGTAGGTCCAGAGACTCGTGGTGTTCGCCAAGCGTGTCCGTCCCATTGTTCACCGTCAGCGAGTCGCTCAGGCGATACACCCGGATATCTTGCCCCAACAGCAACGACAACAGCTCTCGCTCACGAGTGGGATGTCGGCCCGGACGAAAGACCAGCATGCGCCCGTTGCCCGGGCTCCCCGGATCGATGGCCGCGCGCTTGTTCGACAGAAAGTCCGCAAGCACCTCCCGGCGATGATCGACCAACGTGTTCAAGTTTGCCATGGACGACAGCGCTTGATGGCGCACGGTGTCGCGATAGGTAACGAGCTGCCCGGCCAAATTGCGCAAGGGAAAACCCGCGATACCCGCTTGCTCGTAGAGCATGCCCACGGCTCCGCTCAAGGACCCCCAAGCGTCCGAGTAGAAGGGCGCCCAGGCGTCGGCCCACTCCCGGGTGTAGTAGCTCCAGCCTTCGGCGTCGAAGGTCGCAGCCTGGTCGGCGGCGAACACCTGTTGCCAACTATCCAAAGTCGACGGCAAGAAGTGGTTGTGCGGATCAGACTGGGGATAGAACAGAAACGTGTCGAGGGCGCCCATCTCAGGGGCGTCCACAAAGAGCTGCGGCGGGAGGGCTCTGGCCGCAGCCCAGCGACCCCGCGTCTCCGGATGCACCCCTGTCATCCAGTCGCGGTTCAGATCAAAGAGGTAGTGGTTGCCACGGCCGTAGGGCCAACGCCCCCGCTGCATGGCGCCCACATCCAGATTGGTCACACGGCCGCTCATTTGCTCAATCTGCGACACAATGCGCTCGCGTCCATCAGGGTTCATCACCGGGTCGATGACAATCACCAGTTGATCCAACAAGCGCTCCATGTCCGCGCTGCGGTCCGCGACCAAGTGATGGGCTACAGCCAACGACGCGTCGGCGCCGGAGAGTTCGTCCCCATGAATCGAGTAGCCCAGCCAAGCAATGGCGGGCAACTCGTCTAGCAGAGCCTCTGCTGCGGCGGCGTCCAGATCAGCGGGGTCGACGAGACGGGCAAAGTCGGCAGCAATGCTGGCGATGCGCGCGTGGTTCCCGGGGGACGTAATGATCGCGGACAACAACGCCCGCCCCTCGTGGCTGGTCGAGTGCGCCGACAGAGTCATGCGCTCAGAGGTGTCCGCCCAGAGCTCAAAGCAGCGCACGATTTCTTCGTAGCGAGCTAACCGTGTGCCATGCCCCTGGCCCAAGACCTGTTCAGGGGTTGGCTGCGCCGGGTCGTGATCCGCCAAGGGGAAGAACGGGCCCCCGTCGGAAAGCTCCAGCGGGTCACCAAAACGCAAGGGCTCGCCCACCTGGCCGAAACAACACAGGGCGGACGCGCCCATGACAATGAAAGTGATGACGAGTTGCATCATGGTGAGCTAGGAACAGGGGGCAACGGCAGGAACAAGAACGCGAGGGTCGGCTGTGACCGCATCGCAAGGCCCGCGATCATACCGGCGGGGCTAGCTTCGGCGCACGGCCATGGTCCCTGCGGTGTTCAAGCTCACGAAGAAAACGCTGCCGCTGCTCCCACAGCCACAGCTGTTCCCACCACAGCCCCCAAGATTTTGACCCAACTCAACGGAGCTTTTCCGGCCACCCTCCCCGACTGCCCGTTGATCAACACTGGCCAGGGTTTTCCTCGGTAGGTGTAGGCCAAGCTCCACACCGGCAACAGCACGTGCTTCCAGAGAATCTGGGACACGTCGTTGTCCACGCTCAAGTGCCGACTCGTGTCCCCGGGGATGTCACCACTGCACCGTTGAAACTGACGATCCTCCACCAGGCCACGGCCGGCCTGCCAGCCTTGCTCAAGGTCGACCGAGTACTCTTCCGCCTGCCAGCCGGCCAAGTACTCTGGGCGGTAAGGCACGAGTTCACTGGTGTCGAAGCCGCCTAACTCGCTGAGTAATTCGCTGGACAGTCCCGCCGAAGCGCTCACGAGCAAGTCGTCGTAGTGATCGTCACGGGCGCCCCATGCTGGCTCCCAGCGCACCTTCCGCACCTGTCGCGTCTGCACCTGGCTCTTGCCGTTCACTCGAGTCACGTAAGTTTCGGTGACGTAGTAGTAGTACCCGGCATCCGCCGACCAATCCGAGTGCACCTGGCAATCGAAGGTCCAGTAGGGCACGTACACACCAGCCGCTTCGGCGACTCGTACACGTTTCAGCGCGTTGGGGCGAAACCACAGCTTGCCGAGCCACTTCGAGAAAGCTTCTTCCGCTTGGGCCCGACCGATATCCAGGGGCAGCAACGACTCGGGGCGCAGCCCATTACGGTTGGCCTCCTGGGCCAGCACGCTCGCCGAGCCGCAGAAAGCACAACGCTCGGCGACAGAAGCTCCGTCGTAGGTCACCCGCGCAGCGCACTCGTTGCAACGTGCTACGCGCAACTCTAGGCCAAACCCACGGGCAGCCTCCCCCGCCGCGTCTAAGGGGCGTTCGACGATGGAGCCCTTGGCTCGGGGCACGGCTTGAGTTGTCTCGCAATGATCGCAAGACAGGGCATCTGCCACCGGGTCCCAGCGCAGGGTCGCCCCGCAGTTCTCGCAGGAAAACCCGTGGCGAGCGCTGTCCTGGGTGTGCAGAGCCGCTTCTTCGTCAGCGCCGTCACCGGAAGTCATGGGCAAGGGTCCAATGGGCGAGGAAGAACCAGGGTCTCACGAAGCCATGGGCCTCAGATCAAACCATGAGATGCCCTGAAAGCATGGCCCAAGCCGTGCCTGCATCCCAGCGCCCAAGGAGATTGTCATGGGGGTCACACAAAGCGAGCTTTGCGAAACTACAGCGAGGCGACGCACAATCACCGGCCCCGATGGGGACTTGGCACCTCTGGCAACAGAGCTGCAGCTGAGCACTTCCGGGTCTATGAGCGGAGCCGTCACTCTCCGCCACCCACAACACTCTTCCCACAACCCTCTTCATGGAAACACTGCCATGGGTCTGATCGATTGGTTCAAGCGCGGCGTCGGCGAAATGATGATCGCCCGCCCAGACGACGCTCGCTCGCAGGTGGTCTGGAAGCACCCCGACCCAACGATCCCCATGAAATCGCAGCTCACTGTGGGAGCCGACGAGCAAGCGGTCTTCTTCAGAGACGGCAAGATTGTCGGCACGCTCAATGCCGGTCGACACACCCTCGAGTCGAGCAACCTCCCCTTTCTCTCAGAGCTGGTCGATTCGTTCACGGGCGGCAACGTCTTCCTGGCCCAGATTTTCTTCGTCAGCATGCGCGAACACACCGGGCTCAAGTTTGGTGGTCGCGTAGGGCACGTCGAAGATCCCAAAAGTGGCATCCCAGTCGAGACCATGGTCCACGGTGAGTTCTCTTTTCGGGTCACCGATGCCGAGCAGCTGATCACCGGTCTCGTTGGCATGGGACGGGCCGAGAGTTACCAAGTGCGCAGCTGGATGAAGGAACAGGTCTTGAAGGTCATCCGCGATCGGGTGGCCGAACTCTGCGTGAAGAACAAGTGGCCGCTGCTCGACGTCACCTCGGGCGCCTACACCGAAGAGATCGAAACGGATGTGCTCTGCGGCCTGGAAAGCCACGTCAACGGCTACGGCGTGCGCATCGCTCGGCTCGGCAACTTCGTCGTCGCCATCGACGAAGAGGACGCCGACAACTTGAAGCGACTCTACACCGACGCGGCCTACCTGCGCACCGTGGGCGGCGTGGCCGCATACAAAGACTTCGCTGCGGGCAAGGCTCTCATGGGCGCAGGCGAGGGCATGGCCAAAGGCGGGGGTGGAGGCACTGGCGAAGGGGCAGCAGGCGCGGGTCTCATGGGTGGAGCCGGCCTCGGCATAGGCATGGGCTTGGCCCAGATGCTAGTCAGCGACCGGCGCGGGGGACAAGTCCTGGCGCCAGCAGCCGCCGGCATCGTCTGCCCCGACTGCAACGCCAGCGTGGCTCCCGGCAGTTTCTGTAGCGCATGCGGAGGCGACCTGAAGGCCACTCCCTCCACTCCAAACGCAGCTGGCTACTGCACGGGCTGCGGCAGCCCGCTCAGTGCGGACGCCAAGTTCTGCGGGCAATGCGGGCAGGGCCGTTCCTGACGGTGTGACCTCGAAGCTTTGGTCAACGAGGAACTCGCCTACGCAACTCCCACCAAGCCCTACGAATCCTCGGACAGGCTCCCGGCGGACCAATCGTCAGCGCCAGGAGCGCTGCGATCGGCTCCCCCACTGACGCTGCTGGCTGCCCCCGTGGCGGCGTTGCGCCGGCCGCCGCCCACCGCGGAGTAGTCCCCGCTCGCCGCGTTGCCCTCGCTGCTGTCGACACCACCACCCGCCAGCACGGTGGCAAATTCACCGG
>JBLIMM010000350.1:0-5011 GCA_047638635.1 Pseudohongiellaceae bacterium | reverse complement strand
CCCTGATGTCCAAACGGAGCCCAACTCGGTGGCGATCGCTCACTCTTTCTGAGCATGGGTTGTGCCTGCTGGTCTTTGCCCTCTGCACGATTGCCCTGTCTCACGTTCCCGTGGACAGCACCATCACGGCGATTCGTGAGCAGGTTCCGCCGGTCCTGGCCTTCATTTATCCGTTGCTGGCGGGGCTGACTCCCTTATGGCTTCGCCGCCAAAGGTCAGACAGCAACCCTTTTCTGCTGCTCGCGGCGGCCAGCCTGCCCCTCAGTGGCGCGCTCCTGTTACTCGATGGCCCCACCGCCCTTTGCCTGGCCAGCCTCGCCCTTCTTGAGCAGCTGTCCCGGGGAGCCGGCCGCGTCCCACTGAAGCCCGTGCTTCTTGCAGGCCTCTCTGTGGTGGGCTTGCTGGCCTTGGCCACACTCTTCGGCCGCAACCCACTGCACGCGAGCCCCTCCTTCTCGTGGATCCTGGCGGCCAGCCTGCTGATGCTCGCCGTGGCGGCTCGCCCGCGAAGCCCTGAGGCCATCCGCCGACTGCTCCTGGCCCCGCTGTTTGTTGCGCTCGTGGTCGCTCTGTGTGGCTTGGTGCTCAAGGGCTTTCTGGCGCTCAACGTAGACCTGCATCCAGCGCTCAACACTCGGCTGACGCTCTTTCGCCAGCACCCTAATTTTCTTGCGCCTTTCTTTGCCTTTCAGACCCTCATTGCCTGCGGCTTGGCGATGAGCAGCAGCAAGCATCGCGCCCAACTACTGATCTCCGCCGTACTTCTCGCTGCCTCGACTTGGGCCACAGATTCGCGATCTGGTAAGGCCCTGCTGATCCTCGGTCTCGCCGGCATGGTCCTGCTGCCCACGGTGCGCCGCATTGTGGCCCACTTCAGCCGTCGGGCCCTGGTCAGCGCGGCAGCCTTGGTCCTCTTCTTACTGGCCACGGGCGTTTGGGGGCTCAGCACCGAGCGAGGTCAAGAACTCTCCGCTTCTAGCCTGGACCGCTTCGAAACCTCCCTCGACTATCGCCTGGATGCCTGGCGTAATGCCCTGGCGGTCATCGAGTCCCAGCCTTGGCTCGGCGTGGGCCCGCATACCTTCGTCTCCCAATACCGTTTTCAGCCAGGCAGTCGCTTCTTCAACGAGCCCACGTCGCCACACCCTCACAACGTGACGCTCTACGTAGCCCAGTCAGCTGGGCTCCCTGCCATGGTGCTGTTCTTACTCTGGGCGCTCCTGCTCATGGCAGCGCTCTGGAAGCGGCCTCCTCCGTCCCACGCTGCTCTGGCTCCTCGCCTCGCCGACGCCCTCTTGGCTGCTCTCGTCGCTCTGCTGCTAGCCAATCAACTCGACGTCGGCCTTGCCCTGGACACCGTAGTCCCTGAACCCTTCTTCTTGCTCACAGGGATCATCCTGGCGACGACAGTGCGCCCAAAAGCGACCTCGATTCGCCTTGGCTATGGGCTGTTGTGGCTCGCAGGTCTTGCCGTCATCCTGCTGCCCATAGGGCTCGATGGCGTCGCGGCCCGTCGCTACATGGAGCAAGCCCGATTGCAGGTGCTGCAGTCCGCTTCTGCCAGCGGGTCTCACTCCACCATGGCCGATGCCATCGCCTCCGCCGAGCGAGCCCTTGAACTCGACCCCAACCTTGAGCACTGCTATGAGCTGCTGGCCCGCTGGTATGAGTCCCAGCCCGCTGGATTTCCGGTGGCTCATAATCTGCTGCAGCGACTCTCCGACCGAGCGCCCCAATACGGTGCCGCACGGGCCATGCTGGGGCACCTTTACATGCGCGCCAAGATGTTCCCTGAAGCGGCAGACACGCTGTCCCAAGCCCTCGACGACGAACATGGCAGCATTCACCAAAACCGCAACCGCGCCGACGCCATCATGGCCCTGTGCAAGACGGGCCGCAGGACCGAAGCCCTGGAGCGCTTGGTCGAAGGACTCAGCCTCGATGTCGGCGTGATCGAAGCGCTCAGTTGGGTGGACGACAGCCAGACTGGCAAGCGCATTCTCAATGTGGGCGGCCTGGATGACCAAGGGCCTATCAGTCTGAACGAAGCCATCGAGATTCTGCACGGGCAGCACATCAAGACACACAGCGAAGGTGGCTTGGTGGGACGCAAGAACTGGATGGACACCTTCCTGGCGTTCCAAAGGGCTGGCGCTGCTGAACAGGCCCACGCCCTGCTCGACTACTTCGAAAGCGATGTGCCCATCGTGGAACGACACACGATCCTCCATGAACGGGGCCGCTTGTTCATGGAGCAGGACGAGCCCGCTCAAGCGTTGAGCTGCTTTGAGCAGGTGCGGGCCATGACCGGAAACATCTTCTACCAAGCAGATATCCTCCGTGCGCGCCAAGCCATGGGAGAGCACAACCTGCAACCGCAGACATCCTCCAGTCCCGAATCCACCATCGCTCAGTTGGACGAGATCCTCGACCAACCGTGGGCCTTCGAGCACAACCTAGAAGTGCTCGCCGATGTGCAAATCGAAGCGGGGAACCCGGGCGCTGCCGCAGAGTTCCTTGAGCGCACGCTGCTCTATCGCGACGACGTCGTCGGGCGAGCTGCACGTTGGGAAGAGGTCGGAGATCTCTATCTCGCGGCCGGGAACAGCAGCGAGGCACTGCGCTCCTACGAAGAAGCGTTGATGCACTGGGGCGCCAAGCCCTACCCGATCACCCTGCTGCAAATCGACCTCGGCAGCTCGAAGCCAGGACGCATCGCTCGCTCCATGGCCCGCGCTTGGCGTGCCCAGGGGCATCGTCCAGAAGACGTGGTGGCCCAGGCCTGGTCGCTCAAAGACTTCTTTTCCCACCGCACCAGCTGGTCGTTCTTCCGCGCAGCACTCTTCTCCGAAGCGGGGCAAATGGATGCGCTGCTACGGGAGGCCGAGTTACAGCTCTTGACCGACCCGGACAATCTTCTCGCTGGATGGTTTCGGGTCGAAGCCCTCGAAGGCCTGGGGCGGCACGGCGAGGTTCCCGGGGCCATGCGCGCACTGAGCGAGCGCTACTACGAGATCAGCCCGATCAGTCTCGACCGACTCTACGCCCAGGCCGTGGCCGATGGACAGAATCGAACGAGCGACCCCGAAGCCTGGCGCGCCGTGGCCACCGTGGAGTTGCTCCGCGGGCGTTACAATGAGTCGGCATCGCTCTTCATCAAGGCCCTCGACCTCGTCCCCCCGGGGGAAGGCCAGCTCTTTGCTGAACTCGCCGTCCTACAGGCCCGAGCCGAGCTGCTGTCCGCAACAGAGGGTTCCTTAGAGATCGTCCGAGAGTTGCTCAGTGCCGCCGTGGATGCGGCCCCCGACACGCTCAGCTTTCGTCGACGGCTGGAGACCCTGCCGTGAAACGTCTGCAGCGTTACATGGGCTTCATGGTCTTCCTGCTGGCCTTGACCATTCGGGTGTCTTACGTCCTAGAAGACGCCGATGTGCTGGGGCTCGACGTCAGTCGTCTTGACCAAACTGATAACTACGTTTTCGCCCAGTGGGCTCGGGGCATTGCAGACGGCGATTGGCTCTGCCGCGAACAACCCCACGCCTACCACCATTGGACCGAAGACGTTGCCCCCGAAGGTCGTTGGATCGAATGGTACGGCGGCGAAAAGACCTTCCACCAAGCACCTCTGTACCCTTATCTCATCGCTGTGGTGTACGCACTCAGCGGCGATGAACACGTTCATGTGGGGCTCTTTCAGGCGTTATTGGGAGCCTTAGCTTGCTGGCTCACAGTGCTCATCGGCCAGCGAACCGTCAACCAACGTGCAGGCCTCTTTGCAGGCCTGCTGCTCGCTTTCTGCGGCCCGTATTTTTTCTACGACGCGTTCATTTTGCGCGACGGTCCCATGGCCTTCTTCGTGGCCTTGAGCACGCTCGCCTTAGTCAACGCCGTCGAGCGGGATCGCCTCGCGTCGTGGTTTCTCGCCGGGACCAGCTTGGGACTCTTCACCCTGGCGAAAGAGACGGGCGTGCCGCTGCTGCTGATCACGCTGGGTGTCGTCACCGTTTGGCGCCGACGGGCTCCCACTCGCCTGGCGCTCACCTGCGCCGTCCTCGTGGTGGGCTGGTTCGTGGTGGCCTCGCCCGCCTTTGCCCGTAATGTCACAGTGGGCACGGCGCCGTTCCGCTTGAGCACCCGAGGGCCCGAGGTCTTCGTCGCCGGTAACGTGCAGGGCCAAGACGGCGTGGGCTGGACTCCTCCGGCCGATGCCATGCGCCGCATCTTGCAGGACAGCAACTTCTCGCTGACCCGCTCTATGGCCTACACCTTGGCCACCCACCGTTCCGACCCGTGGGGCTATGTGGAGCTGCTTTGGAACAAAACTGAGGCTTTCTTCAACAGTCACGAAGTGCCCAACAACGTCGACTTCTATTTGCATCGCAGTCACCTGAGCATGCTCAAGCTGGGCTTTGTGTCCCTGTCGTTTCTCGCTCCGGCGGCGCTACTGGGATTGCTCTTGGGCATCCCCCGCAAACGAAAACTCGCCGTGCCTTACTTGATGTTTGGCGCAGTCTCGGCGTCGGTCATCGCGCTCTACATTCTGGCGCGTTTTCGCCTGCAAGTCTTGCCGCTCATGGCGGTCTTCGCTGGCTTGACCATCGATTGGTTCGCCACAGCAGCAGCGGCGCGCAGACGCATCCCGCTGATTTGTGCCAGCCTCGTCTTCGCCGCCCTGGCCACATGGACTTGGTCCGACTCTGACCCCTTCGGGGAGAAGAACAAGTACACCGGCATCATGCTCAAGCTGGCCAAGATCGGCGACTTCGAAAAGGCCGAGCAGTACCGCGACATGCTCATCGCAGTCACGGATATGGCCGACGCCGATGCAGACCCGATCATGGCCCAGCGACTGCTGCAGCTGTACGCCGCCTTTGAGTACTTTGATCAGGCCAGCACCGAGCCCGAGGGGACGGCACAACAGCACCTCTTGCTGGCCAAGGGCTATGCCGAGTTGGTGCATGTGACCAAGCGCGGTGACTTGAAAGACTTCGTCACCTTGGCCACGCAGCAC
>JBLIMM010000349.1:0-5023 GCA_047638635.1 Pseudohongiellaceae bacterium | reverse complement strand
CGAAGGCCGACTGAGGGTCGCCGGACCAAGCCCGTGCGAAAGCCGTTGCCAGGTCGTCGCCCACTCCACAACCACAGGGGTTGGTGTGCTTGATCACTGCGGCGGCAGGGCTAGAGAACTCTTTGACAAGTTCGAGGGCAGCATCCCCATCCATGATGTTGTTGTAGGACAGGGCCTTACCGGACAGCTGCGTTGCCGTGGCGATGCTCGCCTCGCTGCTGCCATAGCGGTGAAATGACGCTTTCTGAGCGGGGTTCTCCCCGTAGCGCAAGGGCTCACCCGCACCACCGTCCAGGACCAAAGTACGCGGAGGTACATGTCCAAGACGAGCCTCGAACCAGCTCGAAATAGCCGCATCGTAGGCAGCAGTGCAAGCAAAGGCACGAGCAGCCAGATCGCGACGGAAGCTCAGGGCGGCAACGGCGTCCGCCGCTTCACTGGCCAGCCCTGCCAAGACCTCGTCATAGTCAGCTGGGTTTGTGACGACCCACACCGAGGCGTGATTCTTCGCAGCCGAACGCATCATCGCCGGCCCACCGATGTCGATGTTTTCGATAGCAGCTTCGTCGCTCACGTCAGGAGCTGCCACTGTCTCTCGGAAGGCGTAGAGATTGACCACCACCACGTCGATGGGTGAGATGCCGTGGGCATCCATAGACGCCACGTGACTCTCGTTGTCACGCAAGCCGAGCAAGCCCCCATGGACGACCGGGTGCAACGTCTTCAGCCGCCCATCCATCATCTCGGGAAAACCAGTGGCCTGCGCCACGTCGAGCACTTCAAGGCCCGCCTCACGCAAGACTGCAGCGGTCCCCCCGGTAGAGAGCAACTCGAAACCGGCACGGGACAGCCCAGCAGCAAAAGCAGCAATGCCCGTCTTGTCGGTGACGGAAAGCAACGCACGACGTTTCACGGATGTCATCCTTCTTCGGACGCAGCTGAGCCGCTGCGACTGCGTAGGTAGGTTTCGATGAAGAGCTTCAAATCACCGTCGAGCACACCGCTAGCGTTGCCCACTTCGAGGTTGGTGCGGTGGTCTTTGACCATCTGGTAAGGGTGCAACACGTAGGAGCGAATCTGGTGGCCCCAGCCGATGTCTCCTTTATCGCCCGCGATGCCTGCCATCGTTGCTTCGCGATCGGCTTCGGCTTTAGCGTAGAGCTTCGCACCGAGCATCTTCATCGCCGTGGAGCGATTCTTGTACTGGCTGCGCTCACTCTGGCAGGCCACCACAATGCCCGTGGGCAAGTGAGTCAGACGCACCGCAGAGTCGGTCTTGTTGACGTGCTGACCACCGGCACCGCCAGCGCGATAGGTGTCCACTCGAAGATCTTCACTGCGAATGTCCGGGGCCTCCGCGTCATCCATCACAGGCATGACTTCGATGGCTGCAAACGAGGTCTGGCGGCGGTTCTGGCTGTCGAACGGTGAGATGCGCACCAAGCGGTGCACACCCGATTCGGCCTTGAGGTAGCCGTAGGCATAGGCGCCCTTGATCAGCAGCGTGGCCCACTTCACTCCGGCCTCTTCGCCGTCGAGACGGTCGAACACCTCCAAGCTGAAGCCGGCCCGCTCTGCCCAGCGGACATACATCCGCAGCAACATCTCAGCCCAGTCGCACGACTCGGTACCACCGGCACCAGCCTGCACAGACAGATAGGTATCCCGAGCGTCGTACTCGCCGCCCAACATCACTCGAAACTCGAGCGCCTCCATGTCGGCAGCGGCAGCCTCAACCAAGGCATCAACCTCAGCACGGCTCTCTTCGTTGTTGTCCTCTGCTACCAGCTCGACCATCAGGTTGATGTCTTCGAGCTGGCTCTCAAGCGACAGAATCGGATCGAGTGATGCCTTGACCTGCTTCAGCTCGTTCACCGTGACCTGCGCGGACTCCTGGCTATCCCAGAAGCCATCACTGGCCATGATCTTCTCTAGCTCGACGAGTCTTGCGCCTAGTGTCTCAGCGTCAAAGAGAGTCCTTGATTTGGTTCAGGCGGCGACGGATGTCGGTTGAGCGGTGGCGGCTGTCATCCAGGGACATCGGATCGTTCTCAGGGGGCCCGCGGGCGGTCAAACGGGCATGGTACCGAAACCCGTGCTGCCGGTCGCTGGCGGCTCACGCCAAGATTTTCCGCTGTAACGTCCGACGGATCTGTTCGAGAACGCGCCCGGATTTGAACGCTCGCTTGTGCGTCTAAAATGTGCGGTTGGGCCGCCAGCGTTGCGGTGTACCCGGTTGCGTCGTCAGGAACAGCGACCCAACCGCACGACAGGAGAGAGCGTCGCTGGGAAGAGCCTCCCAACGCAGAACTCCCTTCGTCTACCTCCCGTCGCTGGCTTGAGCCTTACCCTCGATCTACCAGCTGATCGACCGCCGCAACAATGGCTAACTCGCTCGCAAGGCCCCCTACGCCCTCTTCTCCGCAAGCCAAAGTTTTCGCCACCGGCGCAACCAAATGGCAGCGGTCAGAGGACATCAACCCGTCGAGGTTGGCCTTCACCCAAGGGTTCTCCCACATGGCTGTGTTCATGGCAGGAGCCAGCACCATGGGAACATGGGCCTCGGTGGCCAGGACCACTGTGGTGAGCAAATCGTCTGCCATGCCGTGGGCTAGGCGCGCCATGGTGTTCGCCGTGAGCGGTGCGAGCAGCACCAGATCAGGCCAGCGTGCCAAGCGAATGTGGTCGATCTGTCCGTCCCCGCCCCAGAGCGACGTGGCCGCGGGACGCCCCGAGAGCACCGAGAACGACAGCGGCGTCACGAAGCGCGTCGCCGACTCCGTGAGAATCACCTGGACCTCGTGGCCCGAGTCGCCCAGTCGGCGCACAACCTCGCAGGCCTTGTAGGCGGCGATGCAGCCCGTCACACCCAGCAAAACCTTCATGAAGGCGCCGCGCTACTGGACGCTGCCACCAGCTCTTCGACTCGGCGCAAGATCGCTGCAGCGACCGCAGCTTTGCCGCCGCCATGGCCTACAGGCGCGCCTCGCCCGATCAGCATGACCTCGTGATCGTGCTCGTCGACTTGGGAAACGTCATTACTCACCACCAAGTCGAGCTGGGCCCGGTCGAGCAACGACCGTGAAATCGTAAGGCGTTCATCGCGGGTGCTACCCGAGGTCAGCTTGAAGCCAACCAAGCAAGCTCCAGGCGCCAAGGCCCGTAAGCCGTCGATCAGCTTTGGAGCCCGGCGCAAGACCAACACGAGCTCGTCTGCCCCAGAGCTAATCTTGCCTTCGGTGCGATCTGGGACGAAGTCCGAGACCGCTGCGGCATGGATCACCGCGTCGCAGCCTGGCACATGGTGCTTCAGCAGCTCACCCAGCTCCGCCGCAGGACCGAAGACCTGGCGAGCCACCATCCGCTGCGGCCGCACGGCTCCGTGACTATGGAGCAAGAGCACGTCGTGCCCTGCCGCGGCAAACACGTCAGCGAGATGTGCGCCCAGGCGACCCGTGCTCGAATTGGTCAGCACACGCACATCGTCGACGGGCTCTCTCGTCCCGCCTGCCGTCACCAGGACGCGCATCGGCTCTCCGTTACTGAACGACCAAGGATGTGTCGAAGGGCGAAGCAATGACCAGATCGTCCATGGTCCAAGTGCCCTTCTCGGAGCTACCTGGGCGCAGCAGCTTCACCTTGGCCAAGGACAGTGGCCCGGTCAGAGGCAAGAAGCCGGAGACAGCCTGAGAGCTCAAGCCGTTGGTCAGCGTGAGCTGCCAAGTGTTCACGTTGAGCAAGGTGCTCTTGAAGCACAAGGCGAAGTGCAGTGGGCCTACATCGCCGGTGTCGTTTGTGCTGCCACCGCTCAGCACCAAGCTGTGCCCACCGATGTTGACTTTGCCCCCGTCCGTTTCTTCGAACTCAAGGTCGATCATTCCCCCACCGTTGTCATCCACGAAGGAGACCACTAGCCCACTGACAGGGCCAGCCGGATCGAGGATGAACTCAACATCGATGATGCTGTTGTATGCCGGCTCGTCGAGTTCGCCGGTGAGGACAGCGGGTGTCTGAAAGACGTTCTCGCCCACGACGAGTAAGCCTTCACCGGTGCCGTCCAGCGCGATATCGAAGACACCTGGCGGTCCCTGGGTTACGAAGACGCCGCCCTTGGCCAGGAAATCCGGTGTATCCGTGCCGCCGCTGATCTGCTGGTCAAAGTCTGCGACGAAGTGCAGCAGAGCCCGGGTTGCGAGGGACCATGCCGGAATCACGAGGCAGGCCACTGCAAGGGCAACACTGAGGCGGCGGAGAACGAATGACTTCATCGTGGAGCAGACGAGGACGGCGAAAGAGCAACGTGGCGCCCCGCGGACTTCATGCCGAAGCGCCTCAAGGCAACACTATACCCCGAACCTAGCCCAACGGAGCGCAATCGCCGCAGCAACCTCTCGGCGATTGCCCCGGCCTAAAACCCTGCCCTGACGGCCCTGTAGCGCAGATCACGACAGGCCGAGGCGATCGAGCATCTTGTAGAAACTTCTCACCGAGACACCAAGATCTCGAGCGGCGGAGGCTTTGTTGCCCTCACTGCGAGACAAAGCCTCTTGGATTTGGCTCCGTTCGAAAGCCTCCATGCGCGCCTTGAGCGGCATGTCCCCGTCGACTTCCGGCAGCTCTCCTCGGGGCGCTGACACACTCTCCACCTGCTGGGTCAACTGGCCACGCCCCAGGATCCGACGGACAACCTCTGCGGAGAGCACCCCGGCACCGCTATCGAAAAGCAGCAGCGTCCGCACAAAGTTCTCAAGTTCGCGAACGTTCCCAGGCCAAGGTTGAGCCTCGATCAGCGCCAAGGCCTCCGGCTCGATGGCCCGGGGCAGCTGCCCGTGGCGCTCAAGCAAGTGCGGCAGCAGTACGGCGATGTCTTCAACCCGCTCCCGGAGTGGCGGCAGCTCAACCTGGGCCACAGCCAAACGAAAAAACAGATCCTCGCGGAAGTCGCCACCGTGGACCATCTCGCTGAGCTTGCGATGGGTAGCACACAGAATGCGTACGTTGACCCGCTGCACCTCGCGCCCGC
>JBLIMM010000348.1:0-5036 GCA_047638635.1 Pseudohongiellaceae bacterium | reverse complement strand
CAAGACCCTGCACTGAAGGGCCTGTGCACTGAAGGGCTTGTGCACTGGATGCCGGGCGCCTCGTCGCGCTCGGGGCCAAACGCAACGAAGCCCGGGATGCGTTTCCGCGTCCCGGGCTTCGTTGTGTCTAGGCTAGACCTAGCCAGTCTTTAGGCCGCCTTTAGGCTGGGTGACTCACGGATGGGTTGACAGCCGGGGAGGCCCCATTAAGCGTCCTAAAGAAGAAGCGATCGCTCAGTGACTGCCCATGACGTTGTCGTAGCGGTAGTAGACTTCCATGAGCAGGGCCAAGATCGCGGTTGAGTACACCCGGCCGCCGAGCCCACCCCAGGGATCAAGCTGAGGATCCCAGGAACCGTGCATGTCGCCATCTTCTTCGCCACGCTGATGGTCGGCTACCTGCTTGATGCCCTTCTCCCAGGTCTTCCAGCTGTTGCCACCCCACTGGTAAATCGCGTAGGTCGCGTAGTACCAGTAGTAGTAGTCAATCTTGCCGATATCCCCGTCGGGATCGAAGACGATGGGCTTCTGGAGCATGATCTTGATGCCGTCCTCGATGGCCTTCTCGTTGCCTTCACGCTCGAGGTTCGGGTCAGCGAAGATGCGGCAGAGGATGCCCACAGCGGTCATGGCCTCGGTTTCGGTGTCGGGCCAGGTGTCAGCGGCACCCTCGATACGTGAGGAGGCTTGGCCTGGCTCGTAATAACCGGTGCGACCCGTGCTGTCGGTCATCTCTTCGATGAACAAGATCGAGTCTTCGAAGGCCGTCTCGTCGATGTCGATGTCGTACTCGTGGGCCAGGGACAGCACCATCACTGCCCAGCCCGTGACGGACACGTCGTTGGCGTGGGCCACCATGTCATCGCTGCTGCGGTCGCCGTAACGCCAAGCGGCGCCAGGGTTACGCAGCTCGTACATGTACTCCAAGGCGCTACGTGCCGACTTCTTATAGATGTGGCTCTTGGTGAGCGCGTAGGCCTCCATCACCGCCAAGGTGGCAATGAAGTGGTCATAGGTGTGGGCGTTGATCGTGTCGTCGCCGTAGTTGCCGTCCCGAGACTGGCCGCTGATCAAGAATTTGAGGCCGTTCTTCACGGTCTTGGCGTACGTACCGCTCTTGTCGGTGTTCCCTGCGCCCAAGAAGGCCAGCAGGGAGAGGCCTGTGACACCCACGTCGTGCATGACCGAGCCACGTCCGGTGCAGTAGCCGTCGCCGACTCCCCCGCATTCGTCTTCGAAGCCGTTGGCTGACCAGTTGCCGTCGATGCTCTGGTGAAACTTCAGCCACTTGAGCGCGTCGTCAATGGTGCGCTGGTGGGGCGCACCTGCCCTTTTGCCCCGACTCCCCAACTTACCTCGGCCGCCAAAGCTGCCGCCACCGCCACCCACGCCGACGACGTCGTTGGCGCTAGAGCTCTCGAAGGGAGCATCGCTGGGGTTGTCGATGATTTCGGTCACGTCGGTGACCACGTCCTCGGTCAGGACGGGCTCCTCGATGACCTCGTCGATCTCTTCGATCTCAGGCGGTTCTTCGATCTCGGGCGGGAGCGGCTCTTCAATATCTTCCGGGGTGGCCACGATCTTCTTGCTGTCGTCGATCTCTGGAGGATCGAGCTTCATGGAGAAGAAAATGGCCAACACGCCCAGGTGAATCAGCAGCGAGATGCCCAGGAAAGGCGAGTTGCGGACGAGATTCCGCAGGGCATCTTCGAAGGAGTGTTCTTCGTGGACGCCTGGGCCATGGGCCCGCTGAAAGACCAACTCGGGGAACTTATCGTCTGATGGCACAGGGATCTCCATGAAGCGGTGGCGCGGCACCATCGAATCGGGTGGACACAAATTCGATGGACGGCCCAGGATGACACGGATTCTAGCGGTCTAGCTTTGTTGGGCAACAGATGCTCTCCGACCGGGGCCCCAATGAGCCCTCCAGCAGCCCGTCAGGAGATGTGTTCTACGGCTTCGTAGGAGCCTCTGGGAGAGGCTCTGCGGTGCCGATGGGCTCGTCAGGCTTTTCCTTGAACAGGTCCCCAGGCCAGAAAACGGCCTTGTTCTGTAGCTCTTTGACCAGCTGTTTGCGGGCCACATCGAGGCGATTGAGTTGTAGGTAGCGCCTGAGTTCTTCTTGGACGGCCCCAAAATCTGCGGGGCTCGCCGGCTGCCGGCTATCGATGGTGAAGACCACAGCCCGCTCATCGTCTCCGAGAGTTGTCTCGAAAACCGCTGAGATTTGCCCCGGGAGGGCGGTCTGCAAGAACTCCACGAGAGCCTCTGAGAAGGAGAACACTCGTTGGAGTTCCGGGACGAGGGCGGTCTCTCGTCCGGGGCGCACGTCTTTGATGTCCGTGCCGGCGAGGAGATCCAGGCGCAGTCCCTCCGCCTGCGCGGGATTGTCGCAAGGGTAGAAGCTGTAACTCACCGTGGCGGGGCGGTCGAAGCGCTCCCGCTCCACCTTGAAAAGGTCCCGCAACTCTCCGGGGGTGACATCCACCATCTTCTCGAGCACTGGGTTGGGTTTGATGTAAGCGCCGAACTCCGCCCAGATGCCGACCTTGTGATAGAGGAAGATCTCCGAGAGAACGGAGCGCCGGGCCAGCTCCCGCTGGCGGTCCTCCGTGGTGCCAGCCTCTGCGGCGAGGGCTTCAAAATCGGGGACCGCGTCCAGGTACTGCTCCCAATAGTTCTCGACATCGGAATCACTGAGCACGATGCCCAGGCGCTCGGCCTCTCCTGAGAGCAGAATCTGCTCGGCAATCTGCCGTCGCAAGCCATGGGCCATGCTGGGGTCGACGGCGGCACCTGGCTGACTCTGGAGCCGCAGACTGTTGAGCAGGTCGGTGGAGGTGATCGCCGAGCTGTTCACCGAGGCCAGCACTCCCTGGCCCATGTCCATGACGTCCTCAAGGGGCTGTGGGGGCCCTACGAGGCCAGAGTCTTGAGCCCCTGCGAGGGGCGCGGCAACCGTGAGCGCCAAGGCCAAGATTGGGACGAAGACCGGGGCGAGGCGGCCCCAACGTGCGGCGACGAGAGATCGAAGAAACATGGGCTTCAGGGTTCGCCAGCGAGGTAGGAGATGCCCGCCGACGATAACGATCCGGTGGAAAGCTGTCTCCCCCGACGAGTGGAGTGGCACAGCCAGCTGGCGGCCTCATCGACGGCAGGGCAGGATGACGCTGATGAAGACACCCTGGCTCGCCGATCGGCAACTCGACATTTCTCAGGCGGCGCAGCTCATCGAGGTTCGCTGGCCGCAGCTGGCTGGGCTCCCCCTGCGCCCCTTGGCAGCCGGTTGGGACAACTGGGTTTTTCAGGTGGGCGACGACCTGGTCTTCCGCTTTCCGCGGCGGGAAGTCGCTGTGGCTCTCGCTCTCACAGAGATCCGCGTGTTGCCTGCGTTGGCAGGCTCGCTGCCTTTAGCCATCCCAAACCCGCAATACGCATCCCTAGGCGAAACAGGCGGCGAGACAGGCGGCGACTGGCCCTTCGCCGGCTACAGGAAGCTCCCGGGCCAGACTGCGGATGGTCTGGGCTTGACCGACGAGCAGCGCTGGGCCTGCGCCCGACCCCTGGCCGAGTTCTTGCGCACACTGCACGGTCTGCCCTCCGAGCAGGTCGCGCAGCTGGGAGCTCCTGGGGATGAACTCCGCCGGCTCGATGTGCTCCGCCTCAGGGAGTTAGCAGAGTCGAGAATCGAAAGGGCCTGCGAGCGGGGATTGCTGAACGAGAGAGCGGTTTTTGATGCCGAACTCGCAGCAGCTTCCTCGAGTGTTCCACCGTCCACTGACGTCTTGGTCCACGGAGATCTGCACGCCTGCAATGTGATTGTTGATGACGCAGGGCGGTTGAGCGGGGTGATCGACTGGGGTGATTGCCACCGAGGCGACCCAGCTGTGGATCTCGCCATGGCCCACGCCTTTTTGCCCCGTTCAGCTCACCACGACTTTCGTGAGACCTACGGCGAGATCTCGCCGGATCGCTGGGCGCTCGCTCGCTTACGAGCGTTGGTGGTGTCGCTCACCATTGCGGTGTACGCAGACGACGTAGGCCGCGAGGCGCAATGTGCCGAAGCCTGCTGGGCCTTGCGAAACATGCTCGCCCAGCATTAGCAGAGCTCAGCTCGGGGTGGCCAGGGGCGTGGTGGGGTTCAGCCCAAAGCGCTCGTCGGGCAAGGTGATCCCTTGTTGGCTCAGCAAGAAACCAATACACGCGTAATGGTGAATGGCGTTGCTGTGGGCGGTGACCAGGGCCGCACCCAAGGTAATGGGGATGCGCAGCTCCCCTTCGCCCAGGTCGTCCAGCATGGTGAGCGAGGTCCCCGCGTCGAGAGGGCGCAGGGCGTTGAGATCGCTGATGACCCGGTCGAGGTAAGCCAGCCCGAGCGCAGGGTCTTGTTCAGCGGGGGTGTCCCGGCGGCGATCGGTGAAGTCGATCGTGCCCGCACCATGGCCGCGGATCACGCAGGCGAAAATGTCGAGGATGTGCCGCAGGTGAGCGCCAATGCCACTGTAGTACGGGGGCAGCGCGGCGTTCTTGTAGGTGTCAGCGTCGATACTGTTCACCATCACAGCCGCCCGTTGCAGGTTGGCTGTGACTGCGTCGATGATCCGGCCGGTCATGGCGAGTCCAAGCTCGTGGTGCCTGGGCTTTTTTCGGGCCAGGCGATGGGTAGTGAAGGGTACTGCTGAAAGGCACTCATCAGACTGCGAGGGCAGAATGATAACAAAGCCCTCGACTTGTACTGGTGGCCCATTCAGGTCTGAATGGAACGTCCATCCAGTCGAGTCGGTGGCTGCAGTTCGGGGGCCTGTGCTGGGCTCGTTAGTGAGAGGGCGAGATCTGTTTCGGAGTGCTCTCTGTTTGTGGAGCGCTCAGCGAGATTCTTCCACCAACGAGCCCGGGCGGGGGCCCGCGAACAGGCTGTGCTCTTGGCCATCGAAGGCAGCCACCATTGCGGACATCAGCTTGTGGCCCGGGAGCCCGTTGGTGAGGACCACAAGACCGCTGTCGTTCTTGGGCTGAAAGAGGACCAGCGCGCG
>JBLIMM010000347.1:0-5046 GCA_047638635.1 Pseudohongiellaceae bacterium | reverse complement strand
GAAAGTGACTTCGAAGGAGCGCAGGGCCTTGCTGGGCTGGAGCGACACTTCGTTCTGGTTGGCCGGGTGCCAGGAGAGGCAGGCGTCGACGTCGTCGAACCAGCCGTCGCGCACCAAGAAGACCTTGCCGATGCCGTGCTCTTCGGCTGGGGTGCCGAAGATGCGCACGGTGCCCGGGAGATCGTGGGCTTCCATGGTGGCTTTGAGGGCGATGGCGGCGCCCACGGAGCCTGCGCCGAAGAGGTTGTGCCCGCAGCCGTGACCGGGGGCGCCGGGGATGCGCGGTGTGACTGTGGCGCTGACGGTCTGGCTCAAGGTGGGCAGAGCGTCGTACTCGGCCAGGTAGGCCACCACGGGTGCGCCGGAGCCGAACTCGGCGACAAAGGCGGTGGGCATGCCAGAGATGTCGCGCTGCACAGAGAAGCCGTCTGCCTCAAGGAGATCGGCAAGGAGCTTCGAGCTCTTCGTCTCTTTGAGCGCGAGTTCTGCGTGTTGCCAAATGGCGTCGCTGGTGTGGCACAACTGCTCGGTGATGCTGTCGACGGATGCGCTAGCAGTGAGCTTGGGGCCTGAGAGGGTGTCGCCAGTGGCCGCGCTGGCTTGAGCGCCGAGGCTGAGTGTGACGATGCACAGCAGGGCTGCAGTGATCCAGCGTGTCATGGCTGTCCTCTAGGTGTGCTCGGGCGGTGAGCTGGCGGTGAGTGTGCACTGAGTTTGGGCTTACGCCCCGGCTTCGATCCAGACTTCGCTACCGAAGGCGTCGGACATTTGCAGTGTGGCTTGGAGGTCGGGGTGGCGCAGCACGATGTGGCCGTCGGAGAGCAACGTCGCCAACCAGTTGCGTCGCTGGGCTCCCACGGGAAGCATGTCCACGCGGATCACGTGCTCGCCGTACTTTTGTAAGTAGCGCTCCATGCCGTGAACAGCCTCGATGCGTCCTTGCCCGCGAGCGCGCTTGAAGATGCATGAAGCGTTGTAGCGCCGCTGCACGGGCTGGGTGAAATGACCCAAGCAGGTGGCTTCGGCCCAGCCGCGGTAGCAGTCGAAGTCTGCGGCAAAGCTCATCGTCTCTACGGTGAGCGCTCCCGGTGGACGGGCGCCGATCTCTCCGAAAACCGCTTCACCGTCGGGCTTTCTGAACCACTCCATGTGGGTGTAGCCGTCGGTGAAGCCCAGGGCGTCGAGTACACGAAAACCCATTTCGCAGCCAGACTTCACGTAGTCGTCGTTGGGGTCGCGCAGGGCGATGGTCTGGCTGTCCATCCACTCGACGGTGCGGGCGATGAGTGGCCGTGGGCGATACCAGCAGATGTTGTGAAAGAGCACCTTGTCCTGGGCGCAGATGGTGTCGAAGGTGAACTCTTCGCCGTCGATGAACTCTTCGACGCTCACTTCGGGGACATGCCCGATGGAGCTCAGCACGGACTCAAGCTGAGAGGGCTCGTCGACTCTGTGGGTGTCCGCAGAGCCAGCACCATCGATGGGTTTGACAATGAGCGGGTAGCCCACCTTGCCAGCGGCTTCGCGCACCGAGCTGGCCGAGTCGCAGCGGTAGTGACGCGGGGTGCGGATGCCCGCCGCATCGAGCACCTGCTTCATGGTCTCCTTGTCCCGGAAGGGCACGGTCTGAGCCACGGTCATACCGGGGACCGAGAGCACCTCCCTGAGGCGCGCAGCCAGGAGCATCAGGGGTTCCCACAAGCACTCGACGCGATCGAAGCGCACCCCGTGGGTCGACGCCTGGGAGTGCACCGTGGCGATGACTTCCGCTTCGTTCATGATCGACGAGACCTGCACGTAGGCGGTGAGGTGCTCTTTGGCCGCGTCGGGCAGGGCTGCCTCCGGTTGCTCTCCCACGGCGAAGACCCGTGCCCCCACAGCGGCAAGCGCCGCCACGAAATGGGGCATCTCGATGGGAAAGGCGGGGGAGAGGAAGAGCACGTTCATGGCAGGATTCCAGCGGGGGCGAACATCATTGCCAATCGGCGTCCGTGGAGCGATGGGCTGGGTGCTGGAAGTCCTCTCGCTCGCTGGAAACGGGGCCTTGTGTCCCTTGCGGCGAAAACGATGATGTCGCCATGAGCCAATCGACCGTCGTGCGCGTCTTTGCCACTTCTCAACGTTCAGATCACGTCAATCCCTGGCAGGCCCAGTCGCCCGTGGACAGTACGGGCTCGGGGGTGGTGGTGCGGCCAGGGCAAGTGCTCACTGGCGCTCACGTGGTGGCCGACGCTACTTTCTTGCAGGTGCAGAAGGGTTCTGACCCAGACAAGTTCGTGGTGAGAGTCGTTGGTATTTGCCACGACGCTGACCTGGCCTTGCTCGAGGTGCTCGACCCGGCTTTCAGCGAGGGCATGGAGTTGGCGACCCTGGGCAAGCTGCCCCACTTTCAGGACCGAGTGTCCGTAGTGGGCTACCCCGTGGGCGGCGACGAAATCTCGATCACCGAGGGTGTGGTGTCTCGGATCGAAGTGCAGCGCTACAGCCACAGCCAGCGAGAGCTTTTGGCTGTGACCATCGATGCGGCGATCAATGAGGGCAACAGCGGCGGACCGGTGTTCGACGAGAACGGTCTCGTGGTGGGGATCGCCTTTCAGGCCCTCGAGGATGCTGAAAACATCGGCGAGATGGTGCCCGCTCCGATCATTGAGCGCTTCCTGGCGGGCATCGACGGTCAACGGCCTGCGGGTATTCCAGCCTTGGGTATCGAGGTGCAGAATCTCGAAAACCCGGCGCTTCGTCGGCGCCTCGGCTTGGGGGATGGAGAGAGCGGCGTCTTGGTCGTGGGAGTCGACTTCGGCAGCTCGGCGGCGGGTGTGTTGTTTCCAGGGGATACGTTGCTGTCGATTGCCGGGCATGCCATCGCGAACAACTGCACGATTCGTTTTCGAAAGCGCTATCGCACGCGCTTCGAGGCGCTCCTGGGCGAGTTGTTTTTCGGTGACAAGATGAAGCTAGAGGTTCTACGGGATGGCGAGCGCCGCGAGCTGACTCTTGAGCTGAAGGCCGACCAACCGCTGGTACCTCTCGACCGCTACGACTATCGACCGAGCTGGTACATCTTCGGTGGCTTGGTGTTTCAGGTGCTCACGCGTGACTATTTGTCCACCTGGAACGACTGGTGGGACAAGGCTCCGAAAGAGCTGCTCTACCAGTACTACTACGGTCGTCGCACAGAGCAGCGGCAAGAGGTGGTGGTGCTGACACAAGTGCTCGCCGATGAACTGAACGTGGGCTACACGCGCATGGAATTTTCGGTGATCGCTTCAGTGAACGGGCAAACGCCTGTAGATCTCGTTCATTTCGTTCGTCTTGTGGACGGTGCTGAAGAGCAGGTGGATATCTGCACGCTGGGTGGCGAGCGCATGGTGCTCGACGTAGCCGCAGCAGGAGCGGCTTCGCCACGCATTCTCGAGCGCTATCGAATCCCTGCAGATCGCTCAGCGAACCTTCAGCCCGGTGAGTTGAACTCGTCAGCGGTTTGCTGATTCTTCGCTGGTGGGGCCCGGCGCTCCAAAGGGGAGCTGGTGTCGTTTCTTGAGAGCGCCCAGAGAGCGCCCAGGGAGGGCTCGGGCAGCTCTTGCGCGAAGGGAGACCGAGCGTCTCGCTGCACTGTAAGTGCTCACGCCTCAGCTGAACGCGGAGATCAACGCACTCAAGGGCAGATTGAGGGCTAGCCGCTCGCGGGCTTGGGGCGGGGACGATACGATCCCGGGATGTCAGCGCACTCGCCGAGATGGACTCGCCCGATCGGCCATGTTGTGGCACCGATGCTGGCGCTGTTGTTGGCCGGGAGCTGTGCTGAGGAGTCCACGGTTCCTGGTGGTGCGGGTGATCGCGGTGCGCCGAGAGATGTGGCCGCCTTGAGCGCTCCTCCGACTCCCGCCGACCGCTCGGTGATTGCGTCCGATCTGTTGGCGCTGATCGACCAAGATGTTGAGCAGGTGCTTGGCGCCCCAGAGGCGGCGCAGGCATGGCTCAATTTAGGCATGCGCTACGATGCAAACGCCATGGGGTCTTTGGCGATCACTTGCTACGAGCAAGCGGCTGCCCGGTCACCCGAAGATCACCGGCCCCTCTATCACCTAGCTCGCGTGCTTGAGCGCAGCGGTCAGCCCGACCGGGCCACGCAAATCTTGAGTGAGTTGTTGGCTTGGGCGCCAGCTCATGGGCCAGGCCACGGTCGTCTGGGAGCCTGGTTCTTGGATGCCGGCGAGTTGGACTTAGCGCGGGCTGAGTTTTCCCGGTGTCGCGAACTCGATCCCGCCGGGCTCGAAGGCCCCATGGGTCTGGGGCGGGTGGCCATTGCATCCGCCAACTCTACCGTGGCCATCGAGTTGTTGGAGGGCCTGCGCCGAGATCATCCCGACGTGTCCGAGGTGCGCTTTTTGCTGGGTTCGGCTTATCGTCTGGCCGGGCGCATGGACGAGGCGGGCACGGAGCTGGCGGCTTGGGACGGTGAGCCCGCACCGCTCTTCGATCCCTGGGAGGGCGATGTGGCCCAGCGCATAGCTGGTTACCAAGCAGTCATGGATCAAGCGGTGCGTTGGGGGCGACAGGGTGAGGCGGGGCGGGCTCTTGAGCCGCTGCAGCGCTTGCACCGCGCCGACCCTACAGACTCGGCGGTGCTGGAGAAGCTCGTGGCGGTCTCCATTGACCTGCGCCTCTTCGACGACGCTCGGCGAGTGTTGTCCGATGCGCTGCAACGAGATCCGACCCATTATCGCAGCTGGCGTAGCTTGGCTCTGGTAGAGGAGGCTGCTGGGGACATGAACGCCGCTCGCTCGGCGGCCGAGCGCTGCCTCGCTCTCCATTCCACTTGGGCGCCGGGCCATGAGTTGCTGGCGCGCATTCGCTGGCGTGGTGGGGACTTGCCCGGCGCTGTTGCGAGCCTGCAGTCGGCGCTGCGCTACGGCGGACCGGATACTGTGAATCTACAGAAGCTCGCCCGGGCTCTGGGCATGTTGTCTCGCTGGGACGAGGCGCGAACGATTTTGGAGTCAGCGCTGAAGCTCATGCCCGAGAGCGCCGCGGTGCATGCCTTGG
>JBLIMM010000346.1:0-5052 GCA_047638635.1 Pseudohongiellaceae bacterium | reverse complement strand
TGAGCGCGGCGTGGAGCGCCCCGCCTACCAGGGCGACCTCCCTGCGGACCACGACAGCTTGGGCTTGATGTTGCTGGGTGTGACCGGCGACGAAGTCTTGCCCGCCGACGTGTACGAGCAGATCAAAGCAGACACAGTGCGTAAGGTGCGCGGCACGGTGCAGGCGGACATCCTCAAGGAGGATCAGGCTCAGAACACCTGCATCTTCAGCAGCGAGTTTGCCCTGCGCATGATGGGCGACATTCAGGCCTGGTTCATTGACCACGGCGTGCAGAACTTCTACTCGGTCTCGATCTCTGGTTATCACATCGCCGAGGCGGGCGCGAACCCGGTCACTCAACTGGCGCTGACCCTGGCCAACGGCTTCACCTACGTGGACGCCTACTTGGCCCGGGGCATGAAGATCGACGACTTCGCCCCGAACCTGTCGTTCTTCTTCAGCAACGGCCTCGACCCGGAGTACACGGTCATTGGTCGCGTAGCCCGGCGCATCTGGGCCAAGGCCATCAAGCACAAGTACGGGGGCAGCGAGCGCAGCCAGAAGCTCAAGTACCACATTCAAACGTCGGGCCGTTCCCTGCACGCACAAGAGATCGGCTTCAACGATATTCGCACCACGCTGCAAGCGCTGCTGGCCATCTTCGACAACTGCCAGTCGCTGCACACCAACGCCTACGACGAGGCCATCACCACCCCCACCGAAGAGTCGGTGCGCCGGGCCATGGCCATCCAGCACATCATCAACAAAGAGTTCGGACTCGCCAAGAATGAGAACCCCATGCAGGGTTCGTTCGTGGTCGAAGAGCTCACCGAACTCGTCGAAGCCGCCGTGCTCGCCGAGTTTCGCAGCCTCTCCGATCGAGGCGGCGTGCTCGGCGCCATGGAGCGCATGTACCAGCGCAGCAAGATCCAGGACGAGTCGCTCTACTACGAGAAGCTCAAGCACAGCGGCGAGCTGCCCGTGGTCGGCGTGAACACCTTCCTGGCCGAGGACGGCTCCCCCACCAGTGTGCCCCGGGAGGTGATTCGTTCTACCGAGGCCGAGAAGCAGTACGCCATCGCGTCTCGTGATGCGATCCAGGCTCGTGAGAAGTCCCGTGCCGACGACACACTGCAACAACTGCGCGTCGCTGCGGTGAGCGGCGGCAACACCTTCGAGGCGCTGCTGGCGGCGACCAAGCGCTGCACGTTGGGACAGATCAGCCGCTCACTCTACGACGTGGGTGGACAGTACCGACGCAACATGTAGGGCCTGAAGGGCGGGCGCCCCGCAACCGTCACGGCAGGCCGTTCAACGCATCCTCGTAGATCTGGCGCAGCTCTTTCTCAGTCAGGGCGCGATCGAAGACCCGCGGCTCGTCGAGACGGCCGTTGAACCAGCGGCCGCCGGTGGGGTCCTGTCCCAGCCAAGCTTCGCCGTCCCATTCTTCCGGGCCGTGGTTGACCATGTTGGTGGCACTCACTAGCGGCGCGCCGTCCACACCCATGTAGAGATCGGCGCTGTCGGGGCGCACCACCAACGCGCAGAAGACCCAGGTCTTGTCGGGCAGGATCAGCTGGCTGTCGAAGCCCCAGGTGTCGCCGGCGCCGTTCCAGTGATAGCGCAACTCGTTAGCAGAGCCGAAGTTGAGCCCCGCCACCGAATTACCGTCACGGGTGAACAGCAGACCCGCGAAGTCACTCTGGTCTCCGATGCGCCGCACCCAAAGGGCCAACGTCGCCTCGTTGGTTTGCAGGTTCAGCGCCGGCAGCCGCACGCCGTCGCCATTGCTGGTGAAGCGCACGGCCGTTCCGGTGAAGGGCGTCGGAGCCACAACACCCAGCGTCGGACTGCCGACGTAGCTCCCCGGCACGTTGCCCTGGGCATCGAGGGCCGTGGTGCCCAGCAGCTCGTCGAGGGGCCAGTGGCCCGTGTCCGCCACACGCAGTTGCCACACGTCGCCGATCACGACGTCGGCGCCCACGAGTTCATCGACGCGCCAGTACCAGGTCGTCCCTTGGCTCAACGGCGGTGTCACAAAGGGCGGGGCCAGAACGTTCCCTGCGAACTCCGCAGACAGCGTCGTCCCATCGCGCACCGCTGCGTAGCTCGTACCGAGGTACACGTCGTGGGATGTGGCTTCCAAGCCTGGGACCCAACGCAGCCCGGCGACCGCATCCGGAGCGAGGCCGCCATCTGCGGGGAGCGGCAACTCGGCCCGGCCGCCGTGGCTCCAGAGCGCTGCGATCTCGTCGCTGGAGAGGGCGTGATCCCAGAGGCGCACCTCGTCCATGTCCCCGGCGAAGAATCGAGCGGCGAAGGCTGGATCGCTGCCCAACGTGGTCTCACCGGCGAAGGACTGGGGCAGGTGGTTGACGGTGTTGGTCGCTGATTGGAGGGACGTCCCGTCACCGAGATAAACCGTGGCTGACGTGGCCTCCACGGTGAGCGCGACGAAGACCCACTCATCGTCGGGGACGGTGAGTCCCGGATTGAAGAGCAGCGTCAGGATCGAGTTCGCCCAGGTGTAGCGCAGCTCGTTGAAGGCGCCGAAGTGCAGGCCCGAGTGGGTGCCCGCGTCCCGGGAGACGATCAGGCCGGCGCCGTTGAGCTGACTGCCATCCCGGCGAATCCAAGCCGAGAGGGTCATCGCTTCGGCGGAGCTGTCGAGCGCTGGCAGGGTGACCACGTCGTCCACACCATCGAAGGCCAGGGCTCCGCCATGCAAACCGGCGGTCCAGGCGGCACCGCTCACAGCGCCGCTGAGCTGACCGTCGGCGAGATCCTCGGCGGTGCTGCCCATGGTCTCATCGAGGGGCCACCAGCCCAGCATGCGCAGCGGCCGCACGTCGATGGTCACGCGCCCAACAGTGCTCGCGGGGGAGCCGTCGCCGACCACGTAGTCGAAGGCATCTTGGCCCACGAAGAGGTCGGCGGGCGCGGTGTACAGCAGCGTGTCGGCGGCACCGAGGCCCGCACCGGGATCGGCCACCACAGAGACCACGCCACCCCGTTCGGTCAGGGCGTCGAAAGAACGAATCGAGAGGTCGTCACAGTTGCCGTCGTCGTCATTGGCCAGAACATCAAAGCTCGCTGGCAAGGCCGTGGCGTACTGCTCCTTGCCCAGGCTTAACGACTCTCCCAGCACGTAAGGGGGCAGCGGCGAGGAGTAGAGCACCTTGGCCTCGAGGCAGCCCGCGGCATTACGCCAGGCCTCGATGACGGCCTTGGTGTTCGGCCCGTGAGAGAAGCACGCGCCACACATGGCATTGCAAGGCGCGGGGTCGAGGCAGTGCGGAGCGTTCCAGTTGTGACCGACCTCGTGGCCGATGATCCCGGCGCTGTCCATAGACCAGCCGTAGGCGAGATTCAGGTTACACACGGCCCCCACCCAGGCCAAACCGCCGAACTCGATCAGGCTGCCGGGCTTGGCCGTCATCAGCTGGGCCAGGTCCCGAGGGACGCCAGCCTGGTTGGCGTTCCACTCAGCACGAAACTGGTTGAGTAAGTCGCCGCCGTCGATCGGCGTGTAGAACGGCGCCATACGGATCAGCACCTGGGTCAGCTCGTAGGTGATCGCTGTGTCCCGAGCGTAGAAGTAGTCCACTTGATTGAGGTGCGATTCGATCTGATCGACCACGGCTTGAACGGACGAACCGTGCAGCTGGAAGTACTCGAAGTCGGCGTCGAAGGCGATCTCAGCCAACGACAGGCACGGGCCGGGAGCCGGGCCGCTCACGCCGCCCACTCCTGACAAGCCCGTAGTGCCCAATCCCGGGGACGGAGTCAGCCGTGGGCCGGACGGCAGGCTGGCTGGCAGCGCTGGCAGGCTCGCTGGCAGGGCTGGCGAAACGTGTCCCTCACCGCAGCCCGGAAAGGGCTCGGCGACCCCGCCCTCGAAGAGCACGTGTTGCTCTCGCCCGGCTCCCGGGATCACGCTCGCCAGGGGACGCAGGGAGAGCCTGGCTCGTCCGGGGCGCAGCAACTCGCCACGGAGGCCAAGGGGCCCTAGAGTCGCCAGGACCACAGCGCCCGAGCTACCTGGAACAGTCGCCCGGTAAGCCGCCGACGGCGCCACGGGCACGACCTGCCAGCTCCCATCCGGCAGCTGTGCACGCGCAACAAACGACGCTGAGCGAAGCGACTCTCGGCGCAGCACCAGTTTCTCGATCACGTCGTCCACGGGCAGCGAGAGTGAGAGGAAATCGGGCCGGTCGAAGGGCAACGCGAGTTCAAGCATGGTGAACTGCCCGGTACCAAACGCCCCGCTGAGCTGCTGCTGGAGAACCTCCGCAGACAGAGTCGGCAAAAGCTGTGACGGTGCTGCCCCATCGTGCGCTGTCGATGAAGCGTTGAGTCCGGGTCGCGCTGTGCCACCGAGGTGCTGCTGGGCCATGGCCAGCGAGGCGCCCCAGGCGATCAGCAGCGGCACGATCAGCAGGGAGGGAGCACGTTGGCTCACGCCCTTGCGCAGGCACGAAATCATCATCAGTAGGGTCCGGCCGGGGTTTCGAAAGCAGTCTGAGGAGGCTACCACGGGGCAGGAAGACCAGCTGGCGGACACAGACCTCGGCCGAACCCACCCAATCACTGGACCAACGTAAACTTCCGACACAATGGTCTCTTTATGCAGATTCCCAGTTCAGGACCGTCCGTGATGCGTCTCGAGCCCTGCAGCACTCAGCCGGCGTCTCTCCCCAGATTGCACATTGAGGAGCAGCTCCAGTCGCTGGGCATCTAGCGGGCAACACCCCGCTCCTGGGCATGCGCTGCAAGTACCGGGGAGCTGAGCACACCCTCTGGGCCAAGCACGAGACAGCCAACCTCACCGGCAGCATCAAAGATCGCATGGCATGGCACATGCTCGCCCGGGCACACGAACGCGGCGAGCTGCACCCGGGCGACGAGGTGGTCGAGGCCACCAGCGGCAAGACGGGCATCGCCTTCGCGTCATTGGGCCAGGCCCTCGGTCACCCTGTCCGCATCTCTATGCCTGACTGGATGAGTCGCGAGCGGGTCTCGGTCAGCGAAGCGCGCGGCGCCCCCATCGTGCCCATCTCTGCAGAGCACGG
>JBLIMM010000345.1:0-5059 GCA_047638635.1 Pseudohongiellaceae bacterium | reverse complement strand
TGCCCCGTAAACGAGGGGGCGCTCGCTCCCTGCGCCTGCAGGCACGGAGCGCTCACCAGCAGCATCAGCGACAGCATTGCGAACCCACCGACGCGACTGGTGACAGACTTTGAATATGAGTGCAGCGTCTTGTAGTCCTCCTTCTCTCTTCCTCTTGTGATTGGCGGCTGCGCTCCTCTTCTAGGTGAGCGCAGCCTTCCTCATCCGATGACAGAAGACTACACCAGTTCCTATGATCGTGGACTGTTCTTCTTCGCATTCCACGATGAGCCCGCCGGAGCAGGACAAAGAGGCCACATTGCTCCGCAGCCAAGGCCTGTCTCACGATCACGTGACGAGATAGTCTCGAGAAGAGGCGCTTAGACATCGTCGACCTGGGCAGTCGGAGCACCCTGTGCTCCGGAGCCGGTCTTAGGCTGGATGAAACATGTCATCAGCTCCCGGGGCTTTTCCCTCCGGCGTCACCCAGCGGCCAGCGCCAAAAGAGACCTCATGTGTCTAGCGCTGAACCTCCGCAGAATGAACACCCTGATGAGCTGGGCATGAAGCGAGAAGAACCAAGGCGCGCGCTCAGACCGGCCCGAAAGAACCCCGGAAGCCCACAGTCGCCAGAGATTCCACCGGCGAGGGAGGCCCTGTTTTTCGCGCATGAGGTCTGAGGCGAGTTGTCGAGGCCCCTGCCTCGTTGTTTGAGCAGCAGATCTCTTGCGCGAAAAACAGGGACACCCGGCGCCATAGCTGAAAGAGCGATCTATGGCGCAAACTCCTCACCCGTCTTTCTCACCAGGTTCGTCGCGAGGGCGCAGCTCGATCTACAGAGTTACTGGCCTGACTCTGCCGCATCCTTCAGCGACGCGAGAAGTTGCAACGTGGCTTGGTCGCTGGGGTCCAAGGCCAAGAGCCGGCGAGCTGTTCCCGTGGCGTCACCCAGCGCTCCGCTCTGCATGCGATAGGTCGCCAAGGCGAAGAGCAGCTCTCTGTTTGTGGGATGGACTGCCGACGCTTGGGCGAGCACCTCAACGGCTTTCTCTAGCTGCCCCGCCGACGCGAGAGCCACGGCCCAAACGTAGGCGAAGCGGCTGTCCTGCGGATCTCCCTGAGCGGCCGCTTGGAGCGCCGACAAAGACTCCCCATGCCGGCCCAGGCGAATGAGCGCTAAGCCCCGGGCGTGGTGCAACAAGGGGCTCGCGGGGTCACGCTCCTGGGCCTCTTGGAGGACAGCCAGCCCCTCCTCTTCTCGCCCCAAGTGTCGGGAGAGATCAGACAGGTTGATCGCCAAGGGCTGATAGTCCGGGCCCAGGCGAAGACCTTGCAGGTAAGCCGACTCTGCTCCAGACCAATCGCCCAAACGGGCTGCAAGAAGGCCCAGGTTCAGCTGTGACTCTGGACGTTCGGCGTTGACGTGCTGAGCCTGACGCAACTCCACCAAGACATCATCGAGGCTCACCAGCTGAGCAGGATCAAGACCCTCGTACTGCAAACCAGCCAACACTCGCCCCGCCTCGATGCGCACCGCCAAGAGTTCGTCGGTCAACAACGGGCCCACAGCACCCCAGCGCTCAGCAGGAGACAGGGCATCGCCGACTCGTGCAGCCGCCATCCGCAGCAGAGCAGCACCCCCTGCCGCAGCAGCGACGACCTCCACGTCGAGGCCCGCAGGGCTCTCAGCCAACAGTATCAACGCACTGGCACGCACCACCGCAGCCGCTTCGTCATCCCTGACCAACTGCGCCAAGGCCTGGGATGACCCCACCGCGCCACGTCGCCCCGCCTGCAAGACTTCACCGTAGTGCGGCGTGGCCCGGCGGTCTGCGCCCCACCACTCCAGCGCTGCGTCCGCAGCCCAACTTGCCGATTGATCGCTGTGACAGCCGTTGCAAGCGTTGGGCGAATCGAGCGCCTCTGAAAGGTCAGGGCGAGGCACGGAGAAGCGATGGTCACGGCGTTCATCCACCACCATGTACGTGGTGCTGGGCATGTGGCACGACACGCAAGCGGCGCCGTCGCTGCCCACCTCGTGATGATGATGTTCTCGTTGATCAAAGCGCTGGGGGTCGTGGCAACCGGCGCAGGTGCTGTTGCCAGCGCCGCGAACGTTCAGTGCGTGAGGGTCATGACAATCGCTGCAGCTCACCCCCGCACCATGCATAGGGCTTTGCAAGAACGACCCGTGGACGTAGACCTCCTCGAGAGGCTGACCATCCGCGTAATACAAACCCTCTTCGAGTAGGGAGGGCAGCTGGTTGTCGAGCAGCGGACGCCCGAAGCCATGGCGAGCAGCAATGAGCGAACGTCGTCCGTGGCACCGGGCGCAAGTCTCTGACTGCGCGCGCGAAGATCGGGGTGCGCTGCGCGCTGCAATCCCCGTGTCGTCAAGATGTTCCCAGAGACCCTGATTGCTGTCTTTCAGCGAAACAACAAGGCCTCGATCACCTGCGACCGCGGGCGGATCCTGGCGCGCCCACTCCAAGTGCGCGGCCCCCGGGCCGTGGCAGGCCTCGCAGGACACGTCGATCTCCGTCCACACCGTGGCGTAGTCGTCACTGGCCTCCCGGTACTGCCGCCGCAATCCCGTGGAGTGACACTCGGCGCACTGGTAGTTCCAGTTCTGATTCGGGCCGGTCCAATGGAGCACATCACCCGCAGGGATCTCTTCGTCGGGGTAGAGCTGAAACCATCGTTGCCCGCCGTCGTCCGCTGGCCGGCTGTCCCAACACAGGGGCAGCACTTGCAGGCGCCCACCGGGGAATGGCACGAGGTATTGCTGCAAGGGGAAGACGCCGAAGGTGTAGTCCACCTGGTAGTCGTGGGCTTGGCCGTCGGGCCCCTCGGTGTTCACCCAAAACTGCTCGCCTCTGCGGAAGAAGCGCGACGTGAGCCCAAAGTGGGTGAAGCTCGCAGACGCGAAATCGCCCAGCACCGTCTGGTCGCTGGCTGGGGCCATGGCCAGATCATGGTGGCTGCCGGCGTAGAGTTCAGCCTGCTCTTGATGACACTCAACGCAGGCAGATCGCCCGACGAAGCCCTCGAGCGCTGCGAAGCCAGGCCGAACTCCCTCGCTGAGCTCGCCACGGTCAGCCAAGCCGTCGAAGCCAGCATCGCCTTCGGCAGCTGGCTCCCGCGCAGGGTCGGCGTCGCCGCAGGCCCCAAGACTCAGGGCCAGGACGAGCAGCGCGACTCTCATTGGCGGCCGGAGACGAGGGACTCGACAACCGTGGGATCCGCCAAGGTGCTCGTGTCGCCCAAAGCGTCGACCTCGTTGGCGGCGATCTTGCGCAGGATGCGGCGCATGATCTTGCCGCTACGAGTCTTGGGCAAACTCGGCGCGAACTGAATCTTGTCCGGGGAGGCAATGGCGCCGATGACCTCACGCACCACACCCACAAGTTCTTTACGCAAGGTGTCGTCACCTTCGATGCCCACGGCGAGGGTGACGAAAGCATAGATGCCTTGTCCCTTGATCTCGTGGGGCATGCCCACCACCGCGGCTTCTACAACCGAGTGGTGCGTATCGAGAGCTGACTCCACCTCTGCGGTGCCCAGCCGGTGTCCCGAGATGTTGATCACGTCGTCCACTCGGCCCGTGATGCGGTAGTAGCCTTCGCTGTCCCGCAAAGCGCCATCGCCGGTGAAGTACCGACCGGGGAAACGACTGAAGTAGGTCTCGCGGAAGCGCTCGTGGTCACCCCACACCGTGCGCATCATCCCCGGCCAAGGGAACTCGAGGCAGAGCAAACCAGCCACGTCATTGCCTTCGAGCTTCTGCCCCTCTTCGTCGACCAGAATCGGCCGTACGCCTGGCAGAGGGAAGCTCGCCTTCCCTGGCTTGAGCGTGGTGGCTCCTGGCAACGGCGTGATCATGATCCCGCCGGTTTCGGTCTGCCACCAGGTATCGACGATGGGACAGCGCTTCTCGCCGACCACTTCGTGATACCACTTCCAGGCGTCCACGTTGATCGGTTCGCCCACTGTGCCGAGCAAGCGCAAGGTCGACCTTGAGCGACTCAGCACCGGCTCGTCACCGTGAGTCTCGATGGCCCGAATCGCTGTAGGAGCCGTGTAGAACAACGTGACCTTGTGCTTGTCGATCACGTCCCAGTAGCGGCCGGCGTCGGGGTAGAGCGGGGTGCTCTCGAACATCAAGGTGGTGGCGCCGTTGGCCAAGGGGCCGTAGACGATGTAGCTGTGGCCGGTGATCCAACCTGCGTCGGCGGCGCAAAAGTACACGTCGTTCTCGCGCCAGTCGAAGACCAACTCGTGGGTGTACGAGGTATAGACCATGTAGCCGCCGGTGGTGTGCACCACGCCCTTGGGCTTGCCGGTCGACCCCGAGGTGTAGAGCACGAAGAGCGGGTCTTCAGCATCCATAGACTCGGGGACGCACTCATCGCTGATGTCGCTCGCTGACATGGCTTCGTGCCACCACTCGTCGCGCCCCTCGACCATGGGCACGGCGGTGCCAGTGCGCCGCAGCACGAACACTTCGCTCACGCACTCCACGCCATCAAGAGCCTTGTCGGTGATGGCCTTCAAGGCGATAGCCTTACCACCCCGGCGACCTTCGTCTGCGGTGATCACCGTGCGGCAATCGCAGTCGATGACCCTGTCCCGCAACGATGCAGCCGAGAAGCCCGCGAAGACCACAGAATGGATGGCGCCAATACGCGCGCAGGCCAGCATGGCGATGGCCAGCTCAGGGACCATGGGCATGTAGATGCAGACCCGATCACCCTTGCCCACGCCTCGCGCCCGCAGCACGTTGGCAAAGCGGCACACGGCAACCAGCAGCTCGGAGTAAGTCAGTTTGGAGTCGAGGTCGGGCTCGTCACCCTCCCAGATGATGGCGGTGCGGTCACCCAAGCCTGCAGCCACGTGGCGATCGAGACAGTTCACCGACGCGTTGAGCCGGGCGCCGTCGAACCAGCGCACCTCTGCCTTGTGAAAGTCCCAGCTGAGGACTTGGTCCCAGGGCTTGTCCCAGGTGATGCGCTTGGCCACATCGGCCCAGAACGCTTCCGGGTCAGAAACAGAACGGTCATAGAGCTCGGAGTAAGCTGCC
>JBLIMM010000344.1:0-5085 GCA_047638635.1 Pseudohongiellaceae bacterium | reverse complement strand
CGAAAGGCACCCGCATCGGAGAGCATGGCATCAACGAGAGTCGTCTTGCCGTGATCGACGTGGGCGATAATGGCGATATTGCGGAGCTTCACGAGAGGTGACCTGAGACAGAGGAATGATGGGTGAGATTCAACCCCCCATCACACCACATCAAAGGCTCAAGCAGCAAGCACCGCCAGCGATCACCAAGACACCGTGATCAGGGGTACAAGCCCCGCATAGAGGTCACCGAAGCCACTCTCGAGATGCCCTCCATGTAGGCACCTGTACGCATATTGACGTTTGAGTCTTTTGTGCGTTTGAGCACCTGGCGGAAGGCCTTCTGCATGATCGAGATCAGTCGACCGTTCACGTCCTCTTCTTCCCAGAAGTAGCCCATGCGGTCCTGGACCCACTCGAAGTAGCTCACCACCACACCCCCAGCGTTGGCCAGGATGTCGGGGATCACAAAGATGTCTTTGGCATCGAGAATGGCGTCTGCCCGCGCGGTGGTGGGGCCGTTCGCTCCCTCAACAATGATCCGGCAGTTGAGGCCCTCGGCATTGTGAGAAGTGATTTGGTTCTCAGAAGCGGCAGGAATCAGCACTTCGCAGGGCAGCATCAGCAGCTCTTCGTTGGTGCAGCGATCACCCCCGTCGAAACCCTCAAGAGCCCCGGTCTTCTCAAGGTGGGCCAAGACAGCGGGGACATCCAAACCCTTCTCGTTGACCA
The DNA here is from genome assembly GCA_047638635.1 of Pseudohongiellaceae bacterium. Classification (GTDB taxonomy): domain Bacteria; phylum Planctomycetota; class B15-G4; order B15-G4; family B15-G4; genus CAZIAK01. The sequence goes on along the minus strand of JBLIMM010000344.1, from coordinate 4,374 downwards.
ATCCCCCGTCGATATCAGAGATGGCCTTGACGCATATGCCGATCTCGTCGAGCAGCGAGGCGATGGTGCCGCCGACGTTGCCCGAGCCCTGAATCACCACGGACGAGCTGGCCAAATCGAGGTCCATCTCGATGGCCGCCTCGCGGACCATGGTCAGCAGACCTCGGCCCGTTGCGGCTTTGCGGCCCATGGAGCCACCGAGGCCCCAGGGCTTGCCGGTCACCACACCCGTGTGCGATTCGCGACGGTGCACCGAGTAGGTGTCCATGATCCAGGCCATGACCTGTTCGTTGGTGTACATGTCCGGGGCGGGCACATCACGGTCGGGACCAATGATGTCCATGATGCCCGTGGTGTAGCGCCGCGTGATGCGCTCCAACTCCCCCAGGGACAGATCGCGAGGACTGCAGTTCACCCCACCCTTCGCCCCACCAAAGGGAACATTGACGATGGCGCATTTCCAGGTCATCCAGGCAGCCAGGGCCCGCACTTCGTCCACATCGACGAACGGCGAGTAACGAATGCCGCCCTTGCAGGGGCCCAGGGCGCTGTTGTGCTGCACCCGCCAGCCATCGAAGACGGCGACCTTGCCACTGTCGAGCTTGATCGGGATGGCCACTTTCATCTCGCGCTCAGGCCTGGTCAGGATCTGCGCCAGCCCCTCGTCGAGTTCAAGTTTCTCCGCTGCCACATCGAAACGAGCCAGCATGGCCTCGAAGGGATTGTGCTCGGGCGCCGAGAGGACGGGTCTTGAAGCAGGCTGGGTCACGCTCATCGCATGGAATCCTGTGATTCGACGGGTCGTCACAATAAGAGCAACGGGAGAGTGCAGACTATTCAGTATGGGCAGAGCCGTGGCGCCGTGCCATGGGCTCTTTCGCTGGAGTTCATCGGCAGTTCAGGGGGCCAGCCCATAGAGCAACACCGGGGGGTCACTATTGAGCTCCAGCCGAGCCAATCCGCCCACGGCTTCAAGGGCCTGAGCCAGCTCGGGATCCGCAGGGTCGGGCCACAGCAAGAACCATCGGGACGAGGGCAACAGCCGTCGTGCCTCAGCCAAGTCCACGGCACGAGCGGCCCGCTGACCGCGCACTCCCCCACGAATGGGTCGATCGGCGTAATAGCTGATCTCAGGCCGGGAGACGATGTACTGTCCGACGTCCATGCCGGGCCAGAGCAAGTTGACCTCGAAGTTAGTCAGCACCCCGTCGCCCACAGCGGTGTTCTGCGCGAGGGCCTGACCCAGCAAGGCTGGCAACGGGTCCAGCTCTTCTCGGGCTTGCTCCACGGCGCTGACCAAGCCCGCCGTCCCCAAAGCCAGCAGCACCAAAGCAGCGAACGCCGCCAAGCCTTCTCGCCCCCCACGCCCTCCTCGCTGGGCCCCTGCACAGAGCGCCACTCCCAGACCTGCAGCCAACGCCGCGGGCATGGCAAAGAGCCAGTAGCTGTGCAGCAGCAGCCCCGCCGGAAACAGCAAGCCATGCACCACGGGCGGCAGCACCAAGAGCCAAAGCAGCCCAGCCACTCCCAGCCGTCGCGTCCCCCTGGATCCCAGAGGACAGAAGCCGAGAATCAGCACCACTCCCAAGCAGAGGGGCCAGGCGGGCATGAGCTCAAGGCTCGTGGAGAACCACGTCCCCAGGGCCTGGCCCATGGCCCCGTCGGTGACACCCACGCCCCCATCCACTCTGAGCCCTGCGGCTCTGAACACCCGGCGCCAGGACATGCCCGGCAAGCTCGACAGCCATGCCAGCACAGAGGCGAAACAGCCTGCAACGCCACTGCCCAACAGCAGAGCCTTGCCCCAACCGCGCCTCGTGACCAGAGCGTGGACTGCACAGCCCGCGCCGTAGTACAGCCCAAACCAATCGCACCAGGACCCAGCGGCGAGAGCGGCGAACCAAACCAACCACCAGCCCGTGCCGCCCCCGCTGGCCAGCAAGCGGGCATAGGCCCACAAGATTGTCAGTCCACAGAGCAGCACCAGGGGACCTTGCACCTCCACGTGGGTGCCAAAGACAGCCGTCATAGGCATGGCGCCACAGAGCAAGGCTGCCGCCCCGCCGGCCAACGGACCGAAAACCGTCCCCACCAGCAGAGCGAGCATGGCCAGGCTGGCCAAGGTCGCGCCAAACGACAGCAGCCGGGCCACCCTCTCAGAGACACCGAACGCCCGGAAGAACAGGCCCGTGAGCATCATCACCCCCGGGGGATGGTGAGCGTAGAGGTCGGGACTCGACTCTGAAGCTGGCTGCCCCGAGGCCTGAGCCACGTCCAGCACCGGGGCGCCGCCCGCGTGGGTGAAACCCCAACGGGCGTAGTTCCGTGCGATATGGGCGTAGCGCCCACCGTTGTGAGCCTTCCAGCCCCGTTGCCAGGGGCCGTCGAGATCGGGAGCCATACCAGCTCCCGCCACAACCAAGCCGGCCAGGGTCAGCAGCAACCCCAGCAACAGCTGAGCCCGTGAGGGGCCTGTGGCCACCGCACCCGCTCCAGCCGTCACCTGATTAGCCGTCGATGCCGGGGAGCACCGGCAGTTCCCCGTCGATCTCAAGATCGATGGCCAAGCAGAGAATGTCATCGGTCCCAGGGATCTGGCCTACCTTGCCCGCATCCTTCTCGGTGCACAGCAGTCGCGCCGTGCCCGCCGCAGAACGGACGGTGGCCAAATCTGCGGCCGTGAAGGCGTAGTGGTCGTCGAAACCCATGACGCCGGTGACCTGAGCCCCCAGCCCCGTCACCGTCTGCGCGAACGCTTCGGGAGAGGCGATGCCGCAGAACAAGAAAAAGTCGAGGCCAGCCAAGTGGCTCGTGGGATCGAGGCTCTCGGCGGTCACCGAGCGCACACCCAGGGGCCTGTGGTGAGCGTGCACCACCGGCAAATCTCGGCGGCAAGAGCGCAGGCGAACCTTGGCCGCAGAGACCTCTCCCGGATCAAGATTCTCTGTGTGGGTCAGCACGACAAGGTCGGCCCGAGCCAGCCCAGCGGGGGATTCCCGGAGGCCGCCCAAGGGCAGCTGAAAGCCGTTGCCGTAGGGCGCCCGAGCGTCCACCACGGCAATATCGAGATCGCGATGGAGCCGACGGTGCTGAAAACCGTCATCAACGATGATCACCTCGGCACCCTGCTCTACAGCCTGACGCGCCCCCAGAACCTTGTCCGGAGAGATCACCAGCAGAGCTTCGGGCACACGATCGGCGATGAGCTTGGCCTCGTCAGAGCGACCAGACGCGTCGGCCACGGCACCGTAACCCCGGGTCACCACGGCAACCTTCTTGCCTGCGGCCAAGCCCCGGCGGGCCAACTCGATCACGAGGGGCGTCTTGCCCGTGCCTCCCACGGTGACATTGCCCACAGAAATCACGGGCACGCCCACGTTGCGAGGAGTCAGCAGGCCCGCATCATAGAGCGCGTTCTTAGCGCTGCTCGCCAGCATGTAGAGCAGTTGCAGCGGCGCGAGCACCAAGCGTGCCACCAAAATCAGCGGCGAGCTCTCGCGGGACAAAATGCGGTGGGACAGGCTGGTGGTCATGATTCGGTCTCAGGCGTGCCGCCAGCGGCATCGCGGGTCTTGTTCTCGTCGGCGGTCTCGGACGGCACATCTTTCTGGCCCAGCAGCTCTTGCGCAAGGGCCAGATAATCCAGCGCCCCGGGGCAGTCGGCGTCGTACTCAAAGATGGTCTTGCCGTGGCTCGGGGCCTCAGCCAACTTGACGTTTCGGCGAATCACGGTCTCTTTGAAGATCGAGCCAAAGTGGCTCTTGATGTCGGCAATCACCGCCTTGCTCAGCTTGGTCGAAGGATCATGGCGGCAACTGACCATCCCAGTAATACGCAGCTCAGGATTCAGCCTCCGGCGTACCAGCTTCACCACATCCATGAGCTTGCCCAGTCCTTGCAGGGCAAAGAACTCCGCCTGAATGGGCACGAAGAGCTCGTCGCAAGCCACCAAGGCATTGAGCGACAACAGCCCCAAGCTCGGGGGACAATCGATCAGCACGAAGTCAAAGGCGTCGTCACCCAGGCCGTCCAGGGCATCCCGGAGGATCACCTCACGGCCCACTTCGTGCACCAGCTCGAGTTCGAGGCCGGCAAGATCGACCGAGGCCGGGGCAACCGAGAGACCCTTCTGGGTCGTAGGCCGAGCCACTTCAGTGAATGTCGCCTTGGAGTGAAACAGCTCGTAAAGAGACGACTCCACGCTCTGGGGATCCAGGCCCAGATGCACCGTGAGGTTGCATTGGGGGTCGAGATCGCAAATCAAGGCACGATGCCCCAGGCGAGCGAAAGCTGCTCCCAGGTTGACAGTGGTCGTCGTCTTACCGACGCCACCCTTCTGGTTGATCACCGCGATACGTCTCATGGGCTCCATCT
>JBLIMM010000343.1:0-5091 GCA_047638635.1 Pseudohongiellaceae bacterium | reverse complement strand
GCCGGGGGCGTTGAACTGACCCACGGCCAGGTCATTGATGCCGTCCTTGTTGATGTCGCCTATGGGCAAGACCACAGAGCCAGGCCCGTCGAGGGGGACATCCCAAATCACGCTACCGTCAGCACCTGAGAGCAGCCGGGCGAAGGGCCCATCGTCGCCGCCTACGATGATCACTTCGGGCAGGCCATCGTTGTCGTGGTCGTGGGCTGGACGCGCGTCGTAAACCACATCGCCAGCGCTGTAGCTCCAGAGCGTGCTGCCGTCTGTTCCGGAGAGCACCGTGGCGCCGTCGATGCCCGCGCCTCCCGCCACAAGCAGGTTAGCCAAGCCAGCTGTGCTGCTCTCGGGGTAGGGCGTCACTGCCGACACGTTGGCCCACTCGTCGACTGGAGCAGATGCCAGGTCACGAGCCCACAGCAAGCGTCCGGTGCTCTCCACACGTGATTCTACGCGGCCTTTGGGGGAGCTAAACCCGGCTACCAGATTGGAGCCATTCCGAGTCAATCCACGAAAGCTACGGAGGCCCGTGGTGGGGGACGTGACCGCTGACCAAAGAGCTTGGCCGGTGCGACCGTCACGAACTTGAAGGGCAGCGGGGGCGGACCCTGGTGCATAGCCCACAGCGAAGTCTTCAGCGCCATCGCCGTTCACGTCCCCCACGGCGATCAAGGACCGAGCTTGGCCACGATGACGGGAGATATTGATGGGCTCAGCGGGCAGCAGCTGGGGGATGCCGAAGAAGACGGGCGACGTGGGTTCGGCGAGCAGGGCGTCGATCGCCGCCGGGACGACGTCATCCGCACGGGCAGTTCCCTGGGCCGCAACGGGAGAACTCAGAAAGCCGGCGGCCAGGGCGCCCAGGAGCAGAGCGGAAAGAGCTGAGTTTCGATGCATGGCAGGTCGCGGTCTGTGGAGGTCAAGGAGGCTGATGGCGTGCTGGCTGAGCAGCTGGCGTCGTGAGCTAGCACTAGGGTTCGCGCTTGGGGCGCAAGGCTCGACGCAGGGCCCCTCAGTCTACCTCGGCTCAGTTGCACCGTGAGGCTGAGGCCCGTTGTTAGGAGAGGCTGTCTGACGAGACGATTTTTCGGCCGATGCGAACCACCGTGGCCCCTTCTTCGATGGCCACCACGAAGTCCTCGGTCATGCCCATGGATAGCTCTGTGAGAGCTGGGGCCTTTTGCCGTTTCAGGGCCGCCAGCTGGGCCAACTGGCGAAAGATGGGGCGGGTCGTCTCCACCTCTGGGTTTCGCGGGGCCATGGTCATCAGGCCGGTGACTCGCGCATGTTGCAACTGAGTGGAGGCGGCGAGCACGTCGTTGAGCGCATCGGGAGCCAGGCCACTCTTGCTGGTTTCCCCACTCACGTTCACTTGCAGCAGCAGCTCCGGCTGGCGGCCGAGCTCGCCGGCGACCCGGTCCAGGCGCTGCAGCAGTGCGAGGGAATCAACACCGTGAAAGACGTCAAAGAGCGCCACGGCTGCACGGGCTTTGTTGGATTGCAGGTGGCCTATGAAGTGCCAACGAAAGCGATCTTCGAACCCGGCCAGGCGTTCGCTCGCTCCCTGCACCCGATTCTCACCGAGGTCTGTCACGCCGAGCTGGGCCAGCTCGCTGAAGATCTGGCGCGGGGCCGACTTCGTCACCACGACGAGACGCACCGCATGGGAATGATCCCTGGATGCCTGGGCGATCTCTCCCTGAACGTGGTCCAGGCGATCTTTCAGTGTCGAAGGCAAGGTTGGGCTCGTACCAGGATGAGGTCGTTGGCTGTGGTCGACCGTAACGCTTGGGCGCCTCAAAGGAACAACGGCGTCGACCACAAGGCTGCCATGACCCGGGCTGGGCCGTCTCCCGGAGCCACGGTGATCTCTGGGAAGTGCAGCCCGTCCCCGCGGCAGAGAGCCCGGAGAGGTTCTGGGAATCCGGGGAGCAGCAGCTGGCCCCGTTCACGGGCGATCCCTTGGGTCAGGCGTTTGAGCACCGAAGTGCGCAGGGTGAGTTGGTGGAGGGGCTGCAAGCACGGGCCTAGAAGGCGGAGACACTCCACGAGCTGCCCGGGTTCGTGACCCGTTTCTAAAGCTCGGCGATCGAGCCGTGCTCCTAGGCCTTCGGCGCTCAGATGCTCGCTGAGCAGCTCGGTAGCCCGGCCCACAAGACCCTGGATCTCTCGTTGAGCCCGGGTTCTGAGATGAACGAGACGGGCCCGTGTGAGCGGCGCCTGGTCTCGGGCGAGCAGCGCACGGAGCTCGTTGCGAGGAATGGTCAGGTCGTCGTTACTCTCGTCATACGCAGCGGGCAGGTCCGCGCCCTCTCGCCACTGGGACAGCTGGCTGCGTCCAGAAGCTGCTGGGCCAAAGAGAAACGGCCGCAAATATCGCGGAGCCCCTCGGGAACTCCCCGGCCGTGCTGGTCTCAGGGTGGGGATGCCGGCCACGGCCCGGGCCCCTCGATGTCCCCGGCGCAGGTTGAGCAAGGCGGTCTCCACGGCATCGTCCAGGTGATGTGCGGTGAGGATCCAAGGGATGTTCTGGGTGGTGGCGGTCGCGGCCAGAGCGTCCAGGCGTCGCGTACGGGCGGATGTCTCGCTGCGATCGCGATCCGTACGAGGAGGCGCGTGCACCACCTGCAGAGGAATCTCGAGCTCAGCGCAGAGCTGCTCCACAAGCTGAGCATCCCCATCGGCGGCGTCCCTGAGCCCATGGTGGACATGGACAGCAGCGACTCGTGGCCAGACCTGGGCCACAGCCCCCAACAGGGCCACCGAATCACTGCCCCCAGAGACCGCCACAAGCACTTGGTCCCCCGGCTGGGCCACAGACGACAGGCAGCTCAAGACCTGTTCGGGGACGGGAAGTGAGGCGGGGCGGCTGGATTTGAGCGAATGGGCTGCCATGGGGTAAACGACCCTACCACTGCGGCTCCGTGGACCATGGCGGCAGAGCTTGCAAGCGGCTACAATCTCGCCTTTTTACTCGCCAACTTAGGGCCCCGCGCGGGCAGCAGGAGATTGCAATCATGGCCATCAAGATCGGCATCAACGGCTTTGGACGGATTGGTCGCACCGTGTTGCGGATCATGGAATCTCGACCTGATTTTGAGGTCGTGGCCATTAACGATCTGGCTGACCCCGCCGCCCTGGCGCACCTCTACAAGTACGACACGGTGATGGGCACCCTGGCCACCGAAGTCTCTGGTGGCGACGGCGAAATTTCGGTGGGTGGCCGCAGCATTCGCGTCACTGCCGAGCGTGATCCGAGCAACTTGCCTTGGAAGGAAATGGGCGTCGACTTCGTTGTGGAGTCCACTGGTATTTTCCGCACCCGGGCGCAGATCTCGGCGCACCTCGATGCTGGCGCCCCGAAGGTGTTGCTCACCGTGCCGCCGAAGGACGCCATCGACGCCATGATTGTCTTGGGCGTGAATGACGATGACCTGAAGGCTGAGCACCAAATTATTAGCAACGCTTCGTGCACAACGAACTGCTTGGCTCCCGTGGCGAAGGTCTTGGTCGACACGTTCGGCGTGCGCCGTGGGCTGATGACCACGGTCCATGCTTACACCAACGATCAGCGCATCGCTGACCAGATCCACAGCGATCTGCGTCGCGCTCGCGCTGCAGCTCAGAACATCATCCCCACCAGCACCGGTGCGGCGAAGGCTGTGGGCAAGGTCATCCCTGACCTTGTGGGCAAGATCGATGGCATGGCCATGCGCGTGCCGGTGGTCAACGGCTCCGTGATCGACTTGGTGGCAGAGCTCGACAAGCCCGCCGACGCTGCAGCAATCAACGCGGCCATGAAGGCTGCTGCTGCTACGGGGCCGCTCAAGGGCATCCTGCAGTACACCGAAGACCCCATCGTCTCCAGCGACATCTTGGGTAACCCGCATAGCTCGATCTTCGACGGGCTGGCGACGATGTCGATTGCCGGCAACATGGTCAAGGTGATCTCCTGGTACGACAACGAGTGGGGTTACAGCAACCGGGTTGTCGACCTGGTGGCGAAGTCGCACGGCTTGTCATGAGCTGGCGCACGGTCGAGCAACTCGATGTGTCGGGGCAAACCGTCTTGGTGCGCCTCGATCTCAACGTCCCGCTTCATATGGGCGTGATCACAGACGACCTGCGTATTCAGGCGGCCCTGCCCACAGTGCGTTCGATCATCGAACGCGGCGGTACAGCTGTGTGCATGAGTCACCTGGGGCGGCCGAAAGGGGTAGACGACGCTCTGCGTCTTGCCCCGGTGGCCGCACGCATGGGCGAGTTGCTCGGCTGTGCCGTTCAGGCGCTCCGTGAAACCATCGGGCCGGATGTGGCTGCCGCCGTGCAGTCGGCACCCGCCGGGTCGGTCCTGCTCCTTGAGAATCTACGTTTTGATTCGGGGGAGAAGGCCAACGACAAGAGCTTCGCAGCTGCCATCGCGAGCTTGGGCACTCGCTATGTCAACGACGCGTTTGGCACGGCGCACCGAGCCCACGCCTCGGTGGTGGGTGTGCCCGCGATCTTGGGCGCAGAGCACTGCGCAGCGGGCTTGTTGCTAGGCAAAGAACTCAACGCTTTCGCCCAGGTCTTGAACGATCCGCGGCGGCCCTTGGTGGCCATCTTGGGTGGGGCCAAAGTGTCCGATAAGTTGGCTGTGGTGAAGAACCTCATCGAGCGCGTGGACGCCCTGATTGTGGGCGGCGCCATGGCCTACACGTTTCTGAAAAGTCGCGGAGTGGCCGTGGGCGACTCCCGAGTCGAAGAAAACTTTCTTGAGCAGGCCGGCGAGATTCTGGCTCGGGCTGAAGAACGCGGTGTGGCAGTGCTGCTGCCGTCCGATCACGTGTGCGCCTCGTCGTTTGGTTCAGACGACGCAGAGGTTCATGTGGGCGACATTCCGAATGGCTTGATGGGCCTCGACGTGGGACCCACAAGCGCTAGCGTCTTCGCTCAAGCCATCGCTGGGGCAGGCACGGTGGTCTGGAACGGTCCCATGGGAGTCTTCGAGCGGGAGGCCTACGCTGCGGGCACGCGAGCGGTGGCTGAGGCAGCGGCTTCCACGAGCGGTTACACTGTGGTGGGTGGCGGCGACAGCGCTGCGGCGGTGAAGCT
>JBLIMM010000342.1:0-5097 GCA_047638635.1 Pseudohongiellaceae bacterium | reverse complement strand
GGAGTCTCCGGCTGGCCAAACATCTCCTGAATCCGGACGGCTAATTGGGGGGGGCGCCCTCGCTCATAGGCCAGGGCGATGCGGCTTCCTGAAGGCACCGCAAGCCGCTCAGGGGCTTCCCGCTCCAGGGTCGACAGGAGCTCGTGGCTCAAGAGCCCACGCAAGTGCTCGAGCAGCGGTGCTCGACGGAGTTCAGCGAACGACCGGCGGCCCTGGCACAGGCTGGGGAGCAACTCTGCCATGGCTGGCTGATCAAAGCGCGGCCAATCCAGCTCGGGCAACCACTCGGAAAGCCAGTCCACCCGCCCCAGAAAGGCCCGAAGATCGCGGTTTTCTAGATCGAGAGCCTTGGGAAGGTCCTCGCGGGCCGCCACTTCTAGCGCTTCTGCCAGCGCCACAGCGTCCGTACCAGGGAGGGCGTGGTCCTCCAGCAGCAAATCGTCGAAAAACACCCGTCTCCGTAGCCCTACGGACGAGCGCTCGCGGTCAAAGACCACAGCCTGCTCATCGGTGAGGCGCTCCTCAGGCAGCCACTCTCGCTCCACAGCAGAAGCCAAACGCACCAAGGCCTCGCTGCCCTGCCCCGACGCAGCCTCCAAAGACAGGCACAGAAAGAGCTCTGGATCACGAACCATGCTGGAACCGTCGAGGCGCACGCCCCGTCCGCCTACCATCAACGCTTTCTCTGAGCCGGGCGCCCGTCGCCGAGCGAGTCGATCAGGAAACGCCGCCAGCAGCGCACGCCCCAACGCGACATCGCTGCCCCCAGAGCCTGTAGCCGAAGCAGCAGCTAGGCCAAGTCGCTGGGACGATTCAGTGAGGTCGAGCTGCTCTAGCAGACGGGTGAGTTCGTCTGCCACTCGCAACACCTGCTGCGCCGCACCGGGATTCAGGTCGGCTGCAGAGCTACCAGCGCGCCTGCCCTTGCCCCCGCGCCCCCCACCTGAAAAGAGCTCGAGTCGATGCAAGCGGTCGAGCAGATCTGAGGGACCCGAGGCGCTGGCTCGTCGCACCCTCGGAGCAGGATCTCGCTCCGAGAGCAAGGCGCAGGCCAGCGCTGCCTCCCGGGTCACACCTCGTAGTTTTCCTTCGAGACCGAGGCGGCCTAGCCGTGGCGCTAAGGGCAAACGGGCTAGAGCTTGCCCGATGGCGGTGACCCGCTCCCCGTCCCAAGCGCCCAAGCGTTGGAGGAGCTGGTCGGCCTGGGCCAGGGCTGCGGGCCTGGGAGGCTCCAACCAGGGCAAAGCCGCGGGGTCCGCCTCGCCCCAGGCTCTCAGCTGCAACACCGGGCCAGCCAAATCGAGGCGTTGAATCTCTGGGGCCAACACCTCAGCCCGCGAGACCTGCTGCCCCGCCGTCCAGAGGCGCGCGCAGAAGCCCGGAGCTGTACGACCGGCTCGGCCCGCGCGCTGATCTGCGGAGGCCTTGCTGATCGGCAGCACCTCTAAGCGATCGAGCCCTACCGCAGGGTCGAAGTCGGGGATCCGCGCAAGCCCTGTGTCGACCACCGCTGTGACGCCCTCGATGGTCACGCTTGTCTCTGCCACATTCGTAGCCAAGATCACCTTGCGTCGGGGGCCGCTGCGCAACACCCGGTCTTGCTGATCTGCGGGCAGCTCCCCGTGCAAACGACACACATCGAGATCGTGGGCTCGGGCGAGATCGCCCAGGGCTCGCTCGCTGGCGGCAATAGCTCCACGTCCCGGCAGAAACACGAGCACGTCTCCGGGGCTGCGCTGGAGCACCGCCCCAACGCCTCGCCGGACCTGCTCGCCCAACGGTCCTGTGGGCGCCGACGGCAAGTAAGCGATCTCCACGGGATAGCTGCGCCCGTCGCAGCGCACCACGGGGCAGTCCAGCGCCGCCCCGATGGCCTCGGCGTCCAAGGTTGCGGACATCACCACCAGCGGCAGTTCCGGGCGGAGCTCGTCCCGCAGGCGACGCACCATGGCCAAGGCCAGATCGCCGTCCAGGTGCCGCTCGTGGAACTCATCGAAGATCACCGCGCCCACATCCTCCAGGAACGGATCCCGCTGAAGGCGCCGGACAAACAACCCTTCTGTGACCACTTCGATCCGTGTGGCTCGGCTCACCTTGCGATCAAAGCGCACCCGGTAGCCCACCTCGTCCCCCAGTCGGCCCCCACGCTCAGCGGCCATGCGACGAGCTGCCGCCCGGGCCGCCAAACGACGGGGTTCGAGCATGACCACTGCTTTGTCCCCCGCAAGGCCAGCATCGAGCAAGGCAGGGGGAACACGAGTGGTTTTCCCCGCGCCCGTGGGAGCCACCAAGACCACTGATCCCGCGCTCTTCAGCTGGGACACCAACTGGGGCAACACCTCGTCGATGGGCAAGGGCGCAGAAGCTGGAGGAGACCGGGGACACATGGCTGCGATGGTGCGCAATGAGCCGCCGTGACACGAGCCCGGGCTCGACTTCCGTGCCGAGCGCCTTGTCCGGCCCACCTCTCCGAGGGATAACAAGTGCTCGCAGAACCACCCCCGCAAACGGACCTCGCCATGCCTCGCCTGTTCGCCCTCGTGCTCTGCTTGGCATCCGTTGGCTGTGGCCTCAGCGAACCCCTGGCCCGGGGCCGAGATCTCGGCCAAGTGGTGCACCTGGGCATCTCCGGAAGCTACGTACCGGGCCTCTACGTCTGGGCCCTGGCGCCGCTTCTGGGCACAAGCATCGGCTACCAACCCCAGAGCGCCGTGGTCGGCAGCGACTACGGCTATACTCACGGCTGGCACCAAGCAGGCTACGGCATCGTCGTGGGCGGCGAGATGGCCCGGTCCGAATGGGGTTTCTCCGTCGATGGCTTCATCGAGAGGCCTTTGTGGAACGCCTACGCCACTCAGACCCAGTTGCTGGTGATGAACCTCACGGTCACTGATCAGCGTTTGGGCAAAGACTCACAGTCCATTGCTTTGCGTCGAGCAGAGCTAGGACTGCATCTGCTCTTTGTCGGTGCGTCGCTGGGGCTCGATTTCTTCGCCTTGGGCGACTTCGTGGCGGGCTGGTTTGGCTTTGACCCCAGTGATGACGACCACCGCGAGCTCTTGCGGGCGCCGTTCAACCCTCTCAAAGAAGCGGACGACAAGGCCCCCCAGGCAGAGACCGCCGTACCCTCCGACTCGTAGCAGGAACAGAGCCAACACCCATGACGCGCCCCGCTTTCGATCCTCGTCCCACTGTGTTGCAAGGTGTTCACGCCACGCTGCAGCCTCTCACCCTGGCACACCTGGACGACTTGCTCCTCGCTGGGGGCGACGAGGACATCTGGCGCTGGATGCCCCAGGCGTACTTTCTCGATCGGCCCCTAGCTCTAGAGTGGATCGAAGCGGCTCTCGCCGAAGCAGCTGAGGGACAAGCGGTGCCCTTCGCGATGATCGACAACGCCTCCGGGCGCGCTGTGGGCTCCACGCGCTTGTTTGACTTTCGTCGAGAACACCGAGCCCTAGAAATCGGTTGGACTTGGATCGGCACAGCCCACCAGCGCACAGCCATCAACACCGAGTGCAAGCGGCTCTTGCTGGGTTACGCCTTCGAGCAAATGGGTGCCCTGCGAGTGCAGCTGAAAACGGACAGTCGCAACGTACGATCGCGCACGGCGATTCAGAGGATCGGCGGGCAATACGAAGGCACCCTGCGCAACCACGTGCTGTTGCCTAGCGGCGACCATCGACATTCAGCGTTCTTCGGCATCACCGCCGACGAGTGGCCCGACGTCCGGCAGCGACTGGACGAGCTGCTGGCGGCCAAACAATGAAGCCTTTGCTCGCAGCCTGCCTCGCGGCTTGGCTTGCTCTCAGTTGCGCCCATCCCTTCGACCGCCCCACATCGCCTGAGCCCTACATCACCCGAGCCCAAACCGCTCTCGATGGACGGGGGTTCAGCTTCTTTCACGTGGCGTCATTCGGGCTGCTCAACGATCGACAATATCTGCAACGCTTGGGCGACGGAGATCACAGTGATCCGTTGCCTAGCCAGCTCGCTGACCTGCTCGCCATGGGCGCCATCGAAGAAACCCTGGTTGCCGTGGGCGGCGCCTGCAGCGAAAAGAGCTGGGCGGTGCTCGACCTGGCCCTCGACCAACTGGCTGGGCAACGCCTCCTGAAACTCGAGCTGCTCTTTCTCGGGGACTCTCGCCACGGCAAGCGCATCGCCGCAAAAGTGAGAGCGCTGGGCGCCCGCTACGATTCCATCGAGATCACCGTAGATGTGCGGTGACGACGACGCCGCCGCGCGAGCAGCCCTGAGCGACTCACCACTCTCCGGGCGGTGATGCCCCGAGGCCCGGGCCCAAAACCACAGCGTTGCCGAACAGACGTGCAGCGCTGACGAACTGGCCTCGAAAACCGGGGACCCCCGAGAAGAGAATGACTTGCCCGGCGCCGGCATGCTCCACGGTGAGCCAAGCCGAGTCAGCCAGGCGATGACGAGCCTCGGGCCAGAGCAGCCCTGACAGGCGCAACGTCTCTTCGCCAGCCAAGCGTACTGCGGTGCTAGCTGGCTCCCGCGCGAGCAGTGCGTGGCTACCCGCCACAAGGACGGGGAGTTCGCTTCCGCAACCTGCGGTGATCCAGGATCGATCGTCTACAGCTCCACGCAAGATCACACCTGCCGGGGAGAAGCGTCGCTCCCACTGATCTTGTCGCTCTGCGTCTGGGTCGACAGAGGCAGGATCGACGTTTTCCACGTCGACGTTTTCCACGTCGACAGTAGCGGGATCCACAGCGCTCGCCACGGCGCTCGCTGTCACAGCCTCTCCGTCGGAGTCTTCGCTGTGGCCTGCTGCAGCCGCGGGAGCTTCATCGCCCCAAAGGTCGGCGAGGTCGAGCCCCACGTTTCTGCCGTCGGCCTCTCGCTGTGCGGCCACCGCAAACGCTTCCAAGTCGTCGAGGGCGTTCCGGCGCAACGTCACTGATGTGAGCGCAGGTTCCATCGAGGTCACGGCAACGGCCGCAGACTCACAAGCGATGAGCGTGCCGCCACCGCGCACCCAAGTCGCCAAGTCATCACCCCAGCGGGACAACACTCCGTTCAGTCCGCCCGGCGGCAAGATCAACACGTTGTAGCGGCGCAGGTCCACGCCCC
>JBLIMM010000341.1:0-5184 GCA_047638635.1 Pseudohongiellaceae bacterium | reverse complement strand
CTAACAGACGACGTGCCGAGCCGGGAAGAGTGGGCAATCGCCCAAAGTCGCGGAGCCAACCGGAAATCACGGAAACGTACCTCCAGAACACAGATTAAGGACTACAGGTTCTGTTGATACATCGCCAACGGAATGGTCAGACTGTAATGATTCTGACTTATCGTTCTGCAAAGAAAGCCAGCCGTCCCAAGGACGGCTACAGCGAAGCCTAGGTAGCCCTGAGGGCGATGTCTAAGAGCTGCTCTTTCGTCCACCCAGGATTGTCGATTTGGGCTTCAAAGGCTGCTTTGAGCGCCACCCCGAAGTGCTCGCCGGGCTGAAGTCCGGCATGGATCAAGTCGCGCCCCTGAATGATCGGGGTCATGGGTTCGATACCCAACTGTTGGTGCATCTCCCAACAGCGCACGCTGGCTTCATGGACCACAGGCAAGCCCTCTTCGGTGGGCCCGAGAGGGTCGCGCTGGGGACGCCCAGCCCAGTCGGCTAGGGACAGCCAGCCCAACACATCCAGGCGACACAGCATGCGCCGGTGCAGTCGCTTCCAGGCGGAGAGCCCGGCGTTCCCGTGGACCAACATGAAGGGCTGCAAGTGATGCCGCACCAGTGCTGCCACCCTCTCGATCAGCTGACCATGCCCCGTGACGCGCTCCATGAATCCAGGGACCATCTCCTCGCCCTGCTTATCGTGGCCATAGGCCGTGCAAACGGGCAGCTCGGTGGTCTGGGGTTTGGCGATGTCGTGAAGCAACGCGCCGTACATGAAGGCCAGCCGCCACTCCGGGTCGAGCTGCTCACGGACCCGCGCCGCTGCGTCCAAGACATGCAGATTGTGCACCCACACATCGCCCTCGGGATGCCACTCGGGGTTCTGCGGGCAGCCGTCGCTCTGGAAACGCTCGCGCCACTGGTTGTTGTCCCCACGGCCCCAGCCGGACCACAGGGTCATCTCTTGCAGCTCAGGGAAGTGCTGCAACCAACCGCAGTCTCGCAGGAAGTTCAGGCCCACAGACGGGCGCTCAGCTTTCAGCAGCAGCTTCTGCCACTCGTCGCCTACACGCTCACGGGGCAGCGTGGCGAACGTGTCGGCCATGCCCCGAATCACGGCTACGGTTTGCTCGTCCACTCGTTTTGCTTTGCGCGCCAACAGTTGCATGGCTCTCAGGCAACGGAGCGGGTCTTCCATAAACGACGTCGCGTCGGTCATGCGCAAGAGCCCCGACTCTAAATCGGCCAAGCCATCGTAGGGATCGAGGCATTCCCCAGTGGCCAAGTCGAGCATCACCGAGTTGATCGTGAAGTCCCGACGGCGAGCCGCTTCTCGAGGGCTCATAGACGGGTCGAACTCGCAGCGAAAGTCTCGATGACCCACGCCGATCTTGCTCTCCCGGCGAGGCACTGACACGTCGACGTCGAGGCCGTCGATCTGCGCAGGATCGAGGATGAACACGCCGAAGCTCTTGCCCACCGCACGGGGAGAAAACGGCGCCAGCAGCTGCTCCACGGCGTCCATGGACAGGCCGTGCACTTCGATGTCCCAGTCTACGGGTTCGCCGGCGCTGATGGCGTCGATGACTGCGCCGCCCACCAGCAACGGACGCCCGCCCGCAGCAACGACACAGGCCACGAGACCGGCAATGGCCGAGGGCAACGGACGCAAAGCTGGCCCGCCGCCGGGTCCACGTAGCTGAATCACCAGGCACCTCGTCCTGGCGCGTCAGTGGTCGTCAGACCCTCTGTCGCTGTCGTCCATCGTGAAAACACCGGCGCGCTCCTGGTCAACCGAGGCCACATCCTCGGCAAGCAGACTACGCAATCCCCAGCCTCAAGGCCTCAAGCGCTTCAGGCTGCGATCCAGCACTCCAGCTCGGCAAGCGCTTCAAGCTGCAACCTAGCTCTGCAGCACCTTAAGCGCTTCAGGCTGCGGCTCAGCTCAACAGGGCCCCTAGGAAGACGGCCCTACGGGGCCTGGACAATCCCACGCAAAGCGTTGCTCGCAGACGGGTCGCCACTGCCCAATCCAAACCAAGCCTGCAGGTAAACACTGCTCCCGGCTGACATGCCGCTGGGCCAGTGAAGACTCAGGGGGACGTTGGCGGTTGCTGGCAAAATGACCAGGGGTTCGGGAACCATCACCCCTCCCTGGAAGGCACCCGCCCACTTCGACACACCCACCACGAGCCAACCGGCCTCAGCGGCCTCAGCGGCCTCAGCGGTGAGAGCGGTGAGAGCGGTGAGAGCGGTGAGAGCGGTGAGAGCGGTGAGAGCGGTGAGAGCGGTGAGAGCGGTGAGAGCGGTGAGAGCGGTGAGAGCGGTGAGAGCGGTGAGAGCGGCGTTGCGCGGCGTGAAACTGACAGAGTTGCCGCTCGCGGGCAAACCCTCGGCCAAGAGCTCATAGCTGCCCGCACCGCCCATGAGACCGTCACCAAGATCGATGAAGGCTCCGGCCGTGTTGGTCAAGATGGAGATGCCGTTGTCCGGCCCGTTCGCAGTGATCACATCGAGGAGAAAGTCGCCGTCGAGATCAGCCAAAGCCAGGCTCACGGGCCCCACGCCAAAGCCCAGGGAGGAGGGGGCAGCGAAGCCGCCGTCCGACTGTCCGGCCACAGTGGTCACGGCGTTGTCCGCCAAACTCACCACGATCAAGTCGACGATCTCGTCTCCGGTCACGTCGCCCACAGCCAGCGAAATCGGAGACACGCCGCAAGGAACTTGCCTGCCCGCATCCACCTCTTGGCCATGGTTGAAGAAAACCGAAACGCTGTCACCCAAGGTGTTCGCTGCGAGGATGTCTAAGCGGCCATCGCCGTCCAAGTCCACCAATCTGATCGCGTCGGGACCCGCCTGGGCAGCCAAGCTCTGTGAAACCTCAAAGAGACCGTCGCCCGCCCCTAACATGGTCACCACGGAGTCATCGGACAGGTTGCCAACGACGATATAGAGGCCTCCGATCCCGTCCATGTCACCGACACAAACTGACGAAGCAGCGAAGCCACTGGCGAGAACCTGTGGCGCGCCCAGAGCACCGTTGGCCAAGGAACGCAGCCAAGTCACGGACGAGGCGGCATCGCCGTGAGCCACCACCAAGTCCACCAGACCGTCGCCGTCGATGTCGGCGGCGTCGAGGTCTCTGGGCAGGGAGCCGCTGGGATAACTCGGAGCAGGAAAGAAGGTGCCATTGCCCTTGCCGCGAGCCAGGGACACAGAGCCGTTGCCTGAGTTCGCCGTCGCGAGGTCGACGATGCCGTCGCCGCTGAAGTCCGCAGCCAAGATGGCTACGGCCCGGAGGCCACCGGCACGCTGCACGCGGGAGCAAAGACGGCGCCGGGATAGCCCCACAAGATCGAGATGTTATTCGAGGACTTGTTGGCCACGGCGAGGTCGTCCACCCCATCCCAGTTGAAGTCGGCGGTGACAACGTCCCGGGGGTCTTGGCCCACAGGCATGTCCGCCGGGGAGAACCCTTGGGCTGCTGTCAGCGGAGCAGCGACTGCGAGCCCTAGAGCCAGGGCGAGCCCGCCCAGGATCCGGCGTTGAGCATGCAGCGCCCTCCCCGTGCCAGGTCCCAAGGAGGAGGAGTGGGTGTCTAGGTCGATCCTTACATATGCGTTCATGTCGACTCGGTTCGACAAGATCTTCCGCCAACTCAAGCCCTCGCGACGGCCTTAAAGTGCCCCCTGCGCTGCGCCAAGCGAACCCATGGGGTCAGAGCCCTTGTCCCGAAAAGTGCCATTCCGCCCTTGTTCTTGCCTTGCTCTTGGACACAGAGAGTCTCTCCCCAGGGCACCGAGGCTCCGCCAAGACGTCCCGCAGAGCCCCCTCATTGAACCCTGGGGAGGCCCTGCCCTGAACAAGAAGCCCCCCCAGCGCATGTGATCTCGCAGCACTCAGACTCACCTTCGGACGGGGCCAGCACCCCTCCCGTTGGCCAACCACGACTCGCAAGCCAGGGCTGAATCACCTGCCGGCCTTGTGAGGGGAGATGTGAATCATGGTCTTCATTCAGCGGCTCCCTAGCGGAGCACTTCTCAGGGTATGCGGACTCGCCCTATGGGGAGTTCTCGCGCTCACCTCGTGGGGCACAACCGCCTCCGGGCAAACCCTGCCCCGGCTGGTGAATTGCGGCGACCTGAATGGCTTTGCCATGGACGAGCCGGGCTACGAGTTACTCAGCACCAGCTCAGCCCCCAGCAACATCTCGCTCAGCCCGGTCCCCCCTGGGCACGGTGCACGTGGCCGGAAGCTTCCCCAACTTCTTCGGCGAGCTGCCACTCAACCTGGCTAGCCAACGCCCCGCCCCTGCCCGTGGCAAGACAGCGGGGTCCCCGGGGCCCACCAGCAGACTCAAGGGACCGGCGGGAACCGCCGTCAGCGGCCCAGAAACGGGGCCAAGTCTCAGTCCGCAACAGCAACTGCTGATCGCCCTGCTGCAAACCGGCAGCGGCATGCAGGTACGGGCGGAGGTGCTCGGGGACGGTCTGGAGAGCGACTTACTCAACAACGAGCAGAGCCGGGGATGGCTGTTAGAAGACATGGAAACCGTGAACGAGCAAAGGTCTTTCAGGGACCCACAGTGACCTGACCAAGGGTCTGGCCCCCAGCGAAGCGCAGACCAGGACATGCGCAGGCTCTCCCTCACGAGATCCAAAACGCTAGACTCCAAGCCCGGCCTCTTCACCACTGTTCACAGCCTCGGCAGCAGCTATGCAGCGTTCAGAGTTTCTTGCCCAGTTGAACCAGAAACTCATCTTGGGAGAACAAACCTTGTGGCCGGAGATGGTCCTCGCTGACATGCATTGGGACTCCATGCACAGTCTCGAGTTTCAGTCGCTGATCGACGAGCTGTTCGACATCCAGGTCGACTCGGCAGAGCTTCGCGGCTGCAAGACTCTGGCCGACCTCTGCGATCTGGCGAAGCTGGAGCCCGGCGAGTGAGCCGCACGGGGCCACAGGCGGCCCTGGCAGCCGTGGCTTCGTACTTGCCAAGTGGTCGGCTGACGAACGAAGACTTGGTACGGCGCTTCGGCGAGGGTGATGCCGCAAAGATCAGTGCAGACACGGGCATCAACTCCCGCTGCATCGCCGCTGCGGACGAGTTCACCAGCGACATCGCCGTGAAGGCTGCTGAGGCCCTGTTCGCTCAAGACCCAACGCACCGAGATGGCATCGACACGGTGATCTTGGTCA
>JBLIMM010000340.1:0-5188 GCA_047638635.1 Pseudohongiellaceae bacterium | reverse complement strand
TGTCACTGCCGCCCACGACCACCGAGTAGTCACCGTCCGCGATGTTGTTTTCGCCACCAACCACTGCAGACGTAAAACCCGACGCGTGACCGAACGCGCCACTGACGGCCGTCGAACTCACCCCGCTGGCCAGCATCTGAGCGCCTCCCGCTACGGACGACGTTTGGCCCGTGGCCACATTCATTTCGCCAGCACACACATGGGCGTAGTGGCCTTCCACCGAGTTGTAGGCGCCCCCGGCACTGGTGGCATAGAAGCCGTTCGCCCTGTTGTAGGCGCCCCCGAGCACCGCAGCTGCGTAGCCCGTAGCCTCCCCTTCTTCACCACCCAGCACCGAAGAACGCAGACCACTGGCGAGGCCGGTGAATCCTCCAGCCACAGTGGAGTACGGCGCGGTGACGCGGTTGGTGTCGCCACCGATGAGACCACCGAAGCTCGTGTAGGTGTGCCACTTGCCGATGACCAGGTTGTGCGAACCCGTGCGATCGTTCGCCCTAAACGGGAAGACTTCGTCATAACCGATGATCAGATTGCCCAAGCCGTTCGAGGTGGTCACCGTGGTGTCCACCTCACCACTGTCTGCGGGATAGCCGTTCGTCGCCCGAGACCCGCTCACGATCTGTAAGTTCGCTCCCGTGATGCGAATCGTCTTGCGCAGTCCGCCCAGGCCATCGCCGAGCCAAACCAGAGACAGATGAGAGAGGATCTGCTCCAGCTCTTCCGCTAAAGGAGCCGCGCCTTGCGAGGTCGCCGGAGGGGTTTCACCGTCGCGCTCGAATCGCCAGCCGCGAGACCAGAAGATCACGTCTGAGTCGCCGTTATGCAGCACGACTTCTTCGTCGCCAAAGCCGTCTAAGTCCATGCGCTCAGCGGAAAGCCCCCGCGCGCCGTCAGCCAGACCGACGGCGTCGGTCCCATCCACGAGCCCGCCGATGCCGTCGCCCAAGAGCGCACGATTGTCCCCAGTGCACGTGAGAGACAGGTCCGCGTGGCCGTCGCCGTTGAGGTCGGTCACGAGCACATCGACCACACCCAGGGTCGCCGGCAAGCCAGCTCGACCCGGAACGATCGTGACGAAGCTCCCTGCTCCACGATTGACCGCCACAGACAGGGAACCGTCCGCGCCAATGAGCAGCTTATCGGCCAGAGAATCGCCGGTCAGCTCGACCAAGCGTAGCGACGGGGCGGGAGTCGTCAGGAGCAGCAACGAGCTGAACAGCAGGGCGAGTAGCCACATGGGCGAGACCTCTGATGACTGCTGGGCGCACCAGTCTAGCTCGGCCTCACACTGCCCACCGCTCTCAGACAGAAAAGCCCAAGGGACCATCGAGGTGGTAGGCCTCTTCGGTCGGTTTGAGCGGTCGATGCATCCACAGGGGACGCCTCAAGCCGCCAGGGCCCGGGGCTGACTTCGTCTGAGCGAACCACTCGGCGAAGACCTGTCGACTGCGCTCCGTATCCACGAACACATCGCCGTAGCGATCCTCAGCGTGGGCGGGCTCAACTCGCACTTTCTGGTGCCAACAGTGCATCCCACTGATCGGGTCAGGTTGCACGGGGAAGGCCAGGTTCTGGTTCACGCCGGTTTCGTTCCACCAGATCTTTTCGCTGTCCGGATCGGAACTCTTGTAAGGCCCGACACTCTTATTCTGGCGGAACAAGAAGGTGCCCTTCTCTCGCACGATTTCTACCTCGGCACTGGCTCCTTTTTGACCGCCGATCTCGCGGAAGAGGCGCCAACGCCCTACGTGGTGACTGGCAGCCACCACCCCTGGACGAATGCCCTCTGTGACCCAGGCCCTGATCACAAAGTGACCGATGGCCGTATTCACCCGTGCCAGCTCGCCGGCGATCAGCCCGAGGGCTTCGGCGTCTTCAGGGTGCACCCACAGGGGATTGGTGTGCGAGATCTCTTGCAGCCACTTGGCATTGCCCGAGCGCGTGTGGATCAAAGTCGGCACGCGGAACGTAGGCAGCAACACTCGCTCCCCCGCAGCCATGTCGATCACCCCGTGGTGCACTTGGCTCTCGATGAACTGCGGCACAGACTGCTCGTCGTGTCCCCACTCTGTGAGCGTGGGACTGTAGAAGTCGAGTTTGCCGCTGGGCGTGGTGAAACCTTGCCGACGACTGCCATCGGCCAGCTCGACGCCACCGCTCTCGACTTCTTCTTCGTAGCGCTGCTGCCCCTTGTATGGCACCTCGTAGGCGCCGTTCTTGCGCATGTACTCCAGGGCAGTGAGCCCTTCTTTGGCAGCGGCCTCCGGAAGCCCCGGTACGGCGTTCTCGAACAGATCAGCGTAGTACTCGTCGAGGGTGATCGGCTCCCCCGGTCGTTCCTTCGACTCGTACCACTTGCGAATACCCATGGACCCGTCAGGATCGATGCGCCAAGTGAGCGCGATCCAAAACTCAGCTTCTTCCCAGACCTTGCCAGGGTTGCTACCCAACGTGCCGGCGTCGGGGTTGCCCTGCTGCCGCTGGTACTCACGAAGCACTGGCTGGCGAAAACCAATCCAGGTGCCGGCGTGGGTCTCTTGGCTCATGATGTCGTGGCGCTCGGGCCCCAAACCCATGGGCAGCACGTAGTCAGCCCACTGCGCCGTTTCAGACCAGATCGGCGTGAGCGCAATGTGACAACCGATTTGCTCTTCGTCCTCGAGCATTTCGATCCAGGAACAGCCGTCAGGGTTGGTCCAGACCGGGTTGTAGACCCGGGTGAAATACGTGTCGATGCGGCTGCCCTGCTCGCGCAACAAGTGCGGCAGCAGAAAGCTCATCTCGTAGTGAGACAGGGGGTATTCCTTCGGCCAGTGCCGTTCGTTCCACTGATTGGTCGGCGGCGGATTCTCGCTGGGCTTGGGGGCGAACTTGTCCCAGCTGTTGGGGTTCAAGCCGCCGGGAGTGCCTACGCTCCCGGTGATCGCGTGAAGCAACATCAGTGCCCGCGCCACTTGCCAGCCACCCAGGTGGCCCGACGCCGCGGCACGCCACAGGTGGCTGCTGAACTGCGAACCCGCTGCAGCAATCTCGTCGGCGAGTTGAGTCACTGTCTCGGGAGAAACGCGACATTCGCTAGCGACGAACTCCGGTGTGAAGCGCGCGTATTCTTCGAGCAAGCACTCGACGAATCTGTCGAAGGTCTTCACCCCACCTGGCTCGCGATGCTCTAACCAGACCGACCATTCGATCCAGCGCTCAGCGAACTCCCGATCGATGCGGCCGGAGGACAGCAGCTCACGGGCCACACCCAGCAGCAACGCAGCTTCTGTGCCTGGCCAAGGGGAGACCCAAATGTCGGCGTGGCTCGCAGTATTGGACAAGCGAGCATCGAGAACCGCCAAGCGCGCTCCCGATTCTTTCGCTTCGATAATCCGCTGAGCGTGGGGATTGAAGTAGTGCCCCGTCTCTAAGTGGGCAGAGATCAGCAGCATGAACTTGCTGCGAGCATAGTCTGGGGACGGCCGGTCCGCGCCGAACCACAGCGAGTAGCCCAAGCGCGCCGCACCACTGCAAACGGTCGTGTGGCTGTTGTGCCCGTCGATGCCCCAAGCGGCGAGCATGCGCATGATGAAGTGATCATCGCCCGGACGGCCCACGTGATAGACCACCTCGCCCCTGCGTTCCTCTCGGAGCGCTTTGCCAATGCGCCCACCGATGTCGTCGAGGGCGTCCTTCCAGCTCACCTCTTCGAAGCGCCCTTCACCGCGCTTACCCACCCGCTTCAGCGGCGTGAGGATGCGCTCGGTATCGTTGACCTGGTTGATCGTCGCCGGTCCCTTGGCGCAAGTGCGCCCACGACTCCCCGGATGCACAGGGTTGCCCTCGAATTTCTCGATGTGCCCATCGGCCTTGTCCACGAAGGCCAACAAGCCACACCCAGACTCGCAGTTGAAGCAAATCGTAGGGATGCAGCGGTAGTGTCGCTCGACCTTCTTCGGCCAAGCCTTGGCATCTAGCTCGACCCAATCATCCCAGTGTTCCTGGGACGGCCCCACAGCCAACTCCCAAGGCGAGGGGCGGCTGGGCTGGTTCTTGGCATCGCTCATAACCGTCTCTCGTCTCGTCGTTTCAGCTGATCGGCAAGGCCTGTCCGGCCCGCACTAGGACGTCCTCTTCTACCCACAAGCCCGCCAAGGCCAAGAGGCCTGCGAGGGAGCCAATAACGCCCCCGCTCCCTACGCCCAGCAACAGCAGCGGCAGGGCAATGCCCAGGCCCACACCCAGCCCCCAGTGCTTCCGGGCAAAGGGTCCGGCGCTCACCAAGCGCGCCACCCGGTGGTACTCGGCTTCGCGGCCGACGGGGGCCAAGCGAGGTTCGAGAAGGGTCATCGCCAAGTGCCCCACCAAGCTCCCGGCCAGCAACCAGGAGGGCGACAGCCACTCAGCGAAGCCCTGGGGCCCCAGAAAACTCTCAGCCAAGAGCAGGGTGGCGGAGCCCGCCAGCAATGCCTGAAAGGCCAAGTGCACTGCGAAGCCCCGCTTCATCCACAACACCCGCGCCTTCGCTTGATGGAAGAGCCAGGCCGTGTAGATCGCGGACATCACTGCGAGCCCGCAGGTCACCGGCAACACAAGGGCCACTACGGGCATGGACGCCCCCAGTAATCCCACCGCGACCCAGGAAGTCAAAGCCCCTGCGTACGCGGTCAGCACGAAGGATCCGATGGCCAGCCAAGACGTCCAGTTCGGGCGCAGCAGCATGGACAGGAACCGCTCGGGGCGCTTCAAGTCAGTGACCAGCAGCACCAAAGTGACCGACAAGAATACCAGCGCTAGCAAGGGCACGCCCACAGTCACCAACGCCCCAGCATCGCCCACACTCAAGGCCCCGGCTCCCGCCAGGAAAATGCCAGCAGAGAGGGACTTGAAGAACAGGTAGCCCGTGATCTTCGAACCCCAGCAGGGGTTGCGATCGACGCTGTAAGTCGTCCGGGCGGCGGCCTGGCTCTCAGCGGCGTCGAATGTCTCGGCGTCGAGGCCAGGGCCAGCCAGACGCTGGGCCCAGAGGTAGCCCCCGGCACCGTTGGTCAGTTCGGGGTCAATGCCTGCGGGCGCCGCATCGCGATAGAACACGTTGGGCTGAGTCTCGGCCTCGGGCTTGCGCACCGAAAGGTTGAACTCAGCCTTCAGCCCCGAGACCACAGAGTTCGGGTCGTCGAAATCACCGGGTATAATCGCCTCGGTG
>JBLIMM010000339.1:0-5269 GCA_047638635.1 Pseudohongiellaceae bacterium | reverse complement strand
CGCCCACCGGCCGATCGATGGTGACTTTGGTCTGGCCGACTTTGCGATGGTTTTCACTCACTTGCAGCTCCCCCGATCGTCGCGCTGAGCCGTTGGTGCACGCTGATCTACAGACTCTCTGGCAGCGAGGTCGAGCCACGACGGTGGCAGGGCGACCTTCTCTTGACTGCCGCCCCGCTTGCCGCGGCTGATGCGTAAGGCCTTCTGCGGGAAGGGCAGGCTCGGGTCCATGCCGGCGAGCAGCTCGTCCATGGCCGCGAGGGATTCGATGCGCTGTAGGGCATTCCGAGCCTGGGACGAGTTCGGGAAACCTTTGGTGTACCAGGCGCACCACTTGCGTAACTCGAGCACTCCCTTGCGCTCACCGAAGAAGTCGACGAGCAGCCGGCCGTGTTCACGGAGGATCTTCAGCACTTCGCCCAAGCTCGGCGGCTCGGCCGGCTCGCGACCTTCGAAGACGTCGGCGAGTTCGCGAAACAACCACGGTCGTCCCAAGCAACCTCGACCGATGATCACGCCGTCGACCCCGGTAGAGCGCATCATTCGCAGGGCATCGAAGGACTCCCAGATGTCGCCGTTGCCCAACACGGGCAGGCGCGCTCGCGCCTTGATGTCTCCCAAGACTTCCCAGCGAGCGTTGCCGCTGTAGAGCTGAGCGGCGGTGCGGGCGTGCACGCCGATCCATTTTGCGCCCTCGTCCGCGGCGATGTCGACGGCGTCCTGCCAGGTGAAGTGTTCGTCGTCGAGCCCCAGGCGCATCTTCACCGTCACCGGAACAGAGCCAGCGGCTTTGACCACCGCGGCCAGGCAACGAGCCATGAGTTGGGGACGGGCGGGCAGCGCTGAGCCACCGCCCCGGGCCGTGACTTTGCGCACCGGGCAGCCCATGTTGATGTCCACGTGGTGCACGCCCAGCTCTTCGACCAAGTACTCGGTGGCACCGCCCATGGCCACCGGATCGGAGCCAAAGATCTGAATGGAGCGCACCGTCTCGTCGTCACCGAATGACGCCATGCTCACCGTGCGTTGGTCCCGCTCAGCCAAGCCGCGGGCGTGCAGCATTTCGGCCACGTAAAGCCCTGCGCCTTGGCGCCGGCACAGCGAGCGATAAGGCGGGTTGGTCACCCCGGCCATGGGCGCCAAGACCACCGGCGGCCAGACAGAGATCTTCTCCCCCAAAGAAAGAGGAGCGAACTCGCCAGGGGCGGCGAGAGGAACATCGGCGTTGATCTGTGAGCGAGTCGGCATGAGGCGAGCCATTGTGCCATCCCTGCCCGCTGTCGGTCAGCCAGACAGAGGTTGTGGTTCTCGGGGAACCTGGGGAAAGGCACCCCAAAGACATCCGACGGGTCTCACTTCACTACTCTTCTCGGGCAAACTGACTCGTACACAGCTATAGCTGTGATTGTCAGTGGCTCAACGCCACGAGTGAAACAAGCCCACCCGCGAAGTCAATTCGCAGCCCTCTTCCCACGGCCGAGCTGGCTCCTTGCTCAGCTTCATAGCTCCAGCGAAGGCTCACCCTGCGCTCAGGGTTGTTGAGCTCCTCAACCAGCGAGGGCTGCCCAAGTAGACCATAGACCCCCGCGGGTGATAGCCCGAACAGCTCAGCATTCACGCCCTGGAAATCTGAGGACAGTCGATTCAAGTAATCCCCGATGCGGTCCACCTGCCTCTCGATCCTCAACTCAATGGGGATCCCCTCGAAGCGAATCCCGCTCATCCACTTTGGAAGGTCTCGCAGCATCATCTCGATGCGGTCGAGGCGTTCGGTAATCTGCGGATCAGCGACTGTTATCTGATCAACACTCAGCGGAAGGGGCGCCGCATGGGCTGGCTGGGAGATTAGCCTCTCTGAGGAATGGAGCGCCAGGGTCGATTGCAAGTCATCCTTCAACATGAGAATCCGCTGGTCGAGTTCTCGGGCGATCTGTCCGATTGTCGGCCCTGCTGTGATGTCTGGGGCATCCCGAATGGTTAGGCCAACGAGTACTCCTGCAAGGCAGGCGGTAGATGCGGTCAGGATGGTCTTCATGGTTTTGTCCATTGTCAGTAAAGGGCCTCTATTCCCGAGATGTCTAGCTGCTCTCGGACCTCCACTTGTCCCCAGGTGAATCCAGGCATCGGTGAAATGTTGATATTCCCAGCGTCATTGCCCAGCCCGATTGCCCCTTGCCGAGCAGATCCAATGGTGCCAGTAATGCTGCTTTCCAACTTGAGGTAAGGCACGCTTACTGAGAGATAGTACTTCATGAGGCCGCTATCAGGGCTTGAGTCAGCCTCAAGGTGGAAGAACATCACAGAGCAGCTTTGCTTCCCGCGATGACTCATTGAGAAGACCCTCGCTTGGAGCCTGCGAGCAGATGCTGATTGAAGGGAAAGATCGGAGGGTGTCGGGGCGGCGCCCACAACGTGTGCTGGCTCGCATCCAGCCAGCGTGGCGAGCAGCAAGATTGAAGCAATAAGCAGCCTAGTACGCATATGCTGTTTCCTTGGATGTCAACGCAAGAAGAACCGCTGCGGACATGCCAGCATCGAACGCTAGCCACTAGCATGTCCGCAGCTATCTTACTTAAACGTCAAGAAGGCGCGTCAGGAGCACGCTATTGTTACGCAGCCGCACCGAGTTGACTCTCCCATGGATCCCCAGCCAGCGCTACCGCAGTTCTCTCCCCCGGCTCCTGCGTCCGGGTCAATGTCGAAGGTCGTTCCATCGCACGTGATGGACAAGTTGCTGGCAGAATCGCACGCAACGGTATTGCTTACTGTGCATGTCGCCCCCGGTTCGCCAGCGCAAGTCACAGTGATCGTGACTGTCGTCATGCACGTTCCGTCTTGCGCGTAGAACTGTGGCCCGGAGGCAACCACCACTGAACATCCCGAGCCAGCAGAGCCGCCGCAAGGGGTCTCCCACGAACAAGTGTTGCTCTGCAGTGAAATCTCAGGAGGAGGCGCGAGTGCTAGTAGAGACACGGACAAGAGGACAGTAAAAGTGAGTCGTAACAGCATTTTGTACTCCCAGTTTTATGAAGACAGTTATTCCCCAGAAATAGCAGCCTCCCAAATCAAACCGTGCTCCCCAGGTTCTCGATCAGCAAGATAAGCAAAACGGGGGGGGGGGCAAGTGTTCTTGCGGGCATCGGCTAGATTTAGTCCGGGAGAACGGGGCCAGTGGGCTGGTTAGAATGAGGGCCGAGCCAGTGTTCAAGCCGAAACACGTGATCGCGTCGAGAACGACTGGCTCACAAGAGTATCCAGGGGGCAGAGGATCTGGTGCTGTGTCTCGAGATGGACAAGCTGCACCTGAAGCGGCCGTCCTTAGCCTCACGCCGAGGTGCAAAAGAACTTGTGTCACTTGCCTTCGATGTCAGGCGGGGAAGCGTCCGCAGGCTGTTGCGACGCATGGGGCTGCGAGAGAGAAATCAGCAGAATTTGTCAGCGCGAGCTCTGCCATGAATCCTGGGGGATCTCAGCGGCCGCTGCGCTACGGTTGCGCGATGCCCCAGAACACCCACGCAGCTCCCCCCGCCGGGACGCCCTACGACGGTTGCGCGTACCTTGCCGCCGAGGGTTACCTCGACGAGTTGCTGATCGAGCTAGGGGCTGCTGGGGAGATCGACGCTGTCCACGACAGGCTGGTGTTGGCCCCGGGGCCTCGGCGCCTCTCAGCTTGGGCGGCAAACGTCTGGCTGAATCCCGTAGAGCTCAAGATTGAGTCGATCGGGCACGGCGCTCGGTGCCTCCGTTACTGGCAGCGAAACTGGACGCTGTACTCGACCCACTGCCATCGCCGAGCTGCACTGATCGCGGACAAACTGCCCCATGTGTCCGCCCGGGCCCTGGTGTTCCCCGCCCAGCCGCCCCGAGCACCCTTGGGAGCCTTCACGCTTCTCGACGAACACACAATGCTGGCGTCGCCGCAATGCTCAACTCCGGTGCCCCACGGGGCCTTCGCCTTCGAAGAAGACCGAGTGGGCCCTCCGAGCCGAGCCTACCTCAAGCTCTGGGAAGCCTTCACCCGCCTGGGCGTGGCTCCGGGCCCAGACGACCGTTGTCTCGACTTGGGCTCCTGCCCCGGGGGCTGGACCTGGGTCTTGGCAGAACTAGGCGCTGCGGTCGTGGCCGTCGATCGCTCGCCCCTCGACGAGCGCTTGGCCGCTCGCCCCGGCATCGAGCAGCGCATTGGTTCTGCCTTCAGCCTCACACCCGACGACATCGGCCCGGTGGACTGGCTGGTATGCGACGTGATCTGCTATCCCGAGAAACTGCTGCCCATGGTGCAGCGCTGGCTCGACTCGGGGATCTGCCCGCGCTTCGTCTGCACACTGAAGTTTCAGGCGGAGACCGACCACGAGACCGCCCGAGCCTTTGCCGCCCTCCCAGGCTCCTGGCTCACGCACCTCGCCTGCAACAAGCACGAACTCACCTGGATGCATGTGCCCGGCGTGACAGACACCGGGCCCTGCGATCAGATCTAAGTCCCGGAGCCCGCAGCCTGCTCTGGGCCCGCCGGGCCCTCGAACAACTTTCCGATCCGCGCGGCCATGACGAAGTCGGCTTGGGAGAGACCGCCAATCTCGTGGGTGAACAGCTGCACGCCCACCCGCCCCCAGGCCAGCTCGATGTCGGGGTGATGACCCTGAGCCTCGGCCTCGGCCCCCACGCTGTTCACGAAAGCCAAGGCCTGCTTGAAGTCGCCGAAACGAAACTCGCGCTTCAAGTGATGGTCGTCAACCACCTCCCAGGAGGGCAGCTGCCCCAGAAAGGGAGCGATTTCAGCTGCGGTGAGCGGAGCCACGCCGCCCCCGCAGGGCTCACAAGATTGTTCGGCCAGGGACAAAACAGTCACCTCAAGAGATCAGCAGAGTTTGTAAGGAGCTGTTAGTGGATGGAGTGGTTGCAGTCACTGGGTCGGCTCCCGACCGACACAACATTGCCCCATCCCCCCAGCGCAACGTGAGAGGTTCAGCGAGAGCAGCCCCGCCAGCGAAGCCTGTTCCCAGATTGGAGGGAGACTGAGCACGGCTTCGTAGCAAGAATTCGTAGCAAGGATTCGCGACAGGGCTTCTCAGCAGCCGCGGCGAGGTTCACTCGCCGCAGCCACCAAGGCCAGCCACCAAGGCCAGCTATCAAGGCCAGCTATCAAGGCCAGCTATCAAGGCCAGCCACCAAGGCCAGCTACCAAGGCCAGCTATCAAGGCCAGCCACCAAGGCCAGCCATCACGGCCAGCCATCACGGCCAGCCAGTTCGGCCAGCCACTGCAGCCAA
>JBLIMM010000338.1:0-5285 GCA_047638635.1 Pseudohongiellaceae bacterium | reverse complement strand
GAGAGAGTGCGTGGCTCTGCATCACCAGAGGACCGGGCGGCACACCGGCAGGATCTGCCAACGCCAGTGGCACAGCGACCCAGCCCGTGTCTTTCAGAGCTGCCGTGTCCGTCACTCGCGGACCATCCAGCAACTTGTCGGACTCACCACGGGACGACCCAGGCACACTGGCAGCCCGATTCGCTGCAACCCGATTCGCTGCAACCCGATTCGCTGCAGCGCTCGTCGCAGTACGGGACGAGCCCTGACTCGACTGATCATCACAGCCCGCTGCCAAGACCAACACGGCCAGCAACACTAGGCGGAGGCCGGCACGGCGCTCAGGGTTAGCGCTCAAGGGTCCTCGGCTCCGAAAGGAACGCAACGCTCGCAATCATCAGCAGCCCACAACTCAGTGGACGTATTCGCTGGAGCGGCCAGGTAACCCAGTTGGCGCAACTCCGCCAAGCGCACGGGGTCATCGAGTTCTTCGCCAACCCAGCCCATGTCTTCGGCGGCAGCCAACCAGTGGATCAGTCGCCCTCGTAAGCGCGCCGTCTCATCGTGACGTTCCACGCTCAGGTCGAGGTCACAAGCTGGGTCGTTGTCCAAGTCGAACAGTTGGACCTGGTGCTGCTCGAAGGTCGACGTCATGTTCTTCTGGTGCTGCTTATTGAGGTGCAAGATCAAATGCCAACGACCACTGGTCACACTCGCCGAAAAGCGATGGGCCGACAAAGCAAAGCAAGGGGAGGGAGTCGCCGCACGACGGGACGGTTCAGAGCTAGCCCCTGCCACGAGGGCCGCAAAACTCTGCCCCGGTATGCCATGCCCAGCGACACCTGACAGCTCTAACAAGGTGGCAGCCAGATCGACCTGACTCACAGAGTCGGCCACACGTTGCCCTCTGGGCAAGCCCTCGCCTGCCACGATCAAGGGCACATGGGTGGAGTCGGGATAGAGCCCGGCGTGGCCGTACCAAATGCCGTGGGCGCCGAAGGATTCACCGTGATCGGCGGTCACAGCGATCACACCCGAAGCAAAGCGCGGAGCGCTGAGCAACCCCGCCAAGCTACTGTCGAGAGCGCTCACTTCGCCCCTGTAGGCAGCCAACGGCCAGTCGTGATCACGGAGCCCGGTGAGCCATTCTGACAGCACCCCGTTCGGCACCGAGGACTCCGGCAAGCTCTGGTCAAAAGGATTCTTGTCGTCCGGCCAGTACAAGCGGCGATAGGCAGCCTCGGGCTTGTAGGGCCCGTGCGCATCAAACAAGTGCAACCACAAGAACAACGGTCGGTCTTCCGCTTGGCGCAACCACTGCTCGACGAGGGCCAAGGACGACTCCACGTCGCGCTCGCCACTCATGGGCCAATCGATGCGATCAAAACCCTGCCCCAAGCCGCTGGACGGGTGCCCAAGATGGTGCACTCCAAGAACAGCCTGGGTCACCCAACCCTGCTCAGCCAGCACTTCGGCCATCGTCAACGCCGAGCCGTTGAGCGGCAAGTTGTTGTGCGAGATGGCTGTGTCCCGGGGATGCACACCGGTCATTATCGAGCCATGAGACGGGTTGGTCACGTTCGTGGTGGAGAAGCATCGTTCGAAAAACACGCCCCGGGAAGCCAACGCATCGAGTACCGGTGTGGAGACCACATTGTCGTCGACCGCCGCGCCCACGTGATCGAAGCGGTGGGTATCGCTGGTGATTAGCAGCAAACTCAGAGGACGACGCTGAGGAACCCAAAGGGCTAACTCAGCCACCGCCGCCGCGGACAGCTGCCCGTCGCCGGCCACCAGCGAGAAGTCCATGCGCACCTCTCGCCCAGCAAACGACGACAGATCGAGGTCGGCCACACGCCACGCCACACCCCGCTGGGGAAACGCGAAGTGCTCTTCAAGGAGCGCCTCGTCCGAGGTCCCTGTGTCCGTGATCGCTAGCAGCAACTCGAGTTCGCTCTCGCTGCGCACCGTTTCGTAGGGCTGGCCGTAGCTGAAGCTCAGCCGGCCACGGTCAGGAACCTTGACCGTACAACTCACCGCACGCCGGGTGGACATCCCCACGCCACGCCTGGCATCCCCAGCGATGTTGACCAAGTCAGCGCCCAGAGAGGGGTCGGGCAACCAAGCTTCCGGGGGACGGTGCAGCAGCTCTACAGAAGCCACGCCCACCCGGCGAATGGTCTTGGAGAAAGTCACCGCCACCGTATCGGCGCCTCCCCTGTCAGTGAAGTGTTCCGGCAAGGCGAAGACCGCATCCCGCAACCCGAGGCCCTGGACCATTTGAACTCGCGGTCCCACCCCCACCACTCGTCCATCGCGACCTAACTCGGCAACCCCATCCCCCGCACCCGCTACGAGCAGCCGCATCCGCACCTCGTTGAAGGCACCTGGCGCGAAGTCGCCGTGGTATTTCAGCTGGAGACTCGTCGACCCATCAGGGTTCTGCAGCCAGACCACTTTGGCGCCGTCGTCTCCCTGACGGCCAGCCAAGGAACCCGGGTGGTGATCGAGGGCGCCGATCTGCCAGGGGCCATCGTCGTGATCGGGGTTGCTTGCCGAGCCCATCTCGTCGTCAAAAAGCAGCGACATGTCGAGGGCCTCAGCCGCAGTGGCCCTAGGCCATGAAGCCGCTGCATCGGTCAACTTCAAGGCCAACCGACGAAGCTGTGGGCTCTGCGGCTCGTCCCCCTCGGGACCACAACCCATGATCGCGGCGCAAAGCGTCAAGGCCACAGGCAGGGCCAGGGGCAGGGCCAGGGAGCGCCCCCACCAGCTGGGCGACGGGGAGGTCTCAAAGGCGGCATGCTTCACGATGGCGCGCAACGATAACCCATAGCGCGCGCTCGGCAGCTCACCTTGCCTGAGCGAAGGCGCGGGGCAGCGTGACCCGCCGTCCCCCTCGTGGTAGGTTCTCCCAGGTCGCCGAGAGACGACATGGCCTGCAGCTCTCGCCCAGCCTGGGCTCAAGGCCTCCTGCGAGGATGGCGGAATTGGTAGACGCGCTGGATTTAGGATCCAGTGGGGTGACCCGTGGGGGTTCGATTCCCCCTCCTCGCACCATCTCTCTCTGCGCAACCGGCGCAGGGCCTACCAGGTCTTGCGCCCGTTGCGAATGCGGGCACGCACTGAGGCCTGCTCAGTCACCATGGCTCGCTCGAAGAGTTCATCAATCTCCCGTCGCAGAGCTGGCTCTCGCTGGGCCAGAATGCCGAGACCGTTGTAGGCCCAGGCCCGGACGAAAACGTTGTCCCCGTTGCGCTGGGCTTCGAACACTGGGCGTAGGGCACGCTTTCCGCTGTGGCCGGCAGGGCTGTCGCCACATCCCGAAAGGGCAGGACATCCCGGCTATCCCAAGAGCGCAGTGCGGCGACGACGTCGAATCGGGGGATCATCAGGCCTGCCAAGAGCGCACTCTTGTGGACGAGGGAAGCGCAGAGTCTCCCGGCAACCTACGCCATGCCCACTCCGAACGCGTTCATCACGTGCAAACCGGTCACGGGAACGTAAATGCTGAAGCCCACCAAGGTCGCCGCTCGCGCTGCAGCCTCCGGCGCTCGGCGAGCAATCCACAGCACGCAGAGGGCCGTTAAGCCCACCTTGATCGAGACGAAGAGCAGGACGCCGCCCTCGTTGATCAACCAAGATATCAGCGGATTGACCTCTCGGCCAATGCCACGCTGTAGCCAGTTCTGCGTCAGAAAGACATCGACCACCACGAGGTAGCAGAGAAACAGCAACAGCAGTCGTGTAGGGATACCAAACAAATGGCGAGCGACGCGGCGTGACGGCAACAGGAAACCCTCTAGCAAGATCAGGTCACATCCCATCGGCCTGAGCCACCCACGACTTAATCAGACGCAGGTCGACGCAGGTCGCAGATCTTTGCGGGTCCTTGGAATCGCCTGACTGCTCAGCTGTGGCCCGGTCTTGCCCCCGAGCTAGTGCGGAGCCTCGCTCACAGCGTTGCGGTTCCAGCCTGGGACCACCACGCGCAGAGGTTCCTTGCCATTGGCGATGCACTGGCAGGCCAAGCGCGAGTTGGGGCTCACACCGGGCGCCTCGTCGAGCATGTCGTCCTCAGCCTCGGCAGCTTCGTTGCAGCTCTTACCGCCCAGATCCACGTGAACGTGACAGGTTGAGCAGGCCACCACACCTCCGCAAGCGTGATCGATCTCGATGCCATGGCCCAAGGCGATTTCAAGAATCGAACCGGGCAAACCTTCGTCGGTGTATGGCAGCTGAGCTGGGTCGACTTCGACGAGTTTTTCTTCGTCACCCAGGACAAACGTGATCGGGTACGGAGCTTTAGGCAAGTCTGCCTTCACGGAACTGATGTAAGGATTGATACCGCCCACGGCCTGATGACTCCATGCAAAGAAACTAGCGAAGAATCTGGGGAGCATAGCGCCGGCAGCAACGGCCCACCACCTCCACCGCTCAACCTTTAGAAACAAGGCTCGCCAGCGGTGGACCTAGCGCCACAGTCGACCTGCGGGTCGGGCGAGCCTACACTCCACGCCTCTCCCACCGGCCTCCCAGGACTTCGTCTGCCATGATCGAAACCAAGGGCCTCACCAAGGTCTTCGACAGCACTGTCGCGGTAGACCACTTCGACCTCCTGGTCGAGCCCGGAGAGATCCTCGGCCTCGTTGGCATCAACGGTGCTGGCAAGACGACGTTCTTGCGCATGCTTTCGGGGATCATCCAGCCCACTGACGGGGAGGTCATGATTGCTGGGCATGCCCTCGCTGGACCGAGGCTTGAGGGTGACGGAGTGGCTGCCCGCCATGAGTTGGCATTTGTCCCCGACACGCCCATGTTGTTCGACGCGCTCACGGTGCAAGAGCATTTGCTCTTCGTCGCCGACCTGTACAGCGTGAACGATCGGGAGGCACGCTTCGACGCCCTGCTCGCTGAGTTTGAACTCACCGAGCGGCGACACTCCACGGCCTCGTCTCTCTCCCGGGGCATGCGCCAAAAACTGGCCATCTGTTGCGCCTTTCTGCACGACCCCAAAGCCCTGTTGCTGGACGAACCGCTCACGGGCCTCGATCCTCCAGGGCGCAAGCGCATGTTTGCCGCCATCAAAGCTCGCGCCGCGCTGGGCAGCGCCGTGATCATCTCCAGCCACCAACTCGAGTTCGTAGAGAAGTTGTGCACCCGCATTGCCATCGTGCACCAGGGCCAGCTCCGGCTCAGCGGAAGTCTCGCTGAGATTCAGCAACTGGCCGCCCGAGAAGGCGGTTCCCTTGAAGACGTGTTCCTCTCCGCCATCGGCGTCCACGACGGCTCTGAAGAGTCAGCCC
>JBLIMM010000337.1:0-5312 GCA_047638635.1 Pseudohongiellaceae bacterium | reverse complement strand
CCGCCCATGGACAAGGCATGCCCCGTGTTGTTCTGCGCCATGGCTTCAAGAACACGGTCGTGAATGCGGCGAGACACCTGCAAGGCTCGGTCGAGGTGATGCCGAGCCTTATCGAGACGCCCCAGCAGAATCCAGCCGGCCCCCATACTGTTGTGCACAGTGGCCACGCCAAACAAGTTGCCAGCCT
This sequence comes from Pseudohongiellaceae bacterium, assembly GCA_047638635.1. Classification (GTDB taxonomy): domain Bacteria; phylum Planctomycetota; class B15-G4; order B15-G4; family B15-G4; genus CAZIAK01. The sequence goes on along the minus strand of JBLIMM010000337.1, from coordinate 5,125 downwards.
CTTCTGCGAGCCGGGCCGCTGTCTCTTGAATGGCCAAGCCTCGTCGTCGTTCACCCTTCTCGCGCAAGACCCGCCCGATGTTGTGGGTCGGGCTCCAGAGCAGCGCGTCATGACCCAGCTTACGCGCCATGTCCACCGCCTGCTCAAAACGCTGCACGGCCCGATCGAACGCGCCCAGGTCGAACTCAAGCATGCCGATGCGCTCAAGCAAGGTCATCGTCCGAGTGGAGAGCTGCTGACCCTGCAAACGCAAAGCTTCGCGCAAGTCAGCCAAGGCGTCTTGCGGCTGAGCCAAACCATGCAAGACGCCACCGCGCAACTGCAGCGCCAAGACCGCTTCATCCCTTGGGAGAGCGGACAGATCGATGGTTTTCAAGATCGGCAGCGCCTCAGCAAGACGGCCCTGCAACGCTGCCAAACGCGCCTCGCGCCAGTCTCCTCGGGGACTGCTCCCCAGGTCGCTCCGGGCACTACCGAGCGCCGCTGCGGCGTCATCCAAACGCGCCGAACGAATCAGCACGTCGACCAACTCGCAATGCAACGACTGACGATTCGCTAAGTCATTGCAGGCCTCTAGACCATGGTGCAGCAGTTCCGCCGCTAATGCCTCTCGACCTGCTCGACGCAAGCTCCCCGCACAGCGAAGAACAAGCGCAGACGTCGTCGAGTTGTGCAGCGCCCCGGACGCACCGAGAAGCAGCGAAGCCAGCGTCCCCGCCAAGTGCTCATCGGGGTCCACTCCGTCGGGCAGCAGCTGCAGCGCCAGGCGCGTTCGTAAGTCGGAGTTCGCTCGAATGGTCGGCCCCAAGCTCTGGGCCAATCGCTGTGAGGCCACCGCAAACAGATCAGCGGGCTGACTTCGTGACCGCCGAATGTATCCCGCCGACAGCAACTCATCCAAAAGCGGCGACGCCGACACAGGCCACTCGAGCAACGCAGACACATCAGCTGGGGACAACCCTCGGGGACTCAGGCAGAGCAACTCCAGCACATCCCGCTGAGCGTCTGTCAGCGGGGGCTCAAAGACTGGCGCCAAGCCTGTCTCAGCCAGGGGCCAGGTGAGTGACAAACGGGTCTCGTCCCAGGCAAAACCCTCGGGGCCAGCCGTCACCACATGGGTCACGACCAACTCATCGAGGCAATCGTCCAGCTGAGCCCAAGACTCTGGGGGGACAGCGCCCAACCGTTCACCCAACAAGGGCCGCTCACCTAGCCAATCGTTCACAACACGGACAGCCTCTTCTCGCTCAGGGCCGGCCACATCCACCACGGTGATCCCAGGAAGGGGAGCCAGGAGCGCCCCCACTTGTTCCCGCAGCTGACGGCCTGGCCCCTCCCCGGCCTCACAAGAACCGATCGAGAGGCGCAACGATCGCAAGCGCCCCAAAGCCTCAGCCAAAGCCACAAAAGACTGGGGACGGGGCGCCAGCTCGGCTCGCCGACGCATGGCCAGCGAATCGCTCGGCGCCAGCACCCCAGCGGCCAAGGCCACCAGGCGAACCAGGCCTTGAGCGAGCGAATCATCGGCCCGAGGAAACAGCTCGAGCCAACCGTCTCCGTCCTGCAAGGCTCGCAGCTGAGCGTCACGGCGAGCATCAGCTCGGGCGAACGCTGCCGAACGCGCTCCCAGCAGGCTCTCACGATAGAGGCTCGCCCGCTCAGGCCCCGCGGCGAGAGTCAGGGCGGCACAGGCCAGCTGAGCCGTTGAGGGTCGTCCCAGGGGCGACGGATCGAGGAGCCCCTCGATCAGAGCCACCACGACGTCATCGCCGATCTGCGCTGCCATGGCCGCCGGCAGCCTTGCAAACGCCGCACGCTCCCTGGCCATGGCTTCGACGTTTTCGCCACAGAACAGTGTTTGGCGACCCAAAGCCTCAGCCAACACAAGGCCGACAGCCCACAGATCAGACGCTCGGGAGGCAGCCTCGCCACCGAAGAGTTCCGGCGCCATGGCCCGGGGCGTTCCCGACAAGGAACTCTCCCCCATGGGTACAGACAACCCGAAATCGATGATCACGGGGCGCCCGCTTTGGCCATCCCAGAGAATATTTTCGGCTTTGAGATCTCGGTGCAGCAAGCCCAGATCATGGACAGCGCCGAGAGCTGTGAGCAGCCGTAAGGCCAAAACCGCCGGTTGGGGTGAGTTCTCCCAAACCGCACCCGGAGCCAGGGGCTCACCGCTGACGAACTCTGTCACCGTGTACAGCCGACCATCGTCTGGGAGCCGCCCCGCATCGAGACAACAGGCCAGCCCCGGGTGTCGAAGCCCCAGGAGCTGCAGCTCCGCCATGCCACTCGCCTCGCCCTGCCCCGGTTCGTGCAGCTTCAGCACAAAAGCCTGGCCTCCGCCGTCCAAGACACGAAAGACAGCGGAACCCTCTCCCAGGGAGAGCTGTTCCACAAGGCGATACACGCCCACGGTTTTTGGATACACGGACACCATGATCTTTCAAGATACGGGCCCATGGCCCAGAATGGCACGGTCAGTCTCACGAGCTCAGCCAAGCTCAACGAACGGGGGAGTACAACTGATGACGCGTCCCATGATTTGGGCACTGCTATTGCTGCTCAGCGGGTCGGTCTCCGCAGACATCATTCACTACAAGGATGGCCGCACGCTCGAGGGGGTGATTCTCGAACGGTCATCTACCGAGATCACGGTGGAGACCAGCTTCGGCACCATCGACGTGCCATTGTCCAAGATCGACCACATCGAAGAGAAGCTCACGCTGGCTCAAGAGCTTGCTGCCCAGAGAGCCACCATCGCTGACGACGATGCCAACTCGCTCTATCTACTGGCACTGTGGGCCAAGGACAACAAGCTGCGCAAGCAACACCGAGCGCTCCTGGACGAAGTTCTCACCGCCGACCCCCAACACGTCCAGGCCAACAGCGATCTGGGCCGTGTCGAGCTGGACGGGCGCTGGTTCGATCCCGAAGACTTGGAGAAGTATCTCGCCGAAATCGAGACGGAGATGTTGGCCCAAGGAAAGATCTTCCACGACGGACGCTGGCTCCCCGAAGCGGAGGTCATGGCCCTGCGCGGCCTGGCACTCTACAACGGACAATGGCTGCCCCAGCGCGAGGTCGACGTTCGCCTCGATGTGGACGAGTTGTCGAGCCTGGTCCATTGGCAAACCAGTGCGACCACCGGGGAGTTCGTCACCGTCTACTCGGATCTCGACGAAGACACCCTCGAATTCTTGATCCACGATCTCGACTCAGCCATGCGAGATTTTTTGCGTCGAAGCCGGGCCGTCGACCCTTGGCAGGGACGACTCACCAAGCGCCACATCCCCATTTACATGCCATCGGAACAAGAGCAAGCCCGAGCCATGCTCGAAAACGGCTTCTTGGCCAAACGCTACTCACTCCTTGCTGACTCCGCAGAGAAGTGGACCAACCGCCAAATCTTCGGGATGAACTGGCCCCAAGCCTTCTTGGTGCTGGTCAACGATGGACGGTTGGAGATAAACGGCGACGCCGACGAGGCGCGGCGCGGTTACCTCAGCCACTTGATGGGCGCCCTGTTCATCGACCGCTACAAGGGCACACGCTCCTGCCCTGATTGGGCACTGCTCGGTCTGCAGACGTTCTACGAGGGGGCCACGAACTATCACTCCACGCTGACCCTCAGCAGCGAGAAAGTCGACGCAGAAGGCGAGCCCATCGCCCTGTGGTACCGGGGCTGGGAGACCTTCGTGGACTGGCGCGACAACCTTCGCGACCCCGGCATCTGGTCGACCCTGCCCACCATGCGCCAGCTGATGACATCTCCGAAGGAGCGCTTGGACAGCCGGGACATTGGCATGTGCTGGAGCCTGGTGTCCTTCCTCCTCGACCAACACGAAACCGAGTTCTTCGACTACCTCAAGGCTTTCGATAGCGACCCGCTCAGGATTATCAAAGCGGCCGATATGATCGATGAACACGACCGGGCTTACGCAGCAACGTTCGCCCCGGACCAAGACGAACTCGAAGCCCAATGGCAGAACTGGGCCATGGCTCGCCCACAACGCTTTCCGGTGGACATCCTTGACCGCTAGAGAGCCTCTATAGGACCGCGAGAAGATCTCCGGATGGACACTGCAGGGCCTCTAGAGGACTACTAGATGACTGCCAGAGTACCGATAGGTGGTCGTCAGAGGGCCGCTGGAGGGCCGCTAGAGCTGTCTTAGCCCTGCGCACCACCGGGCGATGGTGGAGGCGGAAGGGCAGCGCCTCCCTTTTTCGTCGGCAGCTGACTCTTGGCGGGTTGCAGTTCGGCGAAAATCCTTGGCGTCCCCACCATCTTCAGCACGCGGTTGCGCATCAACGCAAACAAGCGCTTCTGCTCGCTGCCCCCTGGGGGTTGGCTCACGTCATAGGGCAGTCCGGTAAACTCAGAAACAGACGTCTTGAGGATGTTCAGAACCGCAGCGCGCATCGGTTCGCCAGCCAGCTCATTCTCTAGCACCACCAAACAACTCACCGCGATACGGCCGTCGAACAAGCGCCGCGCCCCGTCGATAATCGCGGGGTGTAGCCGATGCATGAGCAGTTGTCGTGAGAACCAGGACGCGTCGCCCCGCTCTTCGTGGCGTTGAGCCATAGCTCGGCGACTGTCCCGAGGAGCCGCGGCCAGGAGCAGGTCGATCTGTTCACGCCACTCAGGACCAAAAGTTGCGTCCAGGACTTGGCGGCGCAGCAGCACTAACTCTGGATTCTCTGGGGCCTTGGCAGCGCCTCTCCCCCCTGCCCCGCCGTGCTTCACTCGATAGCCACCCAAAGCCGTGGCCCCGGACGACTCGTCGTTCCGCGCGAGGGCGAGATGAAAGCTGTGGCCATCCCCCGCCTTGGCAATCCGCTCAAACGCGTCGATGGCTGCCTTGGCTCCATTGCTCGAGCCCCCATCCCCCGGCGCTCCCACATAGACAGTGTTTACCAACGAATGCTCGTCTCGCATGAAGTCGCGAACAACCGACATGGTCACGCCTCGATCCTCTTCGTGGTACGGCGCATCGCCCACCAGAATCAACACCCGCCGTGCACCGACGCGCCAAGTCAAATCCTCAGAGGCCACCGCCAAGCCAACCTCGACCGCCTCTTCAAAATCGGCGGTCTCACGCTTGCCCCCGGAGGCTTC
>JBLIMM010000336.1:0-5312 GCA_047638635.1 Pseudohongiellaceae bacterium | reverse complement strand
CGCCCACCGGGCCGATCTCTGCGTTGTCAGACCTCGACGAATCCACCGATTCGACTGCGTTCTGTCGCCTTGATCTCGACCCGCTGGGCACCACCACGAACGAAAGCACTTTCACCACACGCTGCTAGAGCACCTCGAAGGTGCCGAAGGCTGTCTTGACGTTGCCCGCGCTGTCGATGGCTTGTGTGGCCATGGCCCAAGTGCCGCCAACCAAGATGCTGCTGGGTACGTCGTAGCTCATGGTCCAGAAGTCGTTCCCCGCGTATTCGAGGGGGACGGTCATCAAGCTGGATCCCGAAGGGAGAACCACAGACAAGTTGACGGAGACGAGATCTTGCGGGCCATTGGGGTCGTGGATGAATGCACCAAAGTTGAGCAGCCCCTGGCCCGTGTAAGGGTTGGGCCAAGCACCCGCCGTTTGAAACTGCGGGGGACTGTTCGCATGGCGCACGCGCACAGCCCAATCATACCCCTGTGGTGCGGTCCCTAGTGAGACGAGGCCTGGGCCGATGATGCTGGTGACCGAGCCGGGTAAGAGCTCGCCGCCGTTGCGAGGGTCATACCAGGCCACATCGAAGCTGCCCGTGTAGTTCTGCAAATCGAGGACGATTTCTTGGGCCGCAGGCTGATATAGCGCGTACTCAATGCCCGGGTTGGCGAGGCACCAAGCGTTGCCCATGACCACGAGTTCATCCGCCGGAACCATGGCGTCGAAATCGAGGTACAGCTCGAAGAACTCCTTGGCGGCTCGAGTGATGTCCCACAAGTTATCGCGGCTTCGCCAATCTTCGCAGTCGAGATCGTTGTGGGGGTAGGAGTAGCCGAAGTACCACTCGCAGCCAGCACTCCCGGCCATCAGCGAACCCCACAGAGCGAGGTGCCGCACTTGGGTATGCCAATAGTCGTCGCTGTCCGGAATGACACCAGCCTCTGGTGGACCGATTTCGTCAAGCGTCACGGCCCAAGGTCGCTGGGCATCGAGTGACCACTGCCGCACGTCGAGCACGGTCTGATGAATGTCCGAGAGCTGGGCCACTTGCAGCGAAGCTCCTTCGAGAGCGCCGGCCGCAAGCAACGGTGGGTAGACCGTGGGAATCGAAGTGGGGAAGGTGTGCACCACGATGGGGTGGCCGTATGCATCCAGGGCGCGGAAGCGGTCATAGAACGACAGCTGCTCCGCTGTTGTGTTTTGGTTCTCTTCACCCAGATTTAGGATGAGTCCTAAGTGGTGACCAAAACGAGCGATGAGTTCCCGCTGGTAAATTTTTCGTTGCAGGCCAAGTGAACCGCCATCCAGTGCTAAGGGGCCGTTGTCGTTCTCTTGCTCTTGCAGGACCAGTTGCATGGAAATGCCGAGGCGATCCATGTGCTCGAAAACGATTTCCCATTGGTCGAGTTTGCTGCAGTCGTAGCGCAAACGCTCGGTCTTGGATGTCCAAGGCCACACGTCGTCACCGTCGCCGTTGACATTGAAGGTGAGCATGTACAGGGCGTTCATGCCCTTCTGGGCGAGGTAGTTGAGGGCGCCGATGATGGATCTGCCATCGAGTCCCCCGTGCCAACTGGGATCGCCGTTGGTCCAGTCTCCGTTGTGGGCTGCGTACACGTGTTGCCCATCAGGAGTCTGGTCGAAACCCACGTAGGCCAAGAAGTTCTCGGGGCTGTTCGCGCCGAACTTCAAGAAGGGCTTGCCGTTGCCGGCATGTCGGAGGAACGTCTCTCCGGTGGAGATGAGCATGCCGTCGCTGAGAAAGCCAGGGGACGGACTGGTCGGCACTGCGATGGTGAACAGGCCAGTCTCTCCATGGAAAGCCAAGGGGATGCCGTTGTTCGGGTCGAGGCTGGTTGCCAAGTTCGCGCCCGAGTGAAACTTGGCGCAATAGGTCCACTGCCCGATGAGGGGGGCTGCCAGATGAGCTCGCCAAACTGTTCCGCTCGTGGCGCCGCTCTCGGCGGCGTTGCCGTCTGCTGCGAAATACCCGGGGACCTCAAGGGTGAGGCCGCTGTTCACGTGATCGAACTGCACCGACATGCGGTAGTCACGAAACGGGTTCGGTACGCCTTGCTCACTGAGCACGGGGCCGTCGAAGTCGAGGGTGACGGGGTGCCAGGGGAGCAATGTGCCGCTCACCGATGGCTGCCCCGGTGGGTTTGCGTGAAGGGGTTGAAGGCCATGAACGGACTCGCCGCTGCCCGAGTGAGTTGCACTTTGTCCGGAGGCGCCTTCCGCAAAAAGAGCGGCCAGGGCCAAGACCAAGACCCCGCAACGGAGTCCTGAGGAGAATCGAGAATGGCAGGGGGCGGATTTCAGCAACCGGGAAAAGCCTGTCGAGGTGCTCTTGTCATGGTGTCGCTTCGTGTAGTTTGTGCTGATCTGGCAGGTGATGCTAACCCACGCTGCTGACATCTGGCGGCATTGGTGTAGCGCTGTGGTTAGACACTCCATCGCCGAAGCTACCGGTCGACCTGAGCGGGGTTCAACCATCGACGCCTTGAGCACATCGGTGCCAGCCCTGCAGCGGCCCTCTTGGGATCGCCCGGCGATTGTGTCCCTGACGCTCGTTGCGGCCTTGGTGCGCCTTTCATGGATCGACGCCTGGCCCCTGTGGTTTGACGAAATAAATACGCTTTACAGGGCTGCTGATGGCGGTTTAACCCAGATTTTGTCCCGCATTGCCGCTGATGTGCAGGCGCCCCTTTACGACTTCTTCATGGCAGCTGTCGTGGCTGTCTTTGGGGACGGCCTGCTCAGTGCTCGGCTCCCGCCACTGTTGGCTGGGGTCCTACTGGTTCCGTTAGTTGCAGCTTTGGTGCGCCAGCTGGGCGGGGGCTCTCGAGCCGTGATCTTGGCAGCCGCCTGGGCTGCGCTCGACCCGTACCTCGTGCGCTATGGCGTTGAGGCACGTCCCTACACTTGTCTGGCGCTCTTTTCAGGCCTGACGCTGCTGAGCGCCCTGCGCCTGGTGGAACGCCGGGGCCAGGACTCTTGGCAGCTGGCTCTGGCAGGATCGGCGCTGGTGCTCTGCCACTACTACGGAGTGGTGGCCTACGGGGCCATGCTGATCTACCTGGCCATGAGCCTGGGGGCCTTGAGTCCCCGTTTGCCTCGGGCTGTAGCAGCTGCTCTCGCACCGATCGTCGTACTCGGCATGTGGGCGCCGGTCGCTCTGCACCAGATCACGCAGCGTTCCATGGACACGATCTACAGCTCTCTCGATCTGGACACCGCGCTGCAGATCTTGGATGCGAGAAGTCTCACCACACCCCTGGCAACGGCGGGACAATCCCCCGGGCTGGTGTGGCTGGGGCGCCTGCTGCTGCTGCTGTTGGTGTCCATCGGGGCCCGGGCGGCTTGGCGCGCAGGGAGTCGTTCGCAGCTCACTTTGGTGAAGCCACCCAGCGCCGGTCGTGCGCCGCGGCTCTTCGCTCTGTTGGGGCTCGTGTGTGTGGGCGTTGGCTGCTTGCTGCCCGGGGAAACCCTCGCCGGTTTGGCCTCAACGCTCTTCAGGGAAGGGCGAGCGCTCGACTCACCGAGCTTGGCGTTCCTCGATCGAGTGCTGCTGCTTGTCTTCGCAGGGGGGGCCGCGCTGCTGACCCTGGGACTGTGTTGGCCCGCCTTAGAACGCCGGGCTTCCCGGTCGAGGTCGGTGGCTCGTCCGGTGACCTTGTTGCTGCTGCTGCTCGTGGTTCCCCTGGGGTTGGCGGGAGTCTTGGGCGCCCTTGGCAAGCCAACCCTTGCTGTGCGCAACACCATCTTCATGGCCCCGGCCGTGATTGTCTTAGTCGCGCTCGGAGTGGAGCGACTCCCGCGTCAGCTGCCAGTGCTGGTGCTGCTGGCTCTGACGGTTCTGGGAGGCTTTTCTACGGAGCAATTACCCTACTTCTTGCGACGTCTGCCTTGGGATAAAGCCTCGGCAGTGGTTGAGCAAAGTGGGGCTGAACCCCTCGCTCATCCGCCGTGGTTGGCTCGCTGTCTCGAGTATCACGGTGAGCGCCCGTGGTCGTCCGTATACGGATCCTACCGACCCGCTGAGGTTGAGCGTTGGGCGGCGACGCGCTCAGAGGTCGTGCTGGTGGCAGGCTTTGAGGTGCTGGCCGACTCCAGCGCCGTGCGGCAGACATTGCAACGCACGTTCGGAGCGCCAGAAACCACAGCCCTGCGCGGGCTGCGTGTCTTCGTCTATCGCCGCTGAACCCGTTGCCGCTGAGCAAGCATGCAGCCGATGCAGCCGATGCAGCCGATGCAGTCGATGCAGTCGATGCAGTCGATGCAGTCGATGCAGTCGATGCAGCCGCTGCAGCGCGATACAGCCGCGATGCAGACTACAGCTGCGAGTAAGCGTCCAGCACAGCTGACGAGGCGTTACCGGAGACTTGGCCACCGGCGGGCACAAAGATGCGCCCTTCAAAGAGAAGGGGGAAGCTGCCGTGGCGTGGGTTGGCCATGGGCGTTTCGGTGCGCCAGGTGTCCGTCGTCGGGTTGTAGATGTCGACTCGATCGTAGACGTTGTTGGCGTCGGCTCCGGGACCGGTCAGGGTCTCGCCACCGATGATGTAGAACTCGCCATTGCGGTAGACGGCCTTGCCCATTCCGCCACGTGCCTGGGGTAGGGGCTGTATCGGTGGCCCCGGGTCGTTGCTGGTTGTCCAGGTGTTGGTCAGCGGGTCATAGACCTGAACATCGTCGTAGCCGTTGGACACCGTGTTGGCCCCATCTCGTCCGCCGAAGACCCACAACTTGGTGCCGTCGGTGCCTGCTGCTGTGTGATGTCGGCCAATGGGGATGGATGCCATGGGCGCGTAGGAATCTAAGACAGGGTCGTAGATCGCTGCTTGGTTCGTGGTGCTCATGCCATGAATCATGCCGCCGGCGATGTAGACCTTGCCGTCGATGAGCGCGGTGGCAGAGGAGCTGGCGGCCCAGGCCATGGTCGTACCGAGTGACCAGGTGTTGAGCACCGGGTCATAGATCTGAACTCTCCCCGGGGAGCCGTTCAGAATGCCGCCGAAGAGGTACCACTTGCCGTCGATGACTTCAGCCGCAGAGTGATTTCCTTCGAAGGGCCGCGGGGCCACGACGGACCATGTCTTGGCGTAGATGTCGTAGGCACTGGTGTCCGGGGTGTGATCGCCAACGACGTAGAGGACCCCGTCGATTTCACCCGCCGAGAGCTCGGCCACCGGCGCGGGTAACGAGGGCAGGTTCTCCCACAGGCCTGGCTCGCTGCCCAGGGGCACGAAGAGCCAACGGAAGGCGTTAGGGATCACAGAGTTTTGGCCGTTGGAGTCGACCACCACGTCGACCATGTCCG
>JBLIMM010000335.1:0-5326 GCA_047638635.1 Pseudohongiellaceae bacterium | reverse complement strand
CGGGGCCTGATGACGAGGAACTTCGCCCGGGGCCAGTGAGGGCCGCCTCCCGTCCGGTTTTTGACCATCGCGCGCTGGGTGTGGGCGACTTGCTCAGCGACTTCTCGTTCACCGACGCACTGGGAGTCACAGGGCAGCTCAGCGAACTCCTGGACGGTCAGCTGCTGGTGTTGGCGGTTCGCGACGCGAGCTGTCCCGTGTCCAAGCGCTATGCACCACGACTGGCGGCGCTAGAGCAAAGTTATGCCGAGCGCGGAGTCTCCTTCGCTTACGTCGACTGCAGCCCCCAAGACGCCCCGTCCGAGGTGCTCACCAGCGCGAAGAAGCAAGGGCTGCTAGGCCGTCAGCTGGTGGACCCCGAAGGACACCTCGCCCGTTTGCTGAAGCTGCGCAGCACCACCGAAGTGCTCGTCATCGACCGTGCCCGTACGCTGCACTACCGAGGCGCCGTGGATGACCAGTACGGCATCGGTTTCACTCGGGACGCAGCGCAGCAGCACTGGCTCGCCGATGCCATCGATGCGGTTCTCGCGGCGTACAAGCCCGCAGTGTCCGCCACCACAGCGGTGGGCTGCCTGCTCCCCTTCGACGACGTCACCACGGAGACGAGCGAATCGCCGCCACCCACTTGGCACGGGGACATCTCCCGCGTCATGCAAAACAGCTGCGTGAGCTGTCATCGCAGCGGAGGTGTGGGCCCCTTCCCGTTAGATGACTACGAGGCAGTCCGCGGCCGCAAGGGCATGGTGCGCTACGTGGTCGAAGATCACATCATGCCGCCGTGGGGAGCCACAAGCGGCGGGCCTTGGCGCAACGATCGCAGCCTGAGCGATGCAGACCGACAACTGCTCTTCGGCTGGATCTCAGCGGGCGCTCCCGAGGGCGACCCTGCCGATGCTGTGCTGCCCCGCAGCTGGCCGGCAGAGTGGACCCTGGGCGAGCCAGATGCGGTCTACGCGGGTCGCAAGATCAATGTGCCCGCCGAAGGCACCGTGCCCTACCAGTACTACTACGTGAAAACCGACCTGCCAGAGGACCGCTGGGTTCAAGGCATCGAGATTCTCCCCGGCGCAGCGCAGCAGGTGCACCACGTTCTCGTGTTCCTCGAAGACCCTCCTGCCGGCCAGGAGAACCGCGTCTCAACCCGGGGCGACGGTGGGACTTTTGGCTACTACGCAGGTTACATCCCCGGGCAAGGTGGTCGAGACTTCGGGCCGGGCAAAGCCAAACTGTTGCCTGCCGGTGCCTGGCTAAAGTTTCAGGTGCACTACACCAGCAACGGTGAGGCCACCACGGACACAACGCGCATCGGCTTTCAATTCGCCCCTGGTAAGCCGCTCCACGAAGTGCGCACCAACGCAGTGGCCAAGGAGAACTTCGAGATCCCGCCGCACGCAGACAACGTCATCGTGCGTAGCCAAGAATGGATCAGCAAGGACGCCACTCTCTCAGGCTTCTCGCCCCACATGCATCTGCGCGGCAAGGCCTTTCGCTACGAGCTCGAATATCCGGACGGCCGCCGTGACGTGCTCCTCGACATTCCCGCCTACGACTTCAACTGGCAGACCATGTACCTACTGGCCGAGCCCTTGCCTGTCCCTGCCGGGTCAAACCTCTACGTCACGGCTTGGTTCGACAACTCCGAGAACAACCCAGCCAATCCTGACCCCGCTGCCACGGTCTATTTCGGTGAACAAACCTGGGACGAAATGATGATCGGCTACTTCGAGTGGTGGAGAGACTGACTCTTTCATGCGAACGAGCCCCTCCCGGCCAAAGGGCCAAGAGGGGCTCCGCAGCAGAACAGCTGGGGGCTGCGGCGCTTACAAGTTCACCGAAACACTGGCGCTGAGCGGCGACGAGCCGAGGGGCAGCGGAGGCAAGTGCTTGCCTCCGCATTCGGCTTTGGCGATGGCAGAGATTTCTGCGGCAGACACTGCTTGGTGGTAGAGCGTGATCTCGTCGAGACCGCCTAGCAAGCCGTCGGTGCTCCCGGGTTTGCTCCGGCCGAAGTGCAGAGTATCCGCTGAAGACAGCGAGCCAGTCACACTCCCACTGGCTCCCGTGCCGACCAACGCGCCGTCCACGAAGAGTCGGGTGCCTACACCGCGGGTCACCACCATGGCCACGTGGTGCCACAAACCGTCGTTCACGAGCGCTGTTGCGGTGGTCGTGTGGGACGTCGCTCCGTCATCGATCTCAAAGCTGAGCGCACCGTTCATCAGGAACGCCCGGTAGCCAAGGCCCGACACGGACCGTTTGTCGATGAACGTTTGAAACCCGCTTTGAAACTCGGAGCGCATCCAACCTTCGATCGTGAAGTCAGACGAGCCCACTTCTAAGGTCGCGTGGTTGGGAACTTCCACACCGAACGTGCCACCGTCGAAGGACAAGGCGCAGCGCACGACCCCTTCGGTGGCCCGAGCTCCCGTGGCACTCCAGACTCCATGACGGTTGCTCAGTGTCTCTTTGGCTGTCCCTCCCTTGCCTTCGTCGAACTTCCACCAGGCTGCCGCGTCGATCGGCCGCGCCACCGAATCTCTCTTGGTGGACAAGACTTGCACTTCACCGTCAGCCCGATCAGCCAAGTAGGTGCGCCCGTCGCAACGCATGATGCGATCCAGGCCATCGAGGCCGATGACGCGCCATGTCCGCTGCAGCTCAAGCCCGCCCAAGTTCACCGGTACCGAACCTGATGTAGGGACGTTTTTCGTTGCTGGGCTAGCAAAAAAGAACGCCGGCCACACCGTGTCTGTCCAATCCAAGGTGTACAGCTTGGCGATGGCCGAGGTAGCCCAGCTGTAACGCGTTGCAAACAGTCCCTTGGCATCGATGCCCTGAATTCGGTTCGTGCCTCCCAGGGTTGTTGTGGGTGCCAGATCGCCGTACTGGTACACATCCGTCCGTCCATCAGCGAAGGGAAAGTACTCGTTTCCGGCGATGTGCACCCGGCGCATCAAGTCGACGCTGACATCAAAAGGCACCATGGGGCTGAACAAACCGTAGGTGTTCACCGGCGTTGAGGAGTTGTAGGTATAAACGTCTCCTGCCCCGAACTCCTCGACCACGCGACGGGCCATGTCCGCCACGAAGACATTGCCATTGGGGCCAATGGCGATACCCCGCGGGTCGACAAAGTTGTCGCCAGGCGCGCCAACGAAGTAGTTCCCCGGGTAGCCGTTGCCCCACTTGTCGAAGGTCTTCACCACGCGGTTGCCAGACAGGTCCGTCCCCGAGGCGTAGACCACTTCTTGCTGATTGTGATCGGGGAGGTCGTTGACTGCCACACCCCATGGACCTTCGAGCCAGGACGACCATGCTGCGGGAAGAATCGCTGAGCCGTCCGGTTTGATCACGAAGCGAACGATGGTGTTGGCGCCAGCATCGGCCACGAAGGCCCAGGTGATGGGCGTGTTGCACCAAGACATCACCGCAACGTCCACCGGATCTGTCAGTAAGCTGTCGCCGAACGTGATCGCTGGTGGCTTGTCGAACTCCACCGAGTCGAGTCGGGCGGACATGAGTTGGGCTTGGGCTGACCCCGCAAAGACCGTCGCGGACAAAGCGATCATCGCCAAGCGGCGGGACATGTTTTCGATATTCATCGTTCGTATTTCCTGTCTCGGTACCGGCGTTGGGTGCAGCTCCGCAGCGGAGCAACAGACGCCTGACGAGCAGGCTGGTGACCGGGTTCACTGAACTCCGCGGGAGAACTCGCCGTTTCCTGCCAGAGACTTTTCAAAGCGCGCACGCTGCTGGCGCCAGCAGCGCTCTCAGCTCATGCCCAGCGGCCAGAGCTGCTCCCCTATGGCATGTCAGCCGACACGTATGTCACTATACTCACAAGGAGATCCATCGCCCTCCTCACCAACACACGGAAACGGCCATGAACAGCACATCTGCCCGTCGATTGGCTGTGAGCTCAGCCCTCGGATTCATGGCCCTCCTGCTGGCCGGTGGCGCCGCCTGCAGCTCGTCCGCCATCCAGTCCAGCGCCCCCCAGCAACGCACCTGCGGACGCATGCTGTTTCAGCGCCATTGTGCCTCCTGCCACGGCTCAACGGGCCTCGGCGATGGGCCCGGGGCCGCCGTTCTCGCACCCAAACCTCGCGACTTCAGCACGGGCACTTTTCGCTTGGTCTCCACCCAGAACGGCGTGCCTACGGACGACGATCTCTTTCAGGTGATCACCCGCGGCATCCTCGGTTCCTCCATGCCTCCCCACGATCACTTGAGCCGCCAGGAGCGGCTCGCCTTGGTGAGTTACGTCCGCGGGCTCAGCCGCTCGCGCCGTGCCGACATCGCCCAGGTCCAGGCCGTGCAGGACGGCGCACCGATCACACGCCAGGACGCTCTGCTGGCCTCGTACGAACAGCCAGAGACAGCCGTGCAGCTGCCCCCCAGCACAACGGCCTCATCCCCCGAGTTGCTCGCCCAAGGGCGGAAGATCTACGTGAGCAGCTGTGCCTCGTGCCACGACCTCGACGGCAGCGGCAACCTGCGCCAAGACATGGTGGACGACAAGGGTCTGCCCGTCTTCGCCCGGGACTTCACCGCCGGCATCCTCAAAGGTGGCAGCACCCCGCTGGACATTCATCGTCGTATCCGCTGCGGCATGCCCGGCTCACCCATGCCTGCGTACGATCTGCCCGACGGCGAGGCTCAAGCTCTCAACGCCTACGTCACGTCACTCATGCGCCCCGATGCACCGAGTCGGCTCACCCAGACACACCAGACGTTCACCCCCCAGCGAGTCGATGCCCAGCTCAGCAACGACCCCGCCGCGTCAGCCTGGCAATCTGTTGCGTCCCACTGGGTCGCCATGGCGCCCTTGCAGTGGACCGAGCATCGAGTCAGCGGCGTCATGGTGCAGCTGGCCCGGGACGCGAACTCCCTGGCCATCCGCCTTTCCTGGGAAGACTCCACGCCCGAGAGCAGCGGAAACAATATCTCTGCGGACACCGCTGCCATTCGCCTCTCGGCCCTCGAGATCCCGCAGTTCTTCTGCCCCGGCCGCACGGGAGAAACCCATGAAGCCTGGGAGTGGAATGCCGCAGCGGGAGAGGCGCTCACCACCGAGAAAGTGAGCCCGGTAAAGACCGGAGTGCAGCTTCAAGGCCGACACCACCGAGGCTTCTACGAGGTGGTCTTCCTCCGTGATCTCAGCGAAGCCCCCGAGCGCGTAGGCATGTCAGCGCAAGGTGCCAGCTTGACCTTTGAAGTGCGCAACGGCGTGGCAGGCGTGCCGGATCGCTCACAGAACATCACCGTCTGGCACCGCCTGGAGCAGACGCTCTGAGCAGCGTGTAACATCGCGCCTATGGCT
>JBLIMM010000334.1:0-5346 GCA_047638635.1 Pseudohongiellaceae bacterium | reverse complement strand
AGGGGAGAGGCCGAACTCGAGCTGGGTGGCAACCGGATGGTGGCCCGGGCCGGTGGCGTTCCGTTGCTGGGCCCAGATCTCCACGATGCAGCCTGGGGGCGAGGGCGAGGGCGCGGCTGCGGATACCGAGAGCTGCACGGGCTCCGCAGCAGGTGCCAGCAGAAGAGTCTGCTCTTCGGTGCGGGGCTTGGTCGCAGGCCGCTGGGGCAGGGTCTCTGGCAACGGTGCGCTGCTCCCCGCCCCGCTAGGATCTTCTGCGGAGGCCAGCCACCACAGGGTGCCGGCCAGGAGCAAGCCGCCCGATACGCCTAGGATGCGAAGAGTGGGCACGATGAGTCTCCCTTTGACTGGAGGGGACGAGTCAGATCGAAGCTCGCCTGTGCCCGCTGTGAGTCCCCAACTCGGCCATGGGAGCCTATTTTTGGCCCCCGAGCCAGCTTAGTTTTGGCGGTCGGCCCATGCCCTTCGCTTCGCTCTTGCCCTTCGCTTCGTTCTTACTCTGTCCGGCCCTTCTCCGCAGCCCTCGCAGCGCCCCTGAGCTGACAAAGGGGGCGTCTAAGCGGCGGCCCGCTCGACGCTCGGCTGACTTGCGCTACGGTCCCCGGTCCCGATGTGTAGCCGGAGGTCGCCTAGCTCTTCGCTTCCTCGCATCGCACGGAGCCTCCCGTCATGCCTGCCCGCGCCGTCCTGCTTGTTCTCGTCGCTCTCTGCACGCCGCTCGCCCTCGTGAGTTCCCAGATCACCTACGTCGATGGCAGCGCCAGCGGCGCCAACAACGGTAGCTCCTGGACCGATGCCCACGTCGATCTTCACGACGGCCTGGCTGCCGCGACGAGCGGCCAGCTCTGGGTGGCTGACGGCATCTACACTCCGGCGCCAGCAGGGGGCAGCGAGTTGGTTTCGTTTCAGCTCACCGACGGGGTCGGCGTCTACGGTGGTTTCGCCGGCGGTGAGACCTCGCTCTCCCAGCGGGACTGGGAAGCCAACCCGACTGTCCTCAGCGGCGACATTGGGCAGGACGACGTCTACGGGCTAGGGGTCTGGTACTCGGGCTGGAACATCACCACGGGCAACAGCGACCGCATCGTGGAGGCCTCGGGCACGGGGGCTGGCACGGTCTTCGACGGCTTCATTGTCAGGGCCGCCCACGGTGCGAACACCCCGGGCGGCGGCATGGCCGTCATCGGCGGCAACCCGACCATCCGCCACTGCACCTTCACGCGCAACTTGGTCGCTTGGTCCACCGGGGCAGGCCTGTGGGTGCAGAACGCCGACCCGCTCATCGAGGAATGCAGCTTCCACGAGAACTACGGCAGCAAGAGCTCGGGCGGCGGTCTCTCTGTGGCCGGGGCCGCTGCGCCCACCGTGCGCAACAACAGCTTCACGTCGAACCTCAGCGTGGGCTTCTCCCCCCAGGGCAAAGGCGGCGGTCTCGACAACACCTCGACGCAGCACTGGACCGTCGAGGATTGCCAGTTCATCGCGAACACCGCGCGCAACCAGACCACGTCGGGGTCGGCGATCATGGCTTACGGCGGAGGCGTGCATCACCAGGGCACGGAGCTCACTCTGCTGCGCTGCGAGTTCACCGACAACTTCAGTCTTGCCGGTGGCGGCGTGTTCAGCTGGAGCACCATGACCATTGCCGACTGCGAGTTCTCTCACTACTTCGCGGTGTCCTATGATGCGCCGCTCGGGAGCATCGGCGATTACGGCGGGGCCTTCGGTGGCTTGTCCTACTCCCCCAGGACGACGACCATCGTAGGGAGCACATTTGCCGGTAACTCGGCGGGGGAAGGCTGCGGGATCTCCGTGCTGCAGAGCCACCATGTCGTGATTCGCAACAGCATCCTGTGGGGCAACGAGGCCACAGGCAACGAGGCCACAGGCAACGAGGCCACAGGCAACGAGACCAGGGTGATCGACGGGCAGGTCAATGGCTCGGCCGACATCGAGTGGAGTTGTGTGGAGGGACTGCTCGCGCCGATCCCGGGGGAGGATCCTCCCAACCCCGGTGACTTCTCGGGAAGCCACGACAACGACCCTCTGTATGTCGATGAAGCTGCAGGGGACCTGCGTCTGATGGCGGGCTCGCCGTGCATCGACGCCGCCAACAACGGCTTCTTACTGGCCGCTTCGACGGTCGATCTCAGTGGCAACCCGCGGCTGTCCGACGATCCGACCACGCCCGACACCGGCGTGGGCAGCGCTCCCGTCGTCGACATGGGCGCCTACGAGTTCGGCTCGGAGCCAAGTTCTCCCTGGAGTGAGGTGGGTCTCGGCCTGGCTGGCCTCAGTGGTGTGCCAACGCTCAGCGGCATCGGCAACCTCGCCGGGGGCGATCCGGTCTCGCTACAGCTCGCAGGGGGCTTGCCCAGCGGCCTCTCGAGCTGCTACCAAGTTTGGATTGCCGACCCCGGGGGACCGGTGGGCTACGCCGCTACAAACGGTCTGCTGGCAATCACGCCGTAGGTCCCGTTAGCCTCACGACAAGCGCACGGCGCAGATCTTGAACTCGGGCTTCGGTGTCCTCACGCCGGCCGCATCGCGCGAGTGTCGCTCGACGCGCGGCACTTTACGCACCGGCTGCTAGACCTCTTCGCCCAGAGGCGCCCAGCGTTGGAGCGCTTCCGCGAGCAACTGGGGGTCCACCGGCTTGCTCACGTAGTCGTCCATACCCGCGGCGAGCACCTTCTCCCGGTCGCCCTTCATGGCGTTTGCGGTCATGGCGATGATGGGCACGCGGTGCTTCACGGCCTCACTAGAGCGAATCGCGGCCGTGGCTTCGTAGCCGTCCATTACTGGCATCTGACAGTCCATGAGCACGGCAGCGTAGGGCCCTGTCTTGCATGCTGCGACGGCCTCGCGGCCGTCGGCAGCCAGGTCGGTTCGGTATCCGAGCCGACCTACTAGTATCGTAGCGAGCTTCCGATTCACAGCGTTGTCATCCACGATGAGCACCGTCAGCGGCGGTGCGGGCTTGCCCGGCGGGACACGCTGCCCTCGCTCTCCTGCGACACTTTCGGTCTCGAGCCCAGCACTCTGCACCGCCACTGCAGGCTCCTCGGCGCCGTTCTCCTGAAAGGGCGGTGCCAGGCGTTGCGATGCTTCTGGGTCGTGCAAAAGCACGCCGAGCAGCGCGTCATACAGATGGCTCTGGTGCACGGGCTTCGTGAGGTGACCTGCCACGCCTTCTTGCTTGGCGCAGGCCATCACGCCGCTTTCGCCGAGCGAGCTTAGGAGCACGACGGGCACATTGGCGACCGCGGGGTCGCCCTTCATCTCGCGATGAAAGTCGAGACCATCCTTGCCGGGCATCTGCATATCGCAGATCACGATGTCGTAGCGGACTCCTTGCTGGAACCTCTCGCGCAGCATGGTCAGCCCGATGTCGGCGTGTGGTGCGGTCTCGGCAACGAGCCCCCAGTGCGCTAGCTGGTTCCAGAGGGTACGACAGTTGGTCTCGTTGTCGTCGATGACGAGCGCGCGAAGGCCACTCAGATTCGGCACGGTGCCCTGGCGCGGCAAGATCGCGTCGGGCTGCTTCGTGAAGGGCAAGGTCACTCGGAACAAGCTGCCTGCGCCAAGCGTGCTCTCCACTTCGATGCGCCCATCCATCAGCTGTACGAGCTGCTTGCTGATGGTCAGGCCCAGGCCGGTGCCGCCGAAGCGACGCGTTGTCGAAGCGTCGGCCTGCGTAAAGGAGTCGAAGAGCTTGTCGAGATTGTCGGGAGCGATGCCGATGCCTGTGTCGCGCACCTCGAAGCTAAGCTCCACCTCACCATCCGATTCGCTCAGCAGCTGCACCGAGATGACGACCTCGCCGTCAGAGGTGAACTTGATCGCGTTGCCCGCGAGGTTGAGCAGGATCTGGCGAACTCGACCGGGGTCGCCACGCAAGGCTTCCGGCACGTCGGGCGAGATCGCGCAGATTACTTCGAGTGAACCGCCTTGGCACCGAGCCGCCAGCAGGTCGGCGACTTCCTCCACCACGCTTATGAGATTGAAATCACTCACTTCGATCTCGAGCTTGCCTGCGTCGATCTTGCTGAAGTCGAGGATGTCGTTGATCACGCTGAGCAGTGCATCGCCGGAGTTGTGTACGGTCTGGGAGAAGTTGCGCTGTTCTGGGGTCAGCTCGGTGTCCAGCAGCAGGCGGCTCATGCCCAAGATGCCGTTCATCGGCGTGCGGATCTCGTGGCTCATGTTGGCCAAGAACTCTGCCTTGTGGCGCACGGCTGCCAGCGCTTGATCTCGTGCTTCAGCGAGCTCCAGAGTACGCACTTTAACCTGATGCTCGATCTCGATGCTGCTTTGCTCGATGCGCGCCTGGCGCTCGGAACTGGCGCGAAGATCTGCGATCCCTTGGCGGCAGCTGTGCAGTAGAAACACCGCCTCGAAGAGCACCCAGCCGGCGTGCTCTAGCCAACGCCATTCGGCCGCAGCGACCACGCCGAAGACCGACTGCGGGTACCACACGCTGCGCACGAAGTGATCCACGGCCGTGACAACGACCGCGGTCAAGAGCACCTTGTAGTCGCGGTAAAACGAGATAAAGGCAAGAGACCCGAACACGTGGAAGTGCGTTTCGATACGCCCGCCGGAGAGATGGATCAGCAGCGCTGAGGTGAGCATTTGCCCGACGGCGATGGCGTGGCGCGTGCTTGCGCGCCCTGGCCGAAGCACAGCCAAAGCAATTGGCAAACCCGAGATGAGACCACCCAGGACAACGGCGGCCGTCATGTGGTAGTGCTGCTCGGCGCGACCCGCGGACCAGGTCAACGGCGAGATCGCTCGCGCAGTGACGATGCCGAGGACCCACTGCGCCAGCATCAGGCCTGCGAAGAGTCTGTCCGTGCGTTCACGCAAGCGACCCGTATCGTCGGCAAGGATTTCCCGTGCGCGCACCATCCAGCCTGCATCTGCAGCCGCCCCGGAGCTCACAACGTGCGCTCAGGAGTGGCTTCGAGCGAGCAACCGAAAACGGGCGCTGCGATGCGCTCGCTCACGCCTCCGCCAAGCAGCACATCGAGGGCGAGCGTACCGGCGCTGACACCCTCGTGCCCACGGCTGGGCGTGAGGCCCCCGGCGAAACGCAGCCTGCCGCTCCCATCGAAAAAGAGGGTCATGCCAGATGTCTGGCAGCCGAAGGCTTGAGCGAGATGACCTGCGGGATCTTCGATGACCTCGATCGCAGCGACCTCGCGCAAGCGCTCACGCAGACCGCTGTGAGCGAAACGCTCGGCTTGTTGAGGGTCTGTCCATAGCACGACCCGAGTACGCGGCAGCATCGTTGCACGACACAGCACCCGCTCAAGCTCGGAGAGACTCGCGCGTGTGCACGGG
>JBLIMM010000333.1:0-5347 GCA_047638635.1 Pseudohongiellaceae bacterium | reverse complement strand
AAAGCGCAGGGCCCTCCCAGGCCTCGGGCGGTTTGCGAGCGTCCGTGGGCGTCTCCGAAACCGCCAGCCTGGGCGACTTCCTGCCCGTGGCTAATGGGAGCTTCAAACCGAGTAAGGCCTGGGTTCAGGCCGGACTTCCGTGGGTTGGTAATCACAACCTTGAGGATGATCCTGAACTGTCTCTTGATCTCACGAAGGCTAATTACAACTTGGTGTTGCTGAACACTGACATTCAGCGTTTCCCTCTGGCGGACGGTTCTACGCCGGGGGTGGTCGAGCCCACGGATGTCTTCAACGGGAACTTCGTCTTCCGCGATTTCATTATCCCTGAGGGGGTGCACGTTGTAGTGCGCGGGAGTAACCCCTTGCGCATTACCGCCACGGGAAGAGTTGAGATTCATGGGATGCTCGACGTTCGCGGCACCGACGGATTGTCTGACGACACGTTTGACTCAGGGTTCTTGCCTGTGCCAGGTGGGCCAGGTGGTCCGGGTGCTGGGCGAGGTGGCGATGCACATCCCACCGTCTTTGATCCGGCGGGCACAGGAGCCATCGATCAGTTCGTGACGCCTGAGGAGGCTGAGCGAGGGTGGGGCTCGATCGTCGATGCTGCTGGGCAAGTTCTTGTCGTGCAAAACGGTGGCTTCGGCGGCCTCTCTACTGCGGGCTACGACCCAAATGCCGGTGGCTACCCTGCGAAGACCCTGAAGGCCAATCCGAATGGTGACGTTCCAAACACCGAACACCATCGTCCTCCCGGGGGCGGCGGCGGCACTTTCTACCAGCGGGGGCGGCAAGCTCACGAGGGTACGGGCGTCTACCTCGTTGAGAGTAGTAGTAGCTGGTTCCCGTTCACGAAGTGCCCCACGAACGACAAGCAGAACGATGCTCTGTATGGCAATGACGAAAACATTGCAGCTGGCGTACCCAACTCGAACCCACTGCAGTGCGTTTATGTCACAGGGACGCTGGCGGATCCGGAGCGTTTTAAGCCAGGCGGCCTTCCCGGCGACCTAGTCTTTGCAGATGGAGACGTCTCCAATGACTTCATTGGTGACGGGGGCGAACTGCCCGTGCTGCTTGGAGGACAGGGTGGCGGTGGCGGTGGCACCCGCGTGGATTCGATCAGACACCTGACTTGGTCAACTAACAACGTTGGTGGACCCGAAATGGTGCCCTTGGCTCCGCCGTACTACCCCCTCTTGCAGATTGGCATTTTCGTTTCGCCGACCGTCTTTGACGCCAAGGGTGGCGCTGGTGGCGGAGGAGGCGGGGCTGTCCAGATTCGTAGTTTTGGCGATATCTTGGTGAGCAAGACCGGGCACATTGATGCCCGAGGTGGGCACGGTGGCGGTGGCGAGGTTGTGCAGAACAGCAACACTGGTGGTGGTGGTGGTGGTGGCAGTGGTGGGGCGATCTTGTTGCAGGCGGCTGGGACGATCAAGATTCAGGCCGATCAAGGCCACGAGGCTGCGTCCTACACAGACGGCAACGGCAACAACGGTGCTTCCCTCGAAGTCTCCGGCGGGTTTGGCAAGGACGCACAAACCATCACGCCCTCCAGCAACTACAGCTTTAAGCCCTACACCTACGAGTGGACCCGTAGCGATGGTGGCCAAGGGGGCATGGGCCTGATTCAGCTTCAAGCTGGTAGCGGCGCGGGCGGTCTTGAAGTGGAGGACGGAGCGTTCATGTTTGCGAAGCTCCGCTCGATGCTGAAGAAGGGCCCCTTTACTGGGGACACCACGTCGGATCAAAGAGATCACCCCGACTTCCCCGGGGCAGATGGTGCGATCAACGATCTGCGGTACATCGACATGATCGAGCACCGCTCTTTCAACGTCGCGGGTCAAGGCACTCGCCATTACATGGTTCTGAATGGCAGCAACCCGCCACTGATTCCTAGTACCGATGGGGACAACGGCCCGTTGCTCAGCAACGAGTATCCTGTGGGCTCTGGGAACTTCTGGGGCGATGCGTTGATGTCTGCCACGGACTACTCGGGCGGTATTCCGGTGGTTCAGGAGCCACGGCCCGAGCAGGTGATGAAGACTTACGCCGGCTACAATCCGGGGAACTTCAAAGAGATCATCGTGAGCGCACCGAACGTTCCAGGCACGCTCTGGGATGCGGCGGATGTGATTCCCCTGTCCGTGGAGTTGAACGAGCCAGACGGCACGCCACTCACCATGATGGAGGGAGGCCAGACGATCTTTGATCCCACCAATACGATTGACCGTCTTCCTGTTGTCCCTCTGGACCGGACACCACCGCCCTTTGGGACGGTGAGCGTCGGCCGTTCGCTGTGGCTGGACTTTGCCGGTGCCTCCTTGCGGGCTCGCTCTGTGACCTCGGGCCGGACTCCGCCATTCTTCGACGGCTTCCACGGCACGCACAATGCCGCTGACTCCAGTGGGTTTGCCCCCGAAGTTGAAGGGCTGGTGCAACTGGGCGCTCCCGTGTCTCCTGCGGCTATCCCCGCTCGATACGTGGTCAACGCCGGGTTTGCTGATCCGGGGCTTGTGCCAGGCAGTCCTGTGGGCTCTGGCTCTCCGCCAAACCCGCCGTACAACGACTTCAAGGTGCAGGCGCCCGACCCCAGCGTTGTCCTGGATGACGTGGTGACAAACAACGCCTCGGTGAAGATCGAGTTTCAGGGCGCCTATGCCTTGCGATCGGGTGGCCATACGCCTGATCCGGGCACGCTCACGGGCTGGGTCAGCGACATCACCGAGTTGTCGGGGTATCCCTTGATCCGCTTCCAAGTGGGCTTCGATCTGGGCCAGGATGTGAGCAACTATCCGTTTGGTCCGACGAGCTTGCGGCCTCAGCTCGATTACCTGCGAGTACGAGCCGGCTACTGACCCATCAGCTGCTCTCCCTTGTCCACTGTTGAGAGAGTTCTTGGCCCTTTGGCTAGGGGGGCTGTCAGGGGAGAAAGACCTTATTCGTCGAGGCAAGGGTCGCCGTCGAACGGTACCCTGGCCTAAATTCAGGTCGATGCTTGGGTACCGGCCCCCGGTGCTGTTGGCTGATACAGCACCTTCTTTCGTCCTGATGACTTCGAAGTTCCTGTACTTACTCCCCCGTTAATTGCTGGGGTGGCCTGCGGATGCCCCGTTGCTGGCCACCTTGGACCTCCGACGATGGGTCGGATTGGAGATTGAACATGCTCCGTACCGCGTTCTTAGGTGCGCCAGCCAAACTGGCACTCTTGGGCCTTTCCCTTCTCGTGGTGGCTTGTGGTGGTGGTGGCGGTGGTGGCGGAGGAGGCGCTGCCGCAGGTGGCGGTGATGCACCCGGGGCAGCTCTCGACCCAGATGTCGACTTCTTCTTGGTCGAGGCTGCGTTTGCCAGGGCGATTTTTGGCATCGACGGTGAGCTTGACGCTGTGCAGCCGGTGGTGAACCCGGCCTCGCTCTTCGAAGTCGATCCGTTGACCAATGTGGCGTTGGCAGGCTTCCCCAAGGTGCTCTCGCCCGGCAGCGATCTTGCCCTGCTCGTCGATATCGACTTTGGGCAGCTGCAAGATCCGCTTACGCCCCAGATCCCGCTCGTCCCCCGAAACAGTGCTGTCGTTCTTGAGTTCTCGGCGGCGATTGATCCCCTTACTTTGCACTTTGGTGACAGTATCCCCGGCACGCTGGGCACTGCAGGGTTGATCTCCAGCGCCAGCTCCGTCCAGGTCAAGACGAAGACAGGCACCTTGGTTGCGGCCAGAGGGTTGATTGATCCCACGAATCCCAAGCGCCTTGTGTTACTTGGTCTTGCGAACTCTGGGCTGGGTTGGGATCCCAGTCCTCTGCAGTTTGACAAGATGGGTACCGCCGTGGCGGACCCCGCTGGCTTCCTGCGGATTTCGGTGGGTGTCGGGTTTGGTGACCTGGCTTCTGCCGCCGGAGTCGACTTCTCGGATCGCACTGATGAGTTGGGGACGGTGGCCGACCCACTAGCCTTCAACCCGGGCAACTCCTCGCTCGACGCGATCGTGCTGCAGACAGACGATGGACAGATCACTTTCAATGGTTTCCTGCCCGACTTGACCGAACCCAGGCTGGTTCGGCCCGTGGTGGCGGCTGGCACGATCTCGAGTCTTATTGGCGACACTGTCCTTGATGATTCGCTGCTGCCCTTGCCAAGCGAGAGTGCCAATAACGGCGCGGGTGAATGGGCTGGCGCGCTCTTGATCGTGACGTCCCCGTCCGCAGGAGGTGTGGTTTCCAGCCAGTACATTCTTTCGGGGAACTCGAGCACCGGCTCCACCACGTCATTTGTCCTTGCGAGCGGTCAGAGTCTCGATGCGGTCGTTTCTCTGGGCGACGCCTATGTGGTGAAGCGGACGGAGTACTTCGAACCGATCTCAGGCCCCCTGCCGAGCGACCCTACGGAGTTGGCTCGGATCACTGTAGATCCCGCAGCTCACCCTCGAGATCCGAATGACCCGCAGGACGTCTTCAATAGTGACCTGCGCTATTTCGTACGCATGTTCGACGAGAACGGAACGGAACTCACGTCACTCTGGAATCCAACGACCCAGACGTTCCTTCCCGTGCCCCCTAAGAGCCTCTTTGAGCTGTCTTTCAGTGAAGCGATGGACGGGCCGAGTTTCCTGCCCTACGAGTCACTGACTGTTCGTGACGCGACTTTGGCAGTGACGGACCCCGCGTTTCAGGACATGCGCATTGGGTTTATTGAAAGCCTTGATAGTGGGCGATCTGTGCGCTTTTCGCCTGTGTTGGAGAATCAGCTCGATGCCTCAGGCAACGAGTTCCTTGGGTTCGGTGGGACGGCCTCGGCCCTCAGGGCCGTCTTGCGTACGATTCCAGAAGCCGCTGACCTTGAGAACCTGCTCGATTCTGCCTCGCCGGAGGTGCTGGCGGAGTTGTTGGATCTTGATGACATGGGCGTCCGTGGTTGCACCGACCTGGGTGGGCGCGGGCTCGGCTTGCCAGCTGCTCTGCTCGATCAAAGTGACTCGGTGAACTTTCTCCTTTCACCGCTCAGTGCAGGCCTGGGTGCTTTCCCTCCGGCAGTCGATTTCGGTTTTGAATTCGAGACCGAGCAGAGTGCTGACCCTGACTATGGTGTGGTGGTTCACCGGTTCATGGGGCAAGGGGAGACTTCCATCTTCTCGTATGACTCGGGCACGGTGCACGATGAGGTGACTCAGGGGGTTGAGTACCACGACTTCCCACCGGCTGATGATGACGGCGATGGTTCCGTGGATCGACGCTTCATCTATGGCCCGACTCTTCTTGAGGTTGGGCTGAACGTCCCGGGCAGCCTGACAGGGGCGTCCGCTGCGACGATCGAACATCTGGTCGATAAGTTTAATGCGCCCAAGGAG
>JBLIMM010000332.1:0-5351 GCA_047638635.1 Pseudohongiellaceae bacterium | reverse complement strand
GCGCATCAGGCTCCAAGTCCTTCCCAGAACCCAACCCCTGAAACTCTGCTGCTTCGAAGGGGGTATTGAATCGCGTGGAAAGCTCGCCCGTGATTCCCTCGAGGTCGGGGTCGCCCTTCTCAGGCCAGCGGCCAAAGACGATGTTGCTGGCCACCTCGTCGCACATCTCGACGATGACATCGCGCAGGTTCCCACCCTCGAGGACCTCTTGGCGCTTGCCGTAGATGGTCTTGCGCTGGGTATCCATGACCTCGTCGTACTCGAGCAGGTTCTTACGAACCTCGAAGTTGCGATCTTCCACTCGCTTCTGAGCCTTCTCGATGCCCCGAGAGACCATGCTGCTTTGAATCTCTTGCCCTTCGACCATGCCCAGCTTCTCGAGCAAGCCACTGACCCAGTCCCGGGCAAAAATGCGCATCAGGTCATCTTGCAGCGACAAGAAAAAGCAGGTGCGCCCCGGATCACCTTGACGACCCGAGCGACCACGGAGCTGGTTGTCGATACGCCGTGACTCGTGCCGCTCCGTGCCGATGACAAAGAGCCCGCCCGCTTCGAGAACGTTCTTGTTCTCTTCAGCGACCTGGCTCTCGAAATCAGACTCGAGTGCGGCCACATCCGCTTCTGGGTCGGCGGCGAGGCGCGTCGCCACCATGCCCTCCACGCTACCGCCCAGCTTAATGTCCGTACCGCGACCAGCCATGTTGGTGGCCACGGTCACTTGGCCCAAGCGGCCAGCCTGCACGACGATGTCTGCTTCGCGGTGGTGATGCTTGGCGTTCAAGACCTCGTGGCGAATGCCCCGACGCTTCAAGATGCCTGCCAAGTGCTCGCTGTTCTCAATGGACGTGGTGCCCACCAAAATGGGCTGGCCCACCGCATGGCGCTCCCCGATCTCGTCCGCAATGGCGTTCCACTTTTCATCTGCCGTGCGGTAGATCATGTCGTCCTGGTCATCCCGGACGATGGGCCTGTTTGTGGGCACCACCACCACGTCCAGGTCGTAGATCTTGCTGAACTCGCCAGCCTCGGTCATGGCCGTACCGGTCATTCCCGCGATCTTGTTGTAGAGCCTGAAGTAGTTCTGAAAAGTGATCGTCGCTAGCGTCTGCAGCTCTTCGCGAATCTTAAGCTTCTCTTTGGCCTCCACCGCCTGGTGCAAGCCATCTGACCAACGGCGCCCGGGCATCAGACGCCCGGTGAATTCGTCAACGATGACGATCTCCGGCCCCTGTTCCCCATCTTGGATCACATACTCTTTATCGAGTCGATAGAGGTTGTGAGCACGCAGCGCCTGTTCGAGATGGTGCGGCCAGTCCATGTGCTCGCCGTCGTAGAACGACTCGACCCCAGCCAGCTTCTGTGCCTGAGTGATGCCATCTTCAGAGAGGACGCAAGCGCGTTCCTTCTCTTTGATCTCGAAATCAGAGCCCTCTTGCAGCTGACGGGCAACCGCATCGGCCTGGTAGTACAGCTTGGTCGAACCTTCGGGGAAGCCAGAAATGATCAGCGGCGTCCGCGCTTCATCGATCAAGATCGAGTCGACCTCATCGATAATGGCGAAGTTCAACACCGCCTGAACCTGGTCTTCCCGGCGACTCTTCATGTTGTCGCGCAGGTAGTCGAAGCCAAACTCGTTGTTCGTGCCGAAGGTCACATCGCAGCCGTACTTCTCTTGCCGCTCGGCCGGGCTCATCTGACTCTGAATGGCGCCGGTGGTCATCCCCAGGGCTTCGTACACCGGCCGCATCCACTCGCAGTCGCGCCGAGCCAGGTAGTCGTTCACCGTGACGATGAACACACCCTTGTCCTCGAGGGCGTTCAGATAGGCGGGGAGCACAGCGGTCAGGGTCTTGCCTTCACCGGTGGCCATTTCTGCAATCTTGCCCCGATGGAGCACGACCCCGCCTAGCAGTTGCACTGCGTAGGGCCGCAACCCCAGGACCCGGAAGGACACTTCGCGCGCCACAGCGAACGCCTCGGGCAACAGCTCATCGAGGGTCTCCCCGTCGGCCAGCCGCTTGCGAAACTCAACCGTCTTGCCGGTCAAGGTGGCGTCGTCGAGGGCCGCCATGCTGTCGGCGAGACTGTTGATGCTCTCAACGATGGGCCCGTAGCCCTTGAGAACACGCTCGTTGCGGTCTCCAAAGACAGCCTTAAGGAGCTTGGCGAATGCCATGGGAGACGTTCTCAGAGATAACTGGGTGCGGAGGTGAATCGAAAATCGAGCCCCTCATTGGAGCCCAACGGTCCTGTGGAGTCAAAGCGAGCTACGACGCCCTAGCATGTGATCGAGCATGGACAGCAGCAGCTCAATGCGAAAGGGCTTGACCAGAAAGCCGTCGGCCTGATCAAGTTGTTCAAGGGTCAGCGATCCGGCAGTGGCGATCAGCACCGGAATGTCCTTCGTTTCAGGGCGGGACTTGAGCACCCGACAGGCCACAAAGCCGTTCAATTGGGGCATCTCGTTGTCCATCAAGATCAAATCATGTCGCTCGCCGTCAGCTGTCTCGACGGCATCGATGCCGTCATGTAGCACCTCAACTTCATAGCCACGGCCCCGGAGCAGTGTGGCCAAAGTCTTGGCGATACAAATGTCGTCATCAACGAGCAGGATCCTGAAGCCATTGGGCTCAATACGTTCGGTGGGCAGGGTCTCGATAAGCCCCTGCAGCACCATGGACGTGGGTAAGCCAGCACTCAGCAAGGCCTGCTCAACACGTTCCTTCACGGAGAGGTTGTAGCGCCGTAGCTCTTGGAGTCGCTGGCTGTCCGGGTCACTCTCCAGGTCGAACATGCCGTCATGTGTGTCGACTTCGAAGAAATACTCGCCCTGCACCAAGTGCTCTTGGAGCACGAGCTTCATAAAGGGGTAGCGCGGGTTTCCCAGCCGCAAGGCATAGCGATGGACCGTGCCCCCGCCCGCCGCCTGGGTCTCGTCGATGAAACGCCCCAATGCCTCAGTGACGCAGGCGGTATCCGCGCCCTCCATGTCAGGGCAGTTGAACTCCTGATCGCCCCAGGCTTCTTGCTCATACACAGCAATCACCTGGCGCAACAAGCCCACTGACATGTCCTGCAAGTTCATGGCCTAGGGCGCCCGCAGCGTGCCAATGACATCGCGCACAGAGCTGCGACCTGCCTCGGCAAGAGAACACCGAAGCTGCTCGAGCACCCGAGGAACCACATCGGGAGTCTTGTAGTGGGCCGTACCGATCTGCACCGCCGAAGCCCCCACAGCGAGAAACTCCAAGACATCGTCGGCGTTCGTCGCCCCGCCGATGCCGATCACAGGCACATCGACACTGCGCACCACCTCGTAACACATGCGCAAGGCGATGGGCTTGATCGCCGGGCCGGACAAGCCACCCACCACGGTTCCCAGGCCTGGCTGGCCCGTGCGCCAATCTACGGACATCCCCAGGACGGTGTTGATCAGCGAGACCACGTCGGTGCCACCATCGACGGCAGCCTGGGCGATCTCGGCCACATCGCCCACATTCGGCGAGAGCTTGGTGATCAGCGGACGATCTGTGGTGGAGCGAACATCTGCCACGAGCTGCCTCACCACTTCTGGATCACGAGCAAAGGGCAGGTTGCCGCCCTTCACATTGGGACAGGAGACGTTCAGCTCGAGTGCATCAATCCCCGGCAGCCCTTCGAGTTGCTCCGACAGCTGAGCAAACTCCTCAACGGACTCTCCGGCGATATTTACGACGAGGCAGCTCGACAAGCCGGCGAGGAGCGGCAGGATTTCAGCGACAAAATGGTCGCTGCCCTTGTTCGGCAGGCCAATGCTGTTCAACAGGCCCGAGGCCGTCTCGGCCAAGCGCGGCATGGGGTTGCCCTTGCGCGGCTTCTTCGTAATCGTCTTGATGACGATGGCGCCCGCTGCCCGCAGATCAAAGAACGGTTGCAGCTCGAGGCCCAAGCCTGCCGTCCCGGAGGCCGTCATCACGGGGTTTCCCAGTTTCAGCGGACCGACATCAACGCTCAGATCCACCTGGGCAGGATCGAGTTTGGCAGGGGCAGAAGAACTGGTGGGTGGCAACATGGCGCAGCTTCGGGCGGGCGTCCGCACATCATAGCTGCCGCCAACGCCAAGTTCACCCAAGCAGCCCTCAAGGGGCCTCCCCAAGCAACCCCAGAAGCGGCTAGGGAGCTACTCGCCGCTCCCCATCTCGGGAGAAGTCTCTTTGGCCTGGCGGTCTTCCCTGAGCAGGCCGAGAGCCAGCAGGGCCACTCCCACGCAAATCGATGAGTCGGCCACGTTGAAGACGGGGAAGGGGTCGAAGAACTTCACGTCGAAATCGACGATCAAGAAATCCCGGACAGCGCCAAACTGAAAGCCGTCGTAGATGTTGCCCAGAGCCCCGCCGAGCACAAGCCCCAGGGCCAGGAGCAGCAACTTGGACCGGGCTGGCGTGGTCAGCATCATCACGAAGACAACGGCCGCAGCCACAACTCTGAGCCAACGCAGGGCCTCGGAGAAGTCCTGCAGGGCGCCGTACATCATGCCCTTGTTCCAGACCTTGGTGAACCCGAACCACTCGCCGAGCACCCAGTCGACTTGGTGCTCTTGCAAGGGTTCGAAGATCGAATGCTTGCTCCACAGGTCGGCGGCCAACATGACCGCGGCCAGCAAGAGCCAGGGCAGCTTGCCTTTCAGAGTGCGCTCCGAGCGATCCACCATGGGCTCGTCGCTCAGGACCGTCGCTCCTCGCGTTCCTTGCAGGACACGCAAGTGGCGGCGAAAGGCAAGACCTCAAGACGGGCCAGGGGGATCGGGTCGGCACAGTGCTTACAGGCGCCGTAGATGCCCTCGGTCATGGCGTCGAGAGCATCATCAATCTGGCGCACGCGCTTCGCATCGTGCTCCATCAACCCCAAAGTCACATTCAGCTCGTAGGCGTCGGAACCGTGATCAGCCACGCTCTCCGCGTCAGTGTCGGGATCAGAGGCCCGCAAGGCTTCATCGCCGAGCATGCCCAAATCGAACAGCATGCGCTTGCGGATCTCGAGCAGCGCCTTGCGTAAGGGCCTCAGCTGAGTCTTGCTGTAGGGCGTCTTCAGCGGACGTGGCGGCGTGGGGACAACCTCCTCAATCATCACCACTCGACGCACAGGCTTCTTCTTCGGCTTCGGCGCAGCGACAGCCTTGGGAGCCACAGGGGCCGCGATCGGCTTGGCCGTCTTCTTCTTAGCCATCGTCTTCTTAGCCGTCGTCTTCTTGGCGGTCGCTGTCTTGGCGGTCGCTGTCTTGGCCGTCGCCGTCTTGGCGGTAGCCGTCTTGGCGGTCGGCTTCTTGGCCGTCGGCTTCTTGGCGGTCGGCTTCTTGGCCGTCGGCTTCTTGG
>JBLIMM010000331.1:0-5360 GCA_047638635.1 Pseudohongiellaceae bacterium | reverse complement strand
ACGGGGCTCGGGCGGGGAGCAGCGGCCCGCGCCACGGGGCGCCCCCAGTCATCGCCTGGTTAGCGACCAACAGCGGCGAGAAAACCCATCGTGTGGCGACGCGAGCTGCCAACGATTTCGGTCTGCACGACATGATCGGCAACGTCTACGAATGGTGCGAGGACACCTGGCACTTCAGCTACGTGGGTGCGCCGTCCGACGGCTCGGCTTGGTTGGACAGCAAAACCTCAGAGCGTGTGTTCCGCGGCGGCGCCTGGAACGACACAGCCGGGCGCGGCCGCTCAGCGAACCGCGGCCGCAAGGGAACGGGCCTGCGTTACAACAATCTCGGCTTCCGTCCGGCGAGCTTGCTTCGCTGAGGGACCCGGTCGTTGCCCGTGCCTGATCAAGACAGTTGATTCGTCACTGTATGGGGCAAGGCGAGCTGCTCCTTGAACTGCCTTAGGGGTGGGAGAGACTCTGAAGGGGTGCACGGCACGCGCCTCTGGCGTTGGCCGAGGTGAACGCTCGAGAAATATTCGTCGGCAGGCCTGTGGTATCACTCGGCGAACTCATCCCCGTTTTCTTCCTTCGAGGCTGCCACTGTGGACGCGTTCATCAAATCGCTGAATGACATCATCTGGAGCGATCCACTCGTCTATCTTTGCCTCGGCTCAGGCGTGTTCTTCTCTGTGGTGACTCGCTTTCCGCAGGTCCGGCTCGTGCGCGAAATGGTGCGTCTGATCTTCGACGGCAAGTCTTCGGAAACTGGTGTCTCCTCCTTTCAGGCCTTGGCGATCGCCATTTCAGGTCGCGTGGGGACCGGCAACATCGCTGGAGTGGCCACGGCCATCGCCATGGGCGGCCCAGGCGCCATCTTCTGGATGTGGACGATCGCGTTCCTTGGCGCAGCGCCCGCCTACATAGAGGCGACGCTTGGCCAGATCTTCAAAGTGGTCAAGGACGGCGAGTACCGCGGCGGACCGGCTTACTACATTGAGCGCGGCCTCGGCATGAAGCGATATGCCGTGGTGTTCGCCATCGCCACCGCGCTGTGTATGTCCTTCTTCCTACCCGTTGTGCAGTCCAACAGCATTGCCGGAGGGGTGAGCGGCGCCTTCGGTGTCCCGGCGCACGTCACGGGTGGAGTCATCGTGGCGTTGCTAGGGTTCGTGGTCTTTGGTGGGGTGAAGCGCATTGGGGCGGTGGCTCAGGTCGTCGTGCCCTTCATGGCCATCGCCTACATCGGCGTGGCGACGTATGTCGTCATCGCAAACATCTCTGAGGTGCCTGCGGTCCTGAGCCTGATCGTGAAATCGGCCTTCGGCACTGAGCCCTTGTTCGGTGGGGTGGTTGGCCTGGCCATCGCTTGGGGTGTGAAGCGGGGGATCTACAGCAACGAGGCTGGCCAAGGTACGGCACCCCACGCGGCAGCGGCTGCGGAAGTCAGTCACCCGGCGAAACAAGGCCTGGTGCAAGCCTTCTCTGTGTACATCGATACGCTCTTCGTGTGCTCCGCCACCGCTTTCATGATTCTCTTTACCGGCAGCTATAACGTGGTCGAGACCATCAAGGACGGCGCGCCTGCGTCTTACTTGGTGAACAACCTACCCGGCGCGGAAATCGGCGAGGCGTTCACACAGGCCGCTATCGAAAGCCAGATCCCCGGGTTTGGCGAGGCCTTCGTGGCCATCGCACTGACCTTCTTTGCCTTCACCACGATCATGGCTTACTACTACATCGCAGAAACCAACGTGAGCTACCTCGGCGACAAGCGCTGGATGATTGGCGCCCTGCGGGTCCTGCTCCTTGGGGCCACCTACTATGGGGCGGTGAGCGAAAAGGGATCTGCCTGGGACCTCGGTGACGTGGGTGTCGGCGTCATGGCTTGGCTCAACATCGTGGCCATCCTGTTGCTCCGCAAACCCGCGCTGCTGGCGTTGAAGGACTACGAGGCTCAACGGAAGGCAGGCAAAGACCCCGTCTTCGACCCGCAGGCTCTGGGGATCAAGAATGCCGACGCTTGGGAGCGAGGGGTCTGAGGCTCACGCCCTGCCCGCCGCTCACCGACGTGAACGCGCCCTTGACCGCGTCCGACTTGCCTCCACTGATGGACCTGATCCAGGCTTTGGCGTTGTGTTTCTCGCCGCCGCTCACTGACGCGAACACTCCTGAGGATGAGCTCCCCCATGCGCTTCGCAGATTTCCCAGCACTCAGCGCACGACTCAGCGCGAGAGAAAGAACTGGTACCCCCTCCAGGGCTCGAACCTGGGACCCGCTGATTAAGAGTCAGCTGCTCTACCGACTGAGCTAAGGAGGCACACGTCTTCAGCGGCTATTCGTACCCCTTCCGGGGTTTGGGATCAAGCACTGAAACGGTGGGCTGACGAGTTTCGGGGCGGGGCAGGTCGGGGTGGGTGGACCGGTTCCGTCGGAGGCCGCCGAATTGGCCCTCAGCGCTGGTGCGACTCGCTGCTGAGATCGCTGCCTTCGGGGAGCTCTACGTTGCTCTCACTCGCTTGGGACTCGTGCTGGGCGAGCCAGCCCTTGCGCAGGGCTTCGCTGCCATTGCCAGCCACGGTTTCGGGCAGAGGGGGCACTCCAGCGAGGCCCAGAAGTAACGTCATTACCAGGGCCACGGCGAGAAAGATGAACTCCGCTCGGACAGCGGGGCCGTCTTGCAGGGAGTCGGTGGTGCGCTGGGGGGAGGACATGGTCTGGCTCGCGGGGTGACCTGGATGACATCGTCCCGCTGAAGTGTCTGACTTGAGCTGGGCCGAGGCTTCGCTGGCCTCACGCACAGATCGGTGACATGAAACTGGTCCCATGGAGCCTCTCGTTGTGGCGCCACGGCTCTGCTGCGTCCAGACTCAGCCGCCCTTGCCATACCTCGACCGATCTCTGCTGTGAGCGTTGCCATGTTGCTGACCTCCGTCTCTTTGCTTGCTGCTCTCGCGGGAGCCTCCCTGGCCCTGGCTGTGCCCGGCCGGCCGGGGCTCGACGAGGGGCCACTGATTGCCCCCGCAGTCGTCGAGCAGATCGTCCATGACGGCTTGAAAGACAGCCAAGTGATGGACTGGCTGGACACGCTCAGCAACGACATTGGCTCAAGGCTCACAGGATCGGTGGGGCTCGACGCCGCCTGCGTTTGGGCTCGGGATGAGTTCGCCGCCATGGGCCTGGACGCCCGCCTGGAGCCCTGGGCCGAACTCGACTGGGGTTTCGAACGAGGGCCGAGCCATGGCGGGCTGGTGGCTCCGGACACCGTCGAGTTGGAGTTCATCACCCGCGCCTGGAGTGTGGGGACCGATGGACCGTTGCGTGGCGCGGTGCTGCTGGCGCCTGTGGACGAAGAAGCTCTTGCTGCAGGGAGCGAGGCCTACGCAGGGGCTTGGGTGCTCGAGCCCTCCGTACCCCGAGAGGAGCGACCCTCCCAGGAGTTTCGCGAAGCACGGACAGACTTTTACGAGGCGGCCGGCATTGCGGGCCAGGTGTTGCCGTCGCGCTCCGGCGAGTTGCTGGTGACCAGTGGCAGCCTCGACACCGGCCCTGACGACGCGTCTCCCATTCCGGTGGTGACCATCCTGGCCTCGTCTTTTGACGATTTACTGACACGGCTCGAGGAAGGTCAGCTCCCCGAGTTGGAGTTCGACATCGACAATCGCTTTGTCTCGGCTCCGCCCACCCAAGTGAACGTGATCGCCGACCTCGTGGGCAGCGTCTACCCAGACGAGTTCATCGTCGTCGGTGGTCACATCGATACGTGGGACGGTGCTGTGGGCTCCACGGACAATGGCACGGGCGTGTCGACCACCCTGGAAGCGGCGCGCCTGCTCATCGCAGCGGGCGCTCAGCCCGAGCGGACCATTCGCTTCATGTTGTGGGGCGGCGAAGAGCAGGGCCTGCTCGGCAGTCGTGAGTGGGTTTCTCAGAACGAAGAACTCATGCCGGCAATCTCAGCAGTGCTGGTTCACGACGGGGGCACGAACTCCCTCTCGGGGATCGGCGTCACGACCGCTCAGTTGCCCCAAGCGACAGCCGCATTCGCTGCGGTGACTGACTTTTCTGCGAACATTGAAGGGGCCTTGCCCTTCACCATCGAAACCGTGGGGCGCCTCTCTGGGGGCGGCAGCGACCACAGCTCGTTCCTGGCCAAGGGTGTGCCCGGCTTCTTCTGGGAGCAAGCCGGGGAGGCCAACTACACCTTCACGCACCACACTCAGCACGACAACTTTGACCAAGCGATCCCCGAGTATCAGCGGCACTCGTCGGTGGTCGTGGCGCTCGGTGCCCTGGGGCTTGCGAATCTCCCCGAGCGGCTGTCTCGGCGAGGGATGAACAGGGCGCAGCGTCGGGTGGGCGTAGGCCTGGCGGACGACGGCGCCACGATTACCTTTCTGTCCGCGAGCGGCCTGTCAGCGCGCAACGGCATGGCTGAGGGTGACAAGTACCTCACCGTCAACGGAGTCGATGTGAGCCAGGGCGGCTTGGGTGACGAGCGCGACAAGGGCGAAGGCCGCAAGATGATCACCTGGCAGCACGGCACAGACGAGCTCTCGGGTATCTTCGAGTGGGACGATGGGGACATCGATCACGACCCAGAGTTGGTCACACTGATGGCCGCCGACGGCGTGGAGCTGCACAGTGATTTCTACGCGGGCTCGTTGTCAGGCCCCGCCGCAGGGTCGGCGC
Source organism: Pseudohongiellaceae bacterium (assembly GCA_047638635.1). GTDB lineage: Bacteria > Planctomycetota > B15-G4 > B15-G4 > B15-G4 > CAZIAK01. The sequence goes on along the minus strand of JBLIMM010000331.1, from coordinate 688 downwards.
TGGTGCTGCTACACATGAACCGCAGTGACCGCCACGCCTGGCTGCCCCTTCGTGATGAACTCTACGAGGCGGGCATCGCCACTCTCGCCATCGACATGCGCGGCCACGGAGAAAGCGTGGGGGTCGAGAATGCTCTGGCCGATCGTCTGGCTGCGGGTGACCGCTCGCTCTACCAAGAGATGGAGCAGGATGCGGTGGCGGCGGTGGCATGGCTCGAATCCCTGGGTTACGAGGCTGCTCGCATGGGGCTCATGGGGGGCAGCGTCGGATGTTCAGTGGCGTTGCGCGCAACGGTCAACGACGAGCGCCTCGCTGGAGCAGCCTGTCTCACGCCCGGCAGCGCTTACCTGGGTCTAGACTCTGCGGCTGATATCGCTCGTTGGGACAACCGCTCTCTGCTGATGGTGAGCAGCAGCGAAGAAGCCCCGGGTGGCGCCCTGCCTCTGACCGACGCGTTGCTCGCCCGTGATCCGTGGGCACCGGTGACCCGCATTGAGCTGCCCCAGTCGTCGATTCACGGCACGCGCATGTTCGCTGTGGTGCCAGACATCGAGGGGCAGCTGGCCCGTTGGTGGAGCAACGTGCTGCGCTAGCAGCCTGTGGGTAAAGTGCCGTGATGGCGAGTGCACCTCGATGGAGTCAGATCGAGGCGACGTACCGCAGTCGAATCAGTGGATTCGTCGAGGAT
>JBLIMM010000330.1:0-5376 GCA_047638635.1 Pseudohongiellaceae bacterium | reverse complement strand
TCTCGGAAGCGATCAACTCGAGTTCGGCGTGCTGCCGTTGTCCCTCGGCGACAATGGCCGCGGCAATCTCAGGGTCAACAGTCTTTAGGTCGTCCATGGGTGCGTCAATCAATCGGGTGGCTGCTCTTGGACTCGGTGCTTCCGAGCTCCCACAAAATGTCAAATGTGTATATTCCCGTGCCGTGCCCATCGCTCCAGGCCACCTGCAAGCCGTAGAGCCCGACGGGCTCAATGCGCAAGGGGTGCACATCCACGGGGACAGTTTCGGGATCGAGTCGGGGCAAGTTGGTCCACTCGTCAATGCACTCGGCGCAACGGCAGGCTAGGCGCAGATCGCGCACCACATAGCGCTTCACCGCGTCGTTGCTCCAACGGAGCACCAGCACTCCAGGGCCATCTTGGCCCATGTGCACCGGCTTCACCCCCGATGGCAGCGAGGTCATGCTTCCCAGGCCATGGGTTCGAGCGTCTTCTCAGCGGCACCACCGAGCCCTGCAACCACTTGTTCGGCCAAGGCCATGAAAGCCTTAGCTGCCCGGGACTCGGGAGCGCTGACCACAATAGGAGTGCCACCGTCGCCACTCGCAGACACAGCCGGCTCAAGCGGAATCTCGCCAAGGAACGGCACGCCCAGTTCGGTCGCAGCCTTCGCGGCTGAACCTCGTCCGAAGAGATCGAGCTCGCCCTCGACGCCCTCTGCCACCAGGAAAGACATGTTCTCGACGATGCCCAACACAGGCACTTTGACCTGCTCGAACATCTTCAGACCCTTGCGAGCGTCGATCAGCGAGACCTGCTGGGGCGTGGTCACGATCACGGCGCCCGACAAGGGCGCCTTCTGAGTCAGGGTCAGCTGGGCGTCGCCTGTGCCCGGCGGCATGTCGACAATGACAAAGTCGAGCGGTCCCCAAACCACCTGCTCCATGAACTGCGTCAGCGCTCCGTGCACCATGGGGCCGCGCCAAACCATGGGCGTGTCTTGCTCCACAAGAAAACCGATCGAAATCACCGAAAGGCCGTGGGCTGGGACCGGTTTGATGGTCTTATCGGAAGCGGGCTCGGGGCGTTGATTCACCCCCAGCATGGTCGGCATGGACGGCCCATAAATGTCGGCGTCGAGCAGACCAACTTTGTAGCCCATGCGCACCAGGGACAGAGCCAGGTTTGCCGCGGTGGTGGACTTACCCACGCCACCCTTACCAGAAGCCACCGCCACCACATGACGGACCTCTGGCATGACTGCGCGAGCAGCAGCTTTGGGCTCGCGCACCGTGGCCGAGGCCTTCACGTGCACCGAGGTCACCCCCCCCAAGGCACGGACGACTGTCTCGCAGCGGGCCTGCTGCTGCTCCACCCAGGAGGCGGGCACAGCTTGGGGCAAGGCCAAGGCCAGATCGAACGAAACCGCACCGCCAGAGATGACGAGATTACGGACAAAACCCGCACTCACAACATCGCTCTTCAGGTCGGGGAGATCGACGGCTTTGAGGGCCGCGAAGACATCTTGAGTACTGGCCATTTCTGGCTCCGGACAGGGGTGGGCAACATGGTAGCGATCGCAGTTGCGCCTGACGAGACGCCACGGCGAATCCGCTAAAAACCCCCTCCAGGTCACAGAAAAAGCCGCCGCCCGGGAAGCATCCCGAACGGCGGCCATATGCGACATGCCTAAGCGGCGAAACTCAGCCTTACGGCTCAGTAACGGTAGTGCTCGGGCTTGTAGGGACCGTCCAAGGGCAGACCCAGGTAATCGGACTGCACAGCGGTCATCGTGGTCAGCTTCACGCCGAGCTTCTCAAGGTGCGCCCGTGCCACTTCTTCGTCGAGCTTCTTGGGCAGGGTGTACACGCCGATCTCGTACTTGTCGGTGTGCTTCCAGAGCTCGATCTGCGCCAGCACCTGGTTGCTGAACGAGTTGCTCATGACGAACGAGGGGTGGCCTGTGGCACATCCCAAGTTCACCAAGCGACCCTCGGCCAACAGGATGATCGAGTGACCATCTTTGAAGGTGTAGCGATCGACCTGAGGCTTGATCTCAAGCTTGACGATACCGGGGGTGCCCACAAGACCTGCCACGTCGATCTCGATATCGAAGTGACCGATGTTGCAGACAATAGCTTCGTCCTTCATCCCAGCCATGTGCGCGGCCGTGATGATGTCCCGGCAGCCGGTGGTGGTGACATAGATGTCAGCCTCAACCAGAGCCGCTTCCATGGTGGTGACTTCGTAGCCTTCCATGGATGCCTGCAACGCACAGATGGGATCAATCTCGGTGACGATCACCCGAGCGCCGAAGCCAGACATAGCCTTGGCACAGCCCTTGCCCACGTCGCCGTAACCAGCGATCACGACCACCTTGCCAGCGACCATCACGTCGGTGGCGCGCTTGATGCCGTCAGCGAGGGACTCGCGGCAACCGTAGAGGTTGTCGAACTTAGACTTGGTGACCGAATCGTTGACGTTGATCGCGGGACGCTTGAGCGTGCCCTCGTTGAACATCTTGACCAGAGCGTGGACGCCCGTGGTGGTCTCCTCGGTGAAGCCCTTGACCTCGGTGAGGTGCTCGGCGAAACGCTCCTCGTGGAGCATGGCCGTCAGATCACCACCGTCGTCGAGCACCATGTTCGGGCCCATCACCTTGCCCTCGTCGTTGGGCCACATGATGGTTTGCTCGATGCACCAGTCGGCCTCCTCGACGGTCTCGCCTTTCCAGGCGAACGTCGGGATACCGGCGGCAACCATGGCGGCGGCAGCGTGATCCTGGGTGCTGAAAATATTGCAGCTGCTCCAACGGACTTCAGCGCCCAGGTCGACCAAGGTCTCCATGAGCACGGCGGTCTGGATGGTCATGTGCAGGCAACCGGCAATGCGGGCGCCCGCGAGAGGCTGCTCGGCCTTGTACTTCGCGCGGAAGTACATCAGTCCGGGCATTTCCTTCTCGGCCAGGTTGATCTCCTTGCGACCCCAGTCGGCCAGAGACATGTCGGCGACCTTGTGGTCGGCGGTCGCGATGCTTGCGTTGCTCACGTTTTGAACTCCATGATCAAATAATGAAATGAGTGACAGTTAAAAATGGGCGTCAGTTCGTCAGCCGGCCAAACGGCCGCGGACGAGATAAAGAGGTAGGTCGACCGAACGGCCTGAGGGATGTTCGACCACGTAGCGGTCCTCCAGAATCTCGCGCTCTACGTCGGCCAACCCGACGGCAAGAAACTCGCTTTCGAGGGCGGCTGGGTCGACACCTAGGCGAGTATCTGCCAGGTGCTCGTGCATCCATGATTCGTTATGAGGCAGCAGCTCAATGGCCACGAGCGAACCGCCGGGGCGCACGATGCGCACCATCTCGTCCAGGCCGCTGCGGGTATCTGCCAGGTGGTGCAAGACCATGTGGGCGAAGGCTGCATCCACCGAGTCGTCGTCCACCGGCAGTGACTCCATGGAGCCCTGGCGAAACTCTATCTGGGACGACACCGCTGCGAGGTTGAGCCGCGCCTGGTCGAGCATGGCCGCCGAGGGGTCAATGCACAGAATGCGATCGACTCGGCGAGCAAGAGCCGCAGCCAGGTAACCCGTGCCGCAGCCCACGTCAGCCACCACCGTTCCCCGGGGGACCAGACAGCTCAGGGCGGAAAGCCGACCGGTGCCGTGCTTGAAGTCGCTCCCAATCACATCCCAGTCACCGGCGATGCGATCGAAGAACGCCCGGCTGTCGGTGCGCTCCGCGAGGACCACGGCCAAACGAGCCAAGTCGGCCTCACGCCGAGCCAAGCCATCGAGAGACGGGGCCACCGCTTGCCACAGCTGCCCTAAAGAGCCATGGGGGACTTCGAGACGGCAAAAGGTGTAGCTGCCTTCGTGGCGCTCACCCACCAGCCCCACTTCGCGGAGGATTTTCAGGTGATTGCTGATCCGGCTCTGGCCCATGGCCAAACACCGGGCAATCTCCCCCACGGACAGCTCAGCCTGGGACACCAACACCAAAAGGCGCAGGCGGGTCTCGTCAGCGAGAACCCGCAGCATGCCGGTCAGCGAGTCCTGGGTGAGTGTCATCAGCGCATCATAACCCCATGATGAGCCTACAGCCAAGAGAGATGTCAGGAATTCGTGATACCCTGATCACCCAAGCTGGGAAGGAGCATTCTACCGTCTTTGACCGACCGAAGCACCTTCAAAGCACCCGTACGTCAGGGCGTGCTACTGTCGCTGATCACATCTCCGGTGCCCAAGCTGGCTCGAATATGGGTGATCACCGTGTCCATCAAGCGCACATCGCCGGTGCCAGACTCAAAGTGAGCGTCGTCCACCTGGCTCTTTGTCAGGCTGAAATCACCGGTGCCCGAGTCACCCCGCAGACGGACGAAATGGCAGTCCTTGGCGACGAAGTCGCCGGTGCCACTGTTCACCTCAAGAAGCTTGGCGTGAACGCCTTGCAGCCGTATGTCAGCGGTACCGCTGCTGATATCCAAGCTGTCGATCTCGCAATCCACGAAGCGCACGGGGCCCGTCCCCGATTCCAGCTCAACATTGCCAGAACCCAGCAGGCCAGAAACCAGCACTTGCCCCGTTCCCGTATCGATTTCGAGAGACATGCCTGCGGGAATGGTGCCGCGAATGCCGTTGATCAGCACCTTGCCCCGGGCGTTGGAGCGGGCCTTCAATCGGCCACCCTCCAGCGAAACAGTGCCGTCCCCCTCAAACTCTGTGTAGAGGTCCAAGATCAAGTGGCCCTCTTCACCGGGGATACCCTCTACGTTGATCAGACCTGTGGGGACTGAGAGTTTCAGTTCACTGAACTGCACCCCATCGATGGCCACCTCGATCTCTTGGTGGTTTTCGACCAGAACGTCATCTACGTACAACTCGCCATTGCGCTCCGAGACGGAGGTACCGTTGAAGCTCTGGTGCACAAGCCCAGAACAAGCGGGTAGCAGAACGGATGCAACAAACGTGAGCAAAAGGGCGTAGCGAGCCATCGTGGAATCTCCGCAACAAAGGCCAGTAAGGATCGACCGAATCTGAGAGCCCGGGATGGCCTCTCGCTGGTGTATCGGCCGTATTCGACTCGAAGTTTACCGGTCGGAGGGTCGTCGCTGCTGACGACTCGGTGACGAAGGGCCGGCACCTTTGCGACTCGTCCCGCCCCCGGAGCCCAAATCTCCGCCCTTGTAGCGGCGCAAAAAGGCTGCCTTCCAGGGCCCGAAGCGGCCCCGCTCGATCTCGTGGCGACTGCTAGACACGAGGTCTTCGTAAAACTGCAGGTTGTGGATCGACGCCAGGGTTTCGAAAACCGGCTCGTGGGCGTAGTGCAGGTGGCGCAGGACCATACGGCTGTAGTTGCGGCAGGTGTAGCAGCCGCACTTTCCTTCGATGGGCTCA
>JBLIMM010000329.1:0-5403 GCA_047638635.1 Pseudohongiellaceae bacterium | reverse complement strand
CGACAACAGCATTCACGGTGGCGCCGTCCACGGTGGGAGCACCAAACGTATCGCCCAGGGCCAAGACCCGGTCGAAAACGATCTCGCTGCCTACTTCAGTCTCACCCAGATGATCGACCCGGATGCTGTCACCGTCGTGGACGACATACTGGCGCCCGCGGTCTTCGATGATGGCCTGCACTGGTCTGCTCCTAACTGGGCGACGGAGACCGTCGCGCGAAATCGTTGATGTGGTTGATGTGGTAGATGACGTTGAACATGTTGCCGCGATCGCGACCTAGCAAATCTGGTCTCGATCGGCGAAGTATCATACCGGTCGAGCGACGGTGATCAAGACACCTGCGTAACGAGATCGCAGACCGGGGCGCCAACCCGGTCTGTGGGCACGCTCAGGCCCTTCGATGGTCCATTTCGGAGGGCAGGGCAACCATGGCCCTAATCTCGATATCGTCATAGGCAAGGCGGTGGTCGGCGCGGATGAAGATCTGGCGGTGATGGCGCTCCTCGATCTCAGCCAGGATGCGCTTCTGTGTGTTCAGAACCGCTTCGGCCACCTCAGGTCGCACAGTGACCACCAAAACCGTCCCAGGACGCCACAGGTTGTCTCGAATGGTGCGCACCACCCCGAGACACGAAGTCTCGTCCGAAGGCACGTAGCCTGTCCCCTCACAATAGGGGCAACCCTGGTGGACAGACCGCTTCAGGCTGGGCCGCACCCGTTGGCGGGTCATCTCAAGGATGCCGAACGGCGAGACTCTCGCCACCTTGATCCGCGCACGATCCTTGCGCAGCTCATCCTTGAACAGCCGCTCCAGGGCCTTGCGGTGCTTCTCTAGGCGCATATCGATGAAGTCGATCACAACCACGCCGCCCAAGTCGCGCAGGCGCAGCTGGCGAGCGACCTCTACAGCCGCCTCGCAGTTCACGTTGAAGGCTGTGTCATCGATGCTCTTGTGCTTCTCGGGCTTGTAGCGGCCCGAGTTGACATCGACGGCCACGAGCGCTTCGGTCTGCTCGATGATCAGCGACGCCCCAGACTTCAGCTCGAGGCGACTCTTCAACAGCCGCTGCAGCTCGGTTTCGAGGCCGTAGTGGCTGAACAGCGGCTTCTCGTTCTTGTAGCTGACCACCTTGTCGATGCAGTCAGGCATGATCTGGGACATGAACTCGCGGGCCTTCCCCGCGGTCACCGGATCATCGATGATCACTTCACCCCTGCCGTCGTACAGATCGCGCAGGGTGCGGATGACCAAGTCGTTCTCTTGGTAGAGCAAGACCGGAGCAGCGTGTTCCTTAACGCGCACCCGCATCTGCGACCAAAGGCGCAGCAAGTAATCGAGATCTCGCTGCAGATCTTCGATGGAAAAGCCCAGGCCTGCAGTGCGCACAATGAAGCCCACGCCATCCGGGGCCTTGAGGTCGCGCACTAAGTCCTTGAGCCGGTCGCGCTCTTTGCTGTCGCTGACTTTTCGAGAAACGCCACGCTTGTGGATTCCGGGCATCAGCACGATGAAACGCCCAGGAATCGACAGGAACGTCGTGAGCGTCGGGCCCTTGTTGCCGATGCCATCTTTGATCACCTGCACGACCACTTCTTGGCCCTTGTGCAGGATCTCTTCGATGGCCGGCATCTCGCGCTGGTCACGACTCTTGCGGGCTCGCCCCTTCGAACTGCTTTGGTCCTTCGCTGGACCTCGGCGGCTATCGCCACTGTCTGATTGACTGGGAGGGGCAATCTTCTGGCCCTGATCATTCTCTGAGCGGCGACCTCGGCCACCCCGTCCACGACCACGACGGCCACGACGGCGGCCACCTCGCTGAGGCAGCTCGTCTTCGGCCTTCAAACGCAGCGCTTCGAGCTCTTCGTTCAGGGGGCCAAACAGCTCCAACCGTGCTGAGAAATCTTCTTCGTCAGCAGCATTTTCAGCAGTGGTGTCCACTGCTGATTCTGTAGCAGAGTCCCCGCCGGCGGCTTGTTCATCACCAGCGCTCTGAGAGACACCCGCGCCGCTGGAGGCTTCTGGCTGGGCATCACCCTCACCAGCGCTCTCCTCGTCGTCATCGTGCTCAATGAGCTCGAGTTCGAGCTCAGGCAACTCCTCTTCATCGTCGCCATCAGCATCTTGAACGACCCGCAGTTCCTGGCCGCGCTCCTCTTGAAGCGCGTCCCCGGTCCACGGATCGACGACCTCATCCGGGCTGTACTCCCCGGTATCGCTGCCGTCTTCATCGCCAGCTTCGCCATCGCTCGAGTCCGCAGACACCTTGCCTGCTTCGGAGGAGGGCCCCTTGCCCTCGACTACAGCAGTCTCGTCCGCTTCGGCCACAGCGAGAGCCGTGACGCTAGAGGCAGCCTTTTCAGCGCCACCTTCAGCGGACTCGTGTTGTCCGTCGCCACCAGCCTTCTCGGAAGAGTCGGCGGCCTTCGCCGCTGGCCGGCGCTCCACAACGTCTTCATCGTGAGCCACCTCGCGAGCCGCCTGGACGCTGACGAGCAACTCAGCAGCATCGCCCCCCACAGCCTCCATGCACAGATCGGAAACGTGAAGAAAGCCCTGTCGATGGTGCCCAAACTCGACAAATGAAGCGCCGATGGACTTCTCGACGTTGGTGACGCGAGCTTTGTAGATATTCCCCAGAGTGCTCCCCAGGGACTGCCGTTCTATGTAGTACTCGTCGAGTTTTCCGTCTTTGAGGATCGCGATGCGACTCTCTTCGGACTCGCTGGCGTTGATGAGGAGCTTACGCCCCCCCTCTGAGTTTCCTGTACTGCGTCGGCGTTTGGCCATGATTGGTCTCCATGACAACGCTCGTTTCCTGCCAGTTTGGTACAGACCCCAAATCGGGGCACCTCCCTCTCTTGAGCCCCGGCGATTTCGCACAGGGCTGCAACCAGCGGAGCTGGCCGGGGAGGACGTCCATTTACGGCGACGAGTTCTACGACGAGATGATCGTCGTAAGCTGACCCACTGGCCAAATGATCCCGAACTGCAATAGCCCGGTTTCGGCGAGGATCAGTCACTGTGTATTCGTCGCACGCCAGCAGTTCGGTGAGCGCGTCGGCTGCGGATCCCGCTCCGGTGTCGATTTGGAGCCGATAATGCACCGGGCCGTCGTCTACGGGGCGACTGCCCCTGATGACGTCAACCACTGCTGTACCCTGAGGCAAAGCTGGTGCCAATCGAGCCCGCACTTCGTCCGTTGCGAGGTTCTTAGTGAGGATGATAGTGAGCCACTCTCCATCAGATGCAGTCCCCACAGGGAGCGCATCGGAGAAGCTCATCTTGATCCGAGGATTGAAACCCTCAGAGTATTTTACGGGGAGGCTGCTGCGACGCAGTGAGCGTTCAACGAGCCTGAGAAAGTCGAGATGCCCTAAGAAACGGGTATCGCCGTCTTTGCTCAAGCAAAGGCTCATGGGGTAGGTGACGTCAGCAACGAGCATTTTCGGTCTCTCAGAGGCTGCCGCGATCACTCAGTTCGACAAGTGAATCCGGACGGAAGCCTGGGCAGAGGGTACGGGCCCCACCGGGGCGGAACAAGCATGATCAGCTGCGAAGGAGTCGCCCTGTCAGGGCTCGCCAAAGCCGTTAGCCACCAGGGCCGACAAGGCCTCTAACACAGCTTCGGCATCTCCCCCATCAGCACGGATGTCGAGTTCCGCGCCCAAGCCAGCAGCCAAACCCATCATTTGCAGCACGCTGGAGCCACTAGCCTCGCCCCCGGGTCCACGTACGGTCACAACGGCCGAAAACCGCGAAACCGTCTTCACGAAATCGCTAATGGGCCGGGCATGCAAGCCCTGCTTGTTCACGATGCGTACGACGAGCCGAGACACTGGCATGGAAGAAGAGCCGAAGTCAGCAGTCATCCCGAGAACGGTTCGGGCGCACGCTCGCGGAGAACATCCAGGACGTCCTCGGCGGTCTCAGACTGGCGAATGAAGCTCTGGAAGTCTGGGTCCCGTGCGGCACTAGAAATCCAGCGCAGGGTGGCCAGGTGTTCGTCGGCCTTGCTCTCTGGCGAGATCAGCATGACGAAGACGTGCACCGGCTCCCCGTCGACGGCGCGGAACTCGACGCCTTTCACGGAGCGGGCGACCAGGCCCGCCACTCGCTGCAAGCCGCCGATTTTGGCGTGGGGCATGGCTACGCTGCCACCCATAGCCGTCGTGCCTCGCTCTTCGCGAGCGAGCAAGGCCTCGATGGCTTGGTCCCGACGAGTCCGGGGCAACACCTTGGCTTCCACAGCCTGACGCACCATCGCCTCAAGAGCAGCCTCTTTGGTGTCGGCCACAAGGTCGAGAATCACAGCCTCGGAGCTGAAGCAATCGGCCATGGGAGCAGGAGAGGTCATAGGGTCTTTCCGCTCACGTCGCCGCGCTTGTGGTCTTTCAGGCGCTCTTTTGCCTTCACCACCTGCCGCTCGAGCCGGGAGACCACTTTGTCTACGGCCGTCGGCATGGAGTCGTTCATGGCGTGACCCACAAAGTGCATGTGGTTGTCCGCAGTCACGAGCACCTCGACAACATGCTGGTCGTGCTCTTTATCCAGGATGATCTCGATGTGATTCACCCGGTCGAAATAATGGGTCAGCTTGCTGACCTTCTCCTTCACGTGCTCCCGTTCCTCTGCGGAATGGGTGTGATGCCGATCAGTCAAGTCGATGCGCACGGTCATAAATAGAGTCCAGACTTTGCGAACGGGAAGCTCTTCGAAACGTGGTGCAAGACTCGTCGGAGGCAACCGCTGCCACCTGCCCGAAGACCAGACCACGGCGTTCAGCATAGCAGGCCGAGAGCCCCTGTGCTCAAGGCGGATAGTCCACTCTCCACAGCAGCAAGCCATGGGCCGGAAGGGAAGCTGGAGCCAGGGCTCGGTCCCGGGCCGCCAGTAAACCGAGAACGTCCTCCGCAGAGCGAGCCCCTTCGCCCACCGCGAGCAGCAGACCGCCCATGAGACGCACCATTCCGTAGAGAAACCCCTCGCCGGTCACCACCAGCCTTAACGTACGAGAATTCCCCAGAACTCGCACGGTTTGCACCCGCTTCACCGTGGAGCGAAACGGGGGCATAGACTTGCTCAGGGTTGTGAAGTCGTGAGTTCCACACAGGGCAGAGGCGCCTCTGCGCATGGCTGCCACGTCAATGTCTGCACGACAGGCCACATGGGTGCGCCGCAGCAATGGCGGCACCGAAGCCCACAGGGCCCGCTGGCCACCGCGGCTGGGGGAGCGCCAAAACTGGTAGACATAAGTCTTGCGCCAGGCACTGTGCAGCGCGTGAAACTCCGGCGGAACATCATCGACCGCGACCACGCGCACGTCCGGGGGCAAGACGCCGTTGAGCGCCCCATGTAGTCGTTTGAGAGGCCACCCGCAGGGGTCGTCGAAGTGTGCGACTTG
>JBLIMM010000328.1:0-5443 GCA_047638635.1 Pseudohongiellaceae bacterium | reverse complement strand
GGATCAAGAACCTCGACCTCTACCCCCAACGGAACGCCTGATCCATGGGACACGCTTACACCCCAGGTCTGAAAGTTTCAGCGGCCGCCGATTTCCTGCGCAGTCGTCTGCTGCCCATCCGCGGAGAAGTTCTGGTTCGACAGGGAGATGTGGTCGACCCGGACACGGTTGTCGCCCGGGCATTGCTGCCGGGCAACGTCTCCACGCTCAACCTCGCTCGACAGCTGGGCATGGCCGCGGCTGACCTCTTCGATGTCTTGCTCGTGAAAGAAGGCGACGCCGTCGAGAAAGGTCAGCCTCTCGCTCGCAGTAAGGGCATCTTCGGCATGATGAAGAAGACCGTCGAGTCGCCCACCACGGGCGTACTGGAGTCGGTCTCCAAAGTGTCCGGGCAAGCGCTCTTCCGCGAATCTCCGATCCCCGTGGACGTGAAGGCCTACGTGGGCGGAACGATCAGTGAGATCGAAGAGGGTTACGGAGTGCACGTCGACTCTCGCGGCACCATGGTGCAGGGCATCTTCGGTATTGGTCCAGAAACCAACGGCAAGCTCGCCATGGTCGGTTCAGGCATCGACAAGCCTTTGCAGCCCAGCGACTTTCGAGCCGAGCATCAGGGGGCCGTTTGCGTGGGTGGCTCTTTGGCTCCCATGGACGCGCTGAAAGCAGCCATCAAAGTGGGCGTGGCAGCCATCGTCACCGGCGGTATCGACGCGAATGACCTCAAAGAGCTGTTGGGCTTCGACCTCGGCGTGGCCATCACCGGCAACGAAGATGTGGGCTTGACGCTCATGGTCACCGAGGGCTTCGGCGCATTGGCCATGTCCAAGAAAACCCACGAGCTGCTCGCTGCGCGCGAAGGGTTGCTGGCCTCAGTGAGCGGCGCCACCCAGATTCGCGCGGGCGTTCTGCGCCCCGAAGTGCTCGTGCCCCACGAGGTCAGCGGTGTCGAAAAGACCGAGGTGGACGAAGGCTTCATGCACGCTGGCTCTGTGGTGCGCATCATTCGCGACCCCCACTTCGGCGCACTTGGCAAGGTCATCGAGCTGCCTCCCGAACCCGCCGTTCTGGACACTGAGGCCATGGTCCGGATACTCACAGTCACCCTCAAGGGCGGTGAGCGCGTGACGCTTCCCCGGGCGAACGTCGAACTCGTGGACGAACAGTTCTGATGCTAGATGTCGCTGGCACCACCGAGTACCTCAATGGCTTGCACGAGCAGCTCAACCCCTGGGTTGACACGAGCAAGCTGCCGACTCTTGCCTGCATCATCGCCTACGCGGCAGTGATGTTCTGGAGCCAGGCCAAGGCCAAGCGCGGTGTCGAGATCCCCATTCGACGCATCCCCGGTCTTGATGCCCTTGACGAAGCCATCGGCCGCTCCACCGAAATGGGCCGGCCAGTGCTCTACGTGCCAGGCATCGATGAGATCAAAGAGATTCAGACTCTCTACTCGATGATGATTTTGCGCCATGTGGCCCGCAAGACGGCTGAGTACGGCACCGAGCTCATCGTGCCCGTGAAAGACTCAGTGGTGATGGCCTTCGCCGAAGAGGCGGTCAAGCAAGGCTGCCAAGACGCTGGCCAACCTGACGCCTTCATCCCGGACAACGTGCGCTACCTGTCCAACGAGCAGTTTGCTTACTGCGCGGGGGTGGCAGGCATCATGAACCGCGAGAAACCTGCGGCGAACATCATGCTGGGCATGTTCTTCGCCGAATCGCTGATTCTGGCAGAGACTGGGTTTGCCAGCGGAGCCATCCAAGTGGCTGGTACCGCCAAGCAGCACCAGCTGCCCTTCTTCGTCGCAGCCTGCGACTACACCATCATCGGCGAAGAGTACTTCGCGGTGACGGCATACCTCACCCGCGACCCCAACTTGCTGGGGACGATTCGAGCCGCCGACGTGATCAAGATCATCGTCATCTCCTCGGTCATCGTCGGTGCCGCCCTGGCCACGATTTACGTGGACGCGGGCCCCGGCAACAACTGGTCAACACTCTTCAATCGACTCTTCGGCTAACGGGCGATGAAACGCGAAATACCAATTCTGCTGACGGTCCTCTGTGGCCTGGCAATCACTTGGTCGTTCTTCACCCAGGCCCCGGTGGCCAGGGCGGTCAACTCCGAGTTGCTGGCCTGGGCTGTGATCTTCTTCTCGGTGGCCTTCTTGCTGGGCATCGGCAACTTGGTGCGCATCAGCTTGAAGCAGATCGCCAGTGGCCACCCTGATCGAGCCTATAAGGTCGTCTTGCTCGTGGTTCTGCTGGGCTACATGGCCGTGGGCATCGCCGAGATTCACGGCTGGCTCAGTCCTATGGCCACGGGAACCGACCCCGCCGGCCAGGCGATCATGAGCGACACCGTCTACCGGGATTACATCTACTACCGCATCTTCCAGCCGCTGCAGTCCACGATGTTCAGCTTGCTGGCTTTCTACATCGCCTCGGCTGCCTTTCGCGCTTTCAGAGCCCGGTCCTTCGAAGCCGTGTTGCTGCTCATGGCTGGTGCCATCGTCATGCTGGGGCAGGTTCCCCTGGGTGACGCACTCACCTTCGACCTGGCCTCCCGCTGGCAGGACTTCCTGATGAAGTACATCAACGCCGCAGGTCAGAAGGCCATCATCATGGGTGCCGCGTTCGGCACCCTCGCCACGGGTCTGCGCATTGTGCTCGGCCTCGAACGCAGCTACCTGTCGGAGTAACCCATGGCCAACGTCATCGACTTCGACCGCCGCTGGATCTTCTTGGCAATGGGTGTGCTTGTGGTGAGTCTCTACGCCATGAAAGCCCAGAGCGACGCGCCACAACTTGAGTATGTGCAGGCCTACTACGACGTCATCGAGGCCCTCCCCGACGACAGTGTGGTGTTGCTCTCGGCCGACTTTGACCCGGCCTCCGCAGCAGAGCTGCTGCCCATGTATCAAGCCACCATTCACCACTTGCTGCGCAAGGACATCCGCATCGTCAATGTGGCCACCTGGCCCGCCGCCCCGCCGTACACGCGCAACGAGTTCAACCAGATCACACCGCTGTACAATAAGTCCTACGGGACCGACTGGGTCGAGCTGGGTTTCTTGCCAGGCGATGACGTGGCCATGGCCCAGATTGGCAATTCGATTCACTCGGCCTTCGCCCAAGACAGTCGGAAGAAACAACCGATTGCTGACTTCCCGCTCATGGACGAGCTCGGCGATTCTCTGGAAGGCGTCGACCTGCTGATCACTTTGAGCGCAGGGTACCCCGGCATCCTTGAGTGGCTGGCCCAGGTGGGCGGCCGATACAACAAGACCATCATCACGGGGACCACGGCGGTACAGACTTCTGACCTGTACGCCTTCTACCCCAGCCAGCTCGCCGGCTTTCTCGGCGGAGCGACCGCGGCCACGCGCTACTTAGAGCTTGTCAGCGAACAAACTCCTGAGCTCGATGAAACCCGTGAGATCAATCAGAACCGCATCATGATTCAGGAATGGGCGCACATGTTCATTCTCGCGCTGATCGCTGTTGGCAACGTGCTCTACTTCATCGGCCGGGGTAAATGACCATGAACTTCCTCGCCCAGCAAGCCATCACCGAGCGGCCCTTCTTCGATATCAGGTCATTCCCGCCAGATATCGACATGTTGGGTGCATGGTGCATCGCACTCTTCACCCTCTGCGTCTTCAGCTTTCTGTACAAGGACAACCCCTTCTACAAGTTTGCTGAGCATGTCTTCGTCGGTGCAGGGACAGCGTTCTTCACGCTGCAGTACTACGAATCGGGAGTTCTCGGCCCTGTCTTCGACCATATCGATGAGGCCATGGACTCCCTCAACGCCGGCCAAACCATGAGCCTCGGTGGCTTCACCGGGGTCGACCCTGCCCTGGCCATCGGCCTGCGCGTCGTCGCCGCACTGCTTGCCTGCATGCTGCTCTTCCGCCTAGTCAAGTCTGACTCTTGGGCGCCCCGCTGGCCCCTGGCCATCATGGTGGGTGTGTACTCGGCGCTGAAAATGACCGGTGAAACCCAATCGAAGCTGGTTCTCCCGGTGAAGGGCATGCTCAAGCCCATCACCAACCCTGACGCCATGGCGTGGTCAGACAACTGGACACGCATCGAAGAGACCCAGGTCTTCTACACCTTTAGCTCGTTGGTCGTCATCGTGGGCACCATCTGTGCCCTCTCCCACTTCATTTTCACCTACAAGCGCACGCCGCTCCTAGGCGGTATGTCTCGCGTGGGTGTGGTGGTCTTGATGATCACCTTTGGCTCCATGTTCGGCTTCACAGTCCTTGGCCGCATCGCCCTGCTCATTGAGCGGGTCGACTCCCTGGGCATGCTGTCGGGCCATGGTTACGAGTTGTTTGGCAACGGAGCCGGTGCTCTGTCCGTGATCACCTCGCCCCCGATTCTGATGGCGACGTTGATCACTCTTGTGCTGATCATGCGCAAGCTCACCGGCAAGGATGCGGGCGACGCCGTCACGTAACAGCGGCTTGGCTGTCCATCTCGCCGCTCCGGGCGGTGAACTTCCCAACGAACTTTTGAGCAGGGGCCAGTACGCCCTGATGCCCCCCGCCCCGTACGGCGAGCTTCGATCGTTAGCCTGCGGGTGCAGCGAAGGTTGTGATCAACGCAACCGGCGCGTGATCCCCACGCCGACATGACTTGCCGGCTACTGCATACACTGATCCGCGACCAAGAAGAGGTCGGTCATCCCCGTGCGCCTGGCTCAGCACCTGCGCCTCGAAGTGCTCCTTCCAGGGAGGGGCAAGACGCTTCTTCGCAGCGGACTCGGCTGCGGGAAGTGCCGAGCCAGGGCTGACGGGACGACTGCTACAAAGGAGCCCTCCCCGTGGGCATGGGCGTGGCCCGTCGGAATCAGTGCACGCTACCGGTGCTCCTAAGAACGGGGAGCGGCAAGCGACAGGTCGATTGCGACGAATGGGGCAGAAAGCAAAGCTCTCCCCCATGCCCCGCCAGCCATCGAAGCCAGCCGACGCGATTGCCTTCCATCGCTCAGCTGCTCCCCAGTTCACCACGACGGATGCGCAACGCATCCTCTTGGAGCAGTTTGGCCTGAGAGCTCACTGCACAGATTTTTCGAGCGACATCGATCGCAACTTTTACGCCAGAGCGGAGGATGGAAACCGCTGGGTCTTGCGCATCGCGAGTGAGTTCGAAGAGAGGCAAACGCTCGATCTTCAGAACCGCGCGATGCAGCGGGTCGGCGAAGCGCTCCCCGGGCTCGTCCCCACGGTGAAGAACTCTGTAGACGGGCGAGCAATGGAGCGAGTCGTAGCGCCCGATGGTCGCGAGGATTGGGTGCGGCTCGTTTCCTTTCTGCCCGGTGAACTGATCAGTGACACCGCGGACGTCGACCCGGCCACTTGGCGCGGACTGGGAGAACTTCTGGCCACGGTCGATCTCGCGTTGGTCGGATTTGAACACGACGCCGCCGATCG
>JBLIMM010000327.1:0-5444 GCA_047638635.1 Pseudohongiellaceae bacterium | reverse complement strand
GAAGGAGTCGCTGGCGAAGCAGCAAGCGCTCACGACGAGGGCCCAGGCAGCTGAGCAGGAGGCCTTGCAACGTCTCGCAGAGAGCCACGTGCGCGCCGCGGACCTTGCCGCTCAGCGCGGCGCCTGGCCGCTGGCTCGATCTGAACTCGAGCAAGCCTTGGCTCTGGACGCCGTGGAGGAAGTCGAGCTTCTACCCCGCAGGGTTCGCGCCTCCATCGCCCTGGGTGACATGGAGCGGGCCGGTGCAGAACTCGATCTCGTCGCTCTGCTGGGCAACGGGAAGGAGGCGCCAAGGGAGAGCCTCGTCAGTGAGCTGCTC
This sequence comes from Pseudohongiellaceae bacterium, assembly GCA_047638635.1. Classification (GTDB taxonomy): domain Bacteria; phylum Planctomycetota; class B15-G4; order B15-G4; family B15-G4; genus CAZIAK01. The sequence goes on along the minus strand of JBLIMM010000327.1, from coordinate 5,125 downwards.
CTGCTGCGAGGCGTGGTGCAGTTGTCAGACGGGCGCTCCCGTAGCCTGGGCCAAGCCGCGATCAGAGACGCACTCGATGGTGACCTCTCAGAGGCCGATGAACTCTATGCCATGGGGCTCTTGGGGGCTGACGCAAACAGGGCACGGCAGCTGTTTGGCGCTGCGATTGAAGCGGATCCGTTTCATCACCTGGCATGGCAGGCAACCTTGGAGACCTTGGCGCTGTCGGGCCACTTGCTCGAGACGATCGCCACGGCCGAAACCGTCCTGCAGCTGTTCCCCGACGATCGCACAGCTCTGCTCTATCGTGCAGGGGCCGCCCTGCTCATGGAGGACGAGTCCTTCGCAGAGACCTGTGTTCAAGAGGCCAAGGCTTTCCTGGATACGCCGGCGATCGATTTGCTGGGTATGGTGCCCCAGTTTCGAAAAATCGTGGAGCTTGGCTTAGGTCCGGAGGACGGGTCGCAACCTTCGCTGGCCGAGATAACTTCCCGAACGATGCAGTTGCTGAACAAGGCCAACGAGGTTTCGGATGCGATGAACTCAGCAGACCTGAGCTCGGGTGCCAGCGAGACACTCTTCCTCGATTCCATCCCTCAGCTGACATTTGTGGTGGAGAGCTACTCCCTGCTCACCCAGTCCATGCTGGCTCAGAGCCTCTTCCAGTATGGAGACGCGCAGCGCTTGCTGAGCGAGGCCGTGGCGATCAACCCCTCGTCCCTCTTCTACTGGCTGTTGGGGATGTACGAGCTGTCCCCCGCGGCTCCCGACTACGCAGCCGCGGAGACGGCCTATCTGCGCTCCCTGGAGAGCGATCCCTTCTCCCCCGCATTCGGTCGGGGCGCGGAGAATCAGCTGCTCATCTGCCAGCTAGAGCTGCTGTTGCGAGGGGCTGACGAAGCCGTGCGCTCTCGTCTTAGCCACACGGTTACCACCCTCATGGCTCGTGATGAGCTGTCGGCGGGGCTGTGCAAGCTGCTCCTGCTGGCCACGCAGCACATCGAGCGCAGTGACCTGGGGCGAGTCGTTCTCGAACGCTGGAAACGGCTCGACCCTGACGACCCGGAACCCCTCGCCAAGAGCAGTTTCGCCGAGTTCGAGGCCGGGGCCTACTGGCGGGCCGTCGACGAGGCGAGAGCGGCGCTGAAGTTGTCGCCTACGGATACGCTGGCGCAGCGGGTATTGGACGACGCGCTTCAAAGTCTCCATGAGCGGCAGTCGGCCGAAGCGGTGGGCACGCCTCCCTGACGACAGGCGGCCCACCGATCCGTCCAGCCAACCCGTCTCGTCAAGCGCTGCGGCCAGACGTTCAGGCAACTCGTCGTGGAGCTGCAGGGGGCTCATGGTCAGGGCGAGCCCGGGCTCGTGATTTCCGAACGGGCCCGCTTCTTGGAAGGGCGGGAGGGCTTGTGCGCACGGTGATCGCGACCGACGAAGAAGGCCTATGGCGACTAGTTGAGCAGAACTGTCACGTCGTCGGATGTGGAGTTCCCGGTGGCGAGATCCAGCGCGTGACCCTCGCAGCTGTCGATGGATCAACGGCTCTGGACGTGAATCTGCTCGACCTCGACGCCGCACTCGAGAGGCTGCAAAGCTCGTCGTCGCACGGGTTTCAGCGAAGCGGTCTACCGGCGACTGAGTTGGGCGGCGGCGTGTGCCGACCGCCCCGTGACACGCACACGCGCTGCACTGTGCTGTGTCGTGGAGCGATACCGCAATGGGCGACCTAGGGAGGGGGCCACTTGCACGAAGGGGGAGAACCCCTCTGCAAGACCTCGAGGGCTGTTCTGACCGAGGAGGGGGCTGGCGGCTCGTGGCGCGAGCCGGCTCTTCGGCGGCTTCGATAAATCTAGAAAAAGGGGTGCCGGCTTTTTGCAGATCCTGCGCATATCCCATTGCAGGGGCCGGTACGAACCATCGGCCAGGAGTCTCAGGCCACGAAATCAGGTCGGAGTGCGACGTTCCTGCAAGACACTCATCCCGCGCCTGCTTGAAGGAAGACAATGAGCACCATCACGAGCACTCTGAACACGGTCAAGCTGACCCTCGCCGCCCTGGCCCTGGCACCCTGCCTGACCGCTCAGTCGATCCAGGTCGAGGGCGACGTCATCCGCCTCGGGGGTCCCGTCGACGCCGCTCCGAGTGAGCGTGCACGCCCGGCCCCCGATCACTTCGGCGGCTCCGGCACGCCCGCACCGTCGTTCCTGGGCGGCGACACGTTCGGCGCGGATGTCGACATCGAGGGTGTTCGGATGATCGTCGCCGACGCGACGAACGCCTACATCTACAACTTGGCCTTGGGGGGCTTTGAGAGCGTGGACGTCCTGGGCAGCCTCACTGGCCTCGGCACCCCGGTCGAAGTGGCGAACGTCGATATCCACGGCACGTCTGCCTGGGTGACTTGGGAACGGGAAATCGCTGACAGGCACCTCTTCTGGCGGTTCGACTGGGACGGCTCCGCGTGGCTGCTTGCCACTGGGTACAGCACCTTCGACAGCGATCCTGGCACTCGCTTGGAGACCGCCGTCCACGAGGGCAGCACGTTCGCCTTGATCTACACGATCCCCGGATTCTATCCGCGCGTTCAGGTCGGCGACGCTGGCGGCGGCGGAGGCGTGATGAACCTCATCGGCGTGTCCAGTGAGCCCGCCGAGGACGCGGCGATTGAAGTCGCCATCGGTGACGGCCCCACGCCCTCCGACCCGCTGAGTGTGGTCGCCACCTTCGAGACCGCCGGAACCCGCACCGTCATCGGCTACACCTACGACGGCGTCACCCTGACGAAACAGGGCACCATCGCCACGGGTTCGGCGGCCGACGATTTCGGCGGCGCCCTAGCCGTGGACGAGGGCTGGATCTGGATCGGCTCGCCCGATAGCGACGTGGGCAACACGAACGGCGGCCTCATCGAGCTCTACGAGGACGGTACCTACACCTTCGGTGGCTCCCTGGCCTCGGGGCAGGCGGAGGACCGCTTTGGTCGCTCCTTGGCTATCGACGGCGATGTCACAGTGGTTGGCGAACAGGAAGCCGACCTGCTGCCCGGCTCCAGCAAGGAAGGCGCCGTGCGTGTGCTCCGCAAGAACGCCGCCGGCACCCTCTGGACCCTCACCGGCGAGATCTACCACACGGTCAACAGCGACTTCGCGACCTTTACGGACTTCGGCCACGCCGTGGCGCTCGACGGCAAGGTCCTCGCAGCCACCGGCCCGGGAACGCCCGCTGAGGTCGGCAGCTTCTGGTACCGGGACGTGCCATTCGAGTCGGTCTTCGACAACGACATCGTGCCTGGCCTCGCGGGCTTCGGTGGCCTGGTGCCGTCCGCGCGGGAGTTCGGCGACTCGACCTACCCAAGTAATAACCTGCCCTTCCTGCTCGAGATCTCCAACGCGCGGCCCAGCAGCACGGCCTTTCTGGTCGCCTCCCTGACGAACCTCTCGGCGCCGTTCAAGGGCGGCACCTTGCTGCCGCTCCCGGACCTGATCATCCCGCTGCCCATCGATGGGGCGGGGGAGCTGTTCCTACCTCTCACCTGGAACTCGGGCGTGCCCGGTCCGTTCACGATCTACAATCAGGTCTGGTTCCCGGACGTCGATGGACCATCGGGCTTCTCCGCCAGCCAGGGCTGGAGCGTGACCCAGCCGTTCTGATCGACCACACGTGATTCATCCGACCGCCGCCCACCCCAAACCCGTGCGTGGGCGGCGGTTCGCGTATCTGTCACTCTCGCCACGCATTGAGCGCCGTCGTGGCTGGAGCGAAGAGCGGCAGAAGCTCCCGGCGTGATGTCGTTCGAGCGATTCGCCGGCGCCCTCCTCGGGCCACGGCCATGTCCTGCCCGTGGTTCGGTTACCCTGCGCCTATGCCGCTCACCGAAGGCTCTACTCTGCTTCACTACGAGATCCTTGCGCCCCTGGGCGCCGGGGCCATGGGCGAGGTTTGGCGTGCGCGCGACCCGCGGCTCGGGCGCGAGGTGGCGGTCAAGGTCTTGCCCGAGCGCTTCGCCAGTGACGAAGAACGGCTGCAGCGGTTCGAGCGTGAGGCCCGGGCCGTCGCCAGCCTGAACCACTCCTGCGTCGCGCAGATCCACGATGTGGGCCAGGAGGACGATGTGTGCTTCATCGTCCTTGAGCTCGTACCCGGAGAGACTCTCGAGGATCGCATCGCTCGGGGGCCTCTGCCCCTCGACGAGGCCCTGGCCGTGTGCGCGCGCATCGCCGACGGGCTGGAGGCGGCCCACGATGCGGGCATCATCCATCGGGACCTCAAGCCGGCCAACGTGCGCATCACGCCCGACGGTCAGGTCAAGCTGCTCGACTTCGGGCTCGCTCGATCTGCGCGCGACGATGAGGGCAGCAACGCCGCCTCGGACAGCGTGCTCTCGACGGCGGACGGCAGCGTGCTCGGCACGCCCACTTATATGGCCCCGGAGCAGGCCCGGGCACGGTCCATCGATCGGCGCGTGGACGTCTGGGCGTTTGGCTGCGTGCTGTTCGAGTGCCTGACCGGCCAGCGCGCTTTCCCGGGTGGGAGCCTCTCGGAGGTGATGGTCGCCGTGCTCGAGCACGAGCCCGACTGGAGCCTCCTGCCCTCCCTGCCGCAACCCGTCGAGACCCTGCTGCGGCGCTGCCTGGTCAAGGACCCGCGCCTGCGGCTGCGCGACGTGGGCGAGGCGCGGCTGCTGTTTGACCACCCCGATGGCGCTGAGCTGAGCACCGACGGTACCGCTCTCCGCACGGACGGTGCTCCCCAGGTGCTGCGCCTGCGGACCTGGTTAGCGGTCACTGGCGTCGGTCTGGTTGGCTCCCTGCTGGCGCTGGCCTGGCTGCAAATCGCGGGCAGCGCGGCGGGAATCGCCGGTCCGATGCACCTGTCGATCGAGGCGCCCGCTGGCGCCCGCATCCTGTTCGCCGGCGACATCTCTGGTCCGCCCACCGTGTCGCCCGACGGGACCACAATCGCGTTCGTCGCGGTAGGCGACGACGGCCTCCGCCGACTGTGGAGCCGGCGCCTCGACAAGCTCGAGGCGCGCGAACTGCTCGGCACCGACGACGCGGTCTTCCCGTTCTGGAGCCCCGACGGCCGGGAGCTGGGCTACTTTGCGGACGGCTCGCTCAACTGCTAC
>JBLIMM010000326.1:0-5466 GCA_047638635.1 Pseudohongiellaceae bacterium | reverse complement strand
CCCGGGAGATCGGATGATCCCCCGGGGCCGGTTCACGTTACGAGCCGTCCCACTTCTCTGACTTGCGGGGGCTGAAGCATGGCACCGTGGGTCGTTGCAGTTACGCCACCCGGCCTGGCTTAGCTGGACATCTCAGGAGCTTGATGATGCGCCTGTCGTGGTTCTCCTCGTTGAACGGTCGCTTTCTCGGCGTCGCTCTCGCTTTGCTTGCCACCGCTTGTGGTGGAGGCGGTGGTGGCGGTGGCGGTGCACTCGCAGGAGGAACTGGGCCAGCGCCCGATCCCGATGATGTGGTGCACTTCTTAGGCTTCGCTTTTCGTTCGGCCCTGACGGGCTCCACGAGCGTCCCGCCTGTGGAAGATGGCTCTGCCAGCCCGCCTACCTTGGGCGCTCCACTCGACCTTACCGTGATCTTTCGCTTCGACGGGGTGCCAGCAGGCCCCTTCGTGAACACCACGTTGCCGGTGTTCACCACACCAGCTGAAGTCACCGCTGACGCGAATGCTTCGGCGGCGATCTCGCTGATCTTGGCCAAGGGCGACTACTCACTGGTCGTGGATGAGGGGGCTGGGGTCTACGAGGTGGAGTTCAACCCCTTCGTGCCCACGGCACCGCTCCAAGTGAACCTGTCAGCTCCCGCAGCAGCGGTTCCCGGCCTGCTGCCTGGGAGTACCTACCACGCTGTGGTCTCCACAGTCTTGGGTTCGAAGATCACCAACCTCAACGGGGCCGGAGGCGAGGTGCTGTTTGGCACCACGTCGAACGACGCTGGCTTCTATCCCATGGGTGTGGGGGTTGGCGCTCCGCCGCAGTTGGTGAGTAGCGACCCCCTCGATGGCTCGGGCAGTTTTCAGCCAGCGACCTACGGCGCCAGCCTGCCTGGTTTCGGCTTGCCCAGTTATCCCCCAGGCCCTGAGGATATTCTGCTGACCTATGACCAGCCGATTGTGCCCACAGTGGCCAATCTGTTGGGGAGTGACCTGGATGGGGATGGTTTCGCGGAGGAGACCTTCTTTCTCTCCACCCGGGGGACACGGCTGATTCTGGCGCAACAAGTGGCCCCGAATAGCTTTGGATCTCACCCTGCGTTCGAGGCTCTGCTGGGCCTTGCTCCCGCGCCGTTGTCCCTTCCCGCTGCGGATGGCGCCGACATCTTCTTGCACGACGGGCCTGATGGCTTTGTCCCCCAGGACGGCTCCACACTGCCTGGTGTGATTTCGAGTTTGTCCCCAGGGAGAGACCCTTCGTTGCTGTATGGGCTGCTTGATGTGATCGGCGGCGATCAGCGGCTCACAGTGATCGATCATTTGCTTGGCGATCCCTCGTTCGCGCTTCCTGCTGACGGTGGGGTGCCCGGGCAGGTAGCGAGCTTGGACACGGGACACAGCCAGCTGCGCGGGCTGACGACCTTGCTCGACGGGCGACTGCTGGCCTACGACGCCTCAGACGCTACGATTCGCCAGTTGGCTCCGAGCGTGGTGCGCTCGCGCCCAGGGCCCGGGCAAGGCGCTCCAGGCGCGCCCGCGCTGATTGGGCTCTCCGTGGCTGACGGAGTGAACGATCTCTTCACGAGTGCTCCCCTGGCGCCTAGTGGTGTCGCGAGCATCCTCGATGTACGCGACTTGCTGGTCTCGCCTTCTGGGCACCTCTACGCCCTGGCTGTGCTGAGTACCGGGGCGTTTCCGTCGTTGGTTCGTCTGCAGCCCATCGGCTTGGATGGGGATGGAGGTTTCGCTGCGGAGGCCGGCCTTTTTAGTGGCCTAGCTCAGGATGTGGTGATGGCACTGCCCGGCGATTACAGCGATGGGGTCTTTCTCGGACCCCAGCGCTTGTTGGCGCTCGACGAGAGCACCGGCAGGGTAGACGTCTTTGACTTCGATCAGGGACTGGTGGGCACCGAGGCGATGATCGCAAGCGGTACTCCCCGGGCCATCTCCGTGGCCCAGCTGCATCTTGGCTTGGACGTTCAGCTGTCGACGAACGGGAGCTCAGGCGCGGTGGTGCAGCTGACGCCTCGCGGTGTGCTGCCCATCGGCGCGGACATCTCGGTGATGCAGCGCAACATGCTCACTTCGCTAGTGGGTGTGAACGCGTTCAATGATATTGCTGCCCTGGTGCCGGCACCGCCCATGGGGGCTCTTGAGCTGCTGCAGCTGACGACCTCTGAGCCCACGGGCGACCCCGGGCCGTTCATCGATGACGTGTTCTTGGAGACGTTCTCCAACAAGGCATTCGAGTCCGAAAGCCCATTGTCCCTGAGTCAGACCGCCTTGTGGGCGGCGACGTCGGCGAGCGGTCTCCCCAGCGGGGGACTCCGGGCCGCGGTGGGCGTCGACGAAACGCAGCAGCTCGGTGACTTCTTGCCTTCCGCAGATGCGACCTTCAAGGACAACATTGCTTACGCCCGGAACTTCAAGGGCCAGAACTCCTCCGAGGCTTCCTACAACATTGCGGGTTCCAACTACCGCTTGGTGTTGCTCGACACGGACCAGCAGGCTTTTCCTCTGGCGGGTGGTGAAACACCGGGGATCAATCAGCAGATCACCGTGAGTGGTGGCCGCTTCACCTTCAGAGACTTCATTATTCCTGAAGGTGTTCAGGTGGTGGCTAGGGGCACGCGTCCCCTGCAGATCACTGCAACGGGAAGGATCGAGATCCACGGGTTGCTCGATGTCTCCGGTACGAATGGTCTGGGTGATGACACGTTCGACTCGGGCTTCTTGTCGGTCCCTGGTGGGGCGGGTGGCCCTGGCGCCGGACGGGGAGGCGATTCCCATCCCACCTTGTTTGATCCTCAAGGCCCGGGCTCGATCGATCAGTACGTGACTCCCGAGCGCGGCGCTCGCGGTCTGGGCCCGGTGATCCAGGCTTCAGGGACGGTGCTCTTTCAGCCCGTGGGAGGTTGGGGTGGCTTGTGCACCCTGGGCTATGACCCGACGGGTGGTGGCTTCCCGAAGGTCTCGAATACGACGAATAACGAGCACCATCGGCCTCCTGGGGGTGGAGGCGGGAGCTTCTACTTTAGGGGAGAAGCGTCCCACGATGGTGCTGGTGTGTATCGGGTGGAGAGCAGTAGTAGCTGGTTCCCCTTCTCGAAGTGCTTAACCGACAACAAGAAGAACGACGCGCTCTACGGGAACAACTTCAACCTCGCCGCTGGCTTGTTACCCAACAAGCCGCTGCAGTGCGTCTACATGACCGGCACATTGGCGAACCATGTGTCTAGGCAGCCCGGTGCTCCCGGCGGTGATTTGGTCTTCGTCGATGACGAAGTGGACAACGACTACATCGGCCCCGACGGTGAGCTTCCGATTCTGATTGGTGGCCAAGGTGGTGGCGGTGGCGGGAGCCGCGTGGATTCCATGCGGCATACAGTCTGGAGCCAAAGTGCTTTGGGAGCAGCTCTACCCTTGCCGCCGTTCTTCCCGGCTCTCGTCTTCGGTGTGTTGGTTTCCCCAACGCTCTATGACGCAAAGGGCGGGGCTGGTGGCGGGGGTGGTGGGAGCGTCCTGCTGCGCTCGTTTGGGGACATCGTGGTGGGGCGTACTGGTCGCATCAACGCAACCGGTGGGCACGGCGGCGGTGGTGAAGTGGTGCAGAACAGTAGCTTCGCCGGTGGTGGTGGGGGAGGCAGTGGTGGCGCTGTCATCTTGCAGGCTGGTGCGGAGATCAGGATAGAAGGTGACACGGGCCACACGTCCGCAGGTTACATAGACAAAGATGGAGCCCTGGGTGCCACCATCGAAGTGTCCGGTGGTTTTGGCCGTGACGCGCGCACGGCAGCCGGGGCGTCGGGAAGCTTGGGCGCCTTTACCTTCGACGTCACCCGAAGTGATGGGGGCCAAGGAGGCTTTGGGCTCATTCAACTGCAAGAAGGCAGCGGCGATGGTGTGGCCGATGTGGGCCAAGGCGCCTTCCTTTACGCCCGTCAGAGGGCTATTGCCAAGCTCGGTAGCTGGACCGGCGACAATAAGTTCAAGCAGGCTGAGCACAACGAATTTACCGCGCCGAACAACCTGCCCACGGAGCTGCGATACATCGACATGCTCCACTACCGCAACTTCGACCCAGAGCCTGCGGCTTTCGGCTCGATCTTGGCTGATCACTACTACGTTCTGAACGGCAGCTACCCGCCGCTGATTCCCAGTGACGGTGTGTCGAGCGGGCCTTCTTTGGGCAACGAGTTCCCTGCGGGTTCAGGGCAGACCTGGTTCGATACTCCCATGATGGCCAGCGCTGATTCTCAGGGTGTGCTCGTGGTGATGGAGCCCGAGCCATTCAAGGTCATGGAAACTTACAACGGCTACAACAGCGCATTCATTGAGCAGAACAACCCAGACACAGATCCTGACTTTCCGAGTACGCCGGGGACCACCTACAAAGACCAGTTGATTCCGTTCTCGATTCAGCTGCACGAACCAGATGGCACGCCGTTCAAAGTGCAGGCCAACGGGCAAGAGGTCTTTGACCCGAAGCAGTTGATCGACCGCTTGCCTGTGATTCCCCCGGAGCGTGTCCCTCCGCCGTTCGGTGCTACGAGTCGCGGAGTCTCGTCCTGGTTGGACTTCAACGGCGTCACCTTGCGCCAACGGTCTGCAGGAGTGACTCCGCCGTTCTTCGAGCCCATTCAGGGCACATTCAATGCAGGGGCTGTGGCTGCGGTGCCAGCGGGCAAAGAGGGCCGTGTGCGCGTGGGCAGTCCTGTGCCTGGTGTGGCGCTGGCTTCTCGGTTCGTCGTGGACGCGGGGTTCGATGACCCAGGGCTCACTACGGGCCCCACGTCGCCGCCGTTCAACGACATCAAGATCGACTCTCCGGTGGATGAGTTGGGCTTGGAGAATGTGCTCACTGACAACGCCCACGTGCTGCTGATGTATCAGGGTGCGTACCCCATTCTCGCCGGTTCTCACGTCCCCGATGCTGAGACGGTGACGGACTGGGTTTCCGACGTCACGGAGCTGAACGGCTATCCCCTGGTGCGATTCCAGGTGGTTTTTGATCTGGCCGCCCAGCCTGATTTGACTCCCTTTGGTTCGGGATCCTCCCGTCCTCAGGTGGATTATGTGCGCCTGCGGGCTCGCTACTGATTTTCGGTTCTGGCTGGCTTGAGAGAGGGGACTTGCTCCGATTTCGGCGAGGTTCCCAATTGTTTGGTAGCTTTCACGGTGCTCCCAGCAGGTCGGGGCTGCCAGGCCATGCGCATGGCGGCGCTCGTCACCACACTCTCAACTTTGGTTTTCACCCATGATCTCACTCTCCCAAGCATGTCGTGCGCTCCGCCACGGAACCGCACTGGCTCTGGCTTTCAGCGTCGTGACGCTGTCGGCGACCGCCCAATGGAACCCTGCAGCGGGGGATTGGTCCAAGGCGGATGCCGCGGATCTGCGGGTCATGACTTGGAACGTCGAAGACGGCCTGTGCTCCACGAACTCGAAGGCCGCCGGTCTGACGAACTGGGATGCGCTG
>JBLIMM010000325.1:0-5500 GCA_047638635.1 Pseudohongiellaceae bacterium | reverse complement strand
CAACGAGTCGTGGGCTGACCTGGGAATCGCTGCCCGTACCCGCGTCGTCCAAGGTGTTGCGGGCCATGACCCTGTCCCCCGATTTCAGCAACGACCAGACCCTGCTCGTGGGCGCTGGACAGGCCGGTGGCGCCTTTCGATCTACGGACGGCGGCGAGAGCTGGGCGACGCTCACCACGGGGCTGCCCCCGCTCACGTTGCCCCTCGAGTTTCTCTACTCGCCGGACCACCTTTCCGACGGCAAGGTCTACCTCGCTGATCGCTTCACCGGAGTCTTCGTCAGCAACGACTCTGGCGACAGCTGGACCGAGAGTGACGCAGGACTCGTCGACCTCGAGATCCATGCGTTCGCCATGTCTCCCGACTTCTCGGCGGATCAAACCCTGATGGCGGGGAGCGCGACCCTAGGCCTTTCTCTCTCCACCGACGGCGGCACCACTTGGGCACTGAGCAACACTGGGCTGCCTACCGACCTCCCGCTCAATGTGGAATCCATCGCCTTCTCTGCGAACTTTGCCAACGATCACACGGTCTTCATCGCCATCCTCGCAGCGGGTCTCTTTCGTTCCGTAGATGACGGCAACACCTGGCAAGCCACGGGCTCCGGCCTACCCCAGGACGCTCCCCGAGTGGTGGCCCTCTCGCCCGACTTCGCCAACGACGGCACCCTGATCGTCTCCACCTACAACTGGGTCTATCGCAGCCAAGACAGCGGCCTCACCTTCAAGCGCCTACCGGGCTACGCCAGAGTCGATGACGGGAATCCGGCCTTGGGCTACGAGCTGGCCCTGAACAACGGTGACCTCCCGGGTTGGTCTCACGACAACGCCTGGGTCCTCGAAGCTTGGATCGTGGATGGCAAGCCCGCGGCTCAGGCCATCGCCGTCTCGCGCAGCGACGACCCCGGCGACGCCGTCGAGTACAGCTTCGTGGGGGATTCCATTCGCTGGTATGCACCGCTCTCCCCCGACCAAGGCATGGCCCAGATCTACCTCGACGGCGACGCGGTAGAGCTTGTCGATCTCTACGGGCCCGAGGCTGAGGGCACTGCTGTGCGCTTCGAGAAGGTCTACGAGACTCTGGGCGCTCACACGATTCGCGTGGAGAACAGCGGGCTGGCCAATCCCCAGGCCAGCGACACAACCCTTCGTTCAGACGGATTCGACAACACGTATTGAGCCATACACTCCGGTTCATCGAACAATTGTGATCCATCAAGTGAACAGCTGGCCGACTGGTGATCAGATCTCTCAGCCGCTCCTCTGAGCGTCGCCGTGAAGACCATCATCGAGCCGTTTCGGATCAAGAGCGTCGAACCCATCCGTATGACCAGTCGTGAAGAGCGGCAGGAGCTCATCAGGGCGGCGCACTACAACCTCTTCGGCCTCGCAGCCCAGGACGTGATCATCGATCTGCTCACGGACAGCGGTACTGGCGCCATGAGCACAGAGCAGTGGGCGGCGATCATGCGCGGCGATGAGAGCTACGCCGGATCCACGAGCGACCAAGCCCTGAAGGCGGCGGTGCAAGAGGTGCTGGAAATGCCTCAGCTGATCCCCACCCACCAGGGCCGGGCGGCGGAGCACCTGCTCATCAAGGTCATCGGCAGGCCGGGCAAGGTGATCCCCAACAACACCCACTTCGACACCACGAGAGCCAACGCCGAAGACAGTGGCGCCCTGGCCGTTGACTGTCCTTGCGCCGAAGCCGCGGACACCACGTCGAACTTTCCGTTCAAGGGCAACATCGACTTGCTGGCCCTGGACCGCTGCCTCACAGAAAACCCGGGGGCGGTGCCGTTGATTCTGGTCACGGTGACCAACAACGCCGGGGGCGGGCAACCGGTGAGCCTAGAGAACCTCCATGGGGTGCGGTCGCTAGCCAACTGTCACAACGTCCGCTTCTTTTTGGACGCTTGCCGCTTTGCGGAGAACGCCTATCTGATCCAGCAGCGCGAAGAGGGCCAGGCAAACAGCAGCCTCAACGACATCGTCCACGAGATGTTCTCTCTGGTAGACGGGGCAACGTTCAGCGCCAAGAAAGAAGGGCTGGCCAACATCGGTGGCTTCGTGGTCTGTCGCGACGCGCAGCTCGCCACCGAACTACGCCAACGGCTGGTGGTCACCGAGGGCTTCCCCTCATACGGCGGCATGGCCGGGCGCGACCTAGAAGCCATCTCTGTGGGACTGCGAGAAGTGCTTCGCCAGGACTACCAAGAGTACCGCCACGCTTCGATTCGCTATGTGTGCGAGGCGTTGCACGACCGTGGTATCCCCGTGGTCATGCCCGCCGGTGGCCATGCCATTTTCTTGGACGCTGCGCGGTTCCTGCCGCAGATCCCCTGGCAGCAGTTTCCGGGCCAAGCCCTCGCTGTTGAGCTGTCTCTCGAAGGAGGCGTGCGTTCCTGCGAGATCGGCCGCCTGATGCTCGGCCAACGGGATGCGGACACAGGCGAAGAGCTTCCCGCGGAGGCCGAACTCGTTTGCCTGGCCATCCCCAGACGGACCTACACCCAGAGTCCTATGGACGACTTGGTCGAAGTGCTCAAAGTGCTCGAAGTGCTGTGGGAACGGCGAGAAGACATCTGCGGCATGGCCATCACGTCCGCGCCCCCGGTGCTGCGTCACTTCTCTGCCGCTCTACGGCCGTTGCAAACCCCAGCAGCTGCAGCACTCGTTTAAGCAGAGCAGCCCACAGAGCCGCGCTGGCTCAAAGCGGCAGCATTCCCTGACCGTGAGACTGGGGCAGCACGCGATCGCCACACAGCTGTTGGCCCTCGTGGATCAACAGTTGGCGTTTGATCCCGAGGCCCCCGCCGAACCCGGTGAGCGCTCCGTCGGCGCCCACCACGCGATGGCAAGGCACCACAATCGGCAAGGGGTTCGCCCCATTCGCAGCACCCACGGCACGGCTCGCTTGGGGACGACCGAGAGCCTTCGCCATGGCTCCGTAGCTTGTGGTCTCGCCAAAGGGCACTGCGCGTAACTGCTCCCAAACTGCGAGCTGAAACTCGGTGCCTTGTGGAGCCAGAGGCAACTCGAACTGGCGGCGCCTTCCCGCGAAGTACTCGGTCAGCTGGGCCATCGCGGCGAGCAACAAGGGCGACCTTGTCGCTGCAGGAACTTGCCCATCGAGATCGAGGGTTGCAGCGAACTCGATGGCCGTCAGCCCGGCGTCTGTTCCCCGAAGACACAAGGGGCCGAGAGGCGAGTCGATGAGCGCATACGTTGCTGCAGACATGTCATCTCTCTGGCCATCACGAAACCCATACCAGGGCACATCCTGTCATAGAACAGCTCGGGACAGCGCCCTCAGGAATCCCACGCCACGGAGAACTGGGTCATACTCCCAACAGTCATGCCTTGCCCCGTCTGCGAGAGAAGCGTTGCACCGTCTGCTCCTTACGTTCCTGTGGATGTTCACACTTGCACCCGCCCCGTTAGCCCACGTCCCCCACGATGTGATGAACGAGGTGGCCCTCTCGCCCGACTTCGCCAACGACCAGACGGTCTTTGGTGCTTTCGTGTTCATCGACCAAATACACTTCGGCCGTTCGGTAGACGGAGGCCGCAACTGGGACCAGCGGCAACTGCCCATGGCCCAACACACCATCAAGGCTTTTGCCTTTTCGCCGAATTTCTCCGCTGACGGCAGAGCCTTCTGTGCCACGGGGCAAGGGGTCTACCGCACTTTTGATAGGGGCCTCACCTGGCAGCCCAGCAACAGCGGCTTGAGCCAACTGATCACCAGCGACATCGCCGTGTCACCACAGTTCGCCACGGACAACACGCTGGTCGTGGCCACACGCACGGGTGCGTTTCGCTCCATCGACGGCGGTGATAGCTGGCAGCAATCCCTCATCGGGCTCAGCGAGACCAAGTTCGAGTTCGTCAGCTTTACCACCGGAGCCGGAGAGACACCGGTGGCCTTCTTGGGCGGCAAGCGTCTCCATCGCAGCGATGATCTCGGACAGAGTTGGCAAGCTCTGCACGACTTCGGCACCGCCATCTCAGCGCTCAGTGCGTCCCCCTCCTTCGCTGCTGACGACACGCTTGTCGTGGCCCTCGCAGCGGCAGGCATTCACGGCAGCACCGACGGCGGCAGCACGTTCAGCCCGTCCAGCGCAGGCCTCAGCGATCTCGCCACGACCGACATCGCCTTCACCCCGTCAGGTACGTTGTTGGCCACGAGCGCCCAAGGCGTTTGGCAAGCCAGCGCTGCGTTTCAATCTTGGACGCCCCAGGTCAGCGGCCTGCAAGCTCTCGACCCGTTGGGCTCGCCGAACTTTCGCGGGCTGGCCGTGTCCCCAAACTTCGCCGTCGATAGCACCGTGCTGCTGGCATCCTTCGAAGGCTGCTATCGCTCGCTCAACGGGGGCTCGAGTTGGCTCGTCACAAACAGCCTTCATCAGCAGCTGGTGAAGAGCCTGCTGGTCTCTCCCTCCTTTGCCAGTGATCGTCTGGTCTACGCCAGCAGCCCAGGAGCGGGTCTGCTCGCTTGGCGGGTGCCACTCCCAGCGCTGCCACCAAGTCCAGGGAAGCGCGCCACTCGCGCGCAAGTCAGCGGCGCAGGTTTGCTCACTCCCAGCCCTGTCCCCGTGTCACCCGCTCTAGGGAACGACACACCTGCCTTCGCCAGCGACTCCCTCGAAGCCAGGTCTACAGGCTTGGGCAGTTTGTGGAACGAAGGTCTGGCCATCTCTCCCAACTTTGCCGAGGACAACACGCTCTTCTTCGCCTACATCGGCACCTATCGCAGCACGGACCGGGGCAACAGCTGGACCAAACTCGTGCTCCCCGCCGGGGGCAACATCTTGCGCGACATCGCCGTGTCCCCCGACTTCGCTTTCGACAACACGATCTACGGCGGGAGCAACGGAAACGGTTTCTTTCGATCCTCAGACCGGGGCGACACCTGGGTCAGCGCGGACGGCGGACTGCCCTCGGACTTCAAGACTCGGCGGATTCAGCTCTCCCCGGACTTTGCCCAAGACCAGACGATCTTTGCCGCCTCATGGAACCACGGCCTGTGGAAGAGCAGCTCCGCAGGCGTCAGCTGGCTGTCTAGCGGAGCGGGTATCCCCCAGGTCAACATGCAGTCTTTGGCGCTCTCACCAAATTTCGGCAACGACGGCACCGTGCTTGTGGGTGAGAAACCGGGACGACTCTGGCGCAGCTTCGATCGTGGTGCCACCTGGCAAACCGCTGACACTGGGCTGCCCAGCAGCGACGCCATGATCGTCACAGACATCGCCTTCTCCCCGCAGTTCGCGAGGGACCAGATGGTGGCCGCCGCCACCGGTGATGGTGCCATTTGGCTCTCTACAGACGGCGCCGACAGCTGGCAGCTGCTCACTCAATCCACAAGGGGAACAGTGCGCAGCTTGGAGTTTGCCGCTGAGGGTTCTGCCGCGGGCTTGCTGATCGCCGCGGCGCCCCCGCAGCTGCTGGCCCTGCGCCCCCTGAGCCCTTCAGCAACGGAACAAGTAGAGGCCATCTCA
>JBLIMM010000324.1:0-5514 GCA_047638635.1 Pseudohongiellaceae bacterium | reverse complement strand
CGATCAGGGTGGAGTAGCAGTACCAGGCCTCCTCTAACCTCGCCGTCTGCAGGTAGGCCTGGGCTAGGCGCGCGTAGGTGGCTGCGCTGCTCCGGCCCAGGTGGGCGATGATTGCTCGGCGGAGGGGCGCGATGGCTTCTTCGGGACGTGCCATGCGCATCAGCAGCGAACCGATGGCGCTGTTGAAGCCGTAGGTGTTGGGCACTCGGGCGTCCGCTTGGCGGTTTGCCGCGAGGGCCTCGTCGAGGAGGCCACGGTTCATGGCTAGCTGCGCCTGTAACGCCAGGAAGTCGCTGCCGTAGGGGAACGCTGCATCCGCTTGGCGCAAGAGTTCTGCGGCTTCGTCCAGGAGCGCTTCGCTGCTCGCGCTGACAGCCTCTCTTGCCTCGGCTGAATCTGCTGCGGACGAGCTGACCAACATCTCTGCAGCTTCTACCCGCTCCCAAGACTCGGCGCCCAGGCGCGTGGCGTCCAAGTACCCCGACGTGGCTGGCACAAACAGCATCGCCAGGCCGATCACCAGGCTCAGTCCGGCGAAGCCTAGCGCGAGGTTCGGCGCCTGTGTCCGGGAGACGCATCCCGCTCGGGTCATCACGGCCAGCAAGATCACCACCAAGCTACCGGCCTCGACCCAGAGCATGGGCGTTTCCCACAAGAAGTAGGTCAGGGAGGCCACGAGGGCGGCGAGGGCGGCGTGAAACAACGGGCGTCTTTGCTCGTCATCTACCAGATAGGCGGCGCCCTTCATGCCGGCGTGGCGGGCGTGGCGGGCCAAGAACAAGAAGGCTAGCAATCCGCTGAAGCCCATCTCGGCGGCCAGGTGCACGAACTGGTTGTGGGCGTGGGGGACGGTGTGCTCTGCGGCCATGTAGCTGGGCAGGGCCGTGTCGAAGTTGCCGATGCCTACGCCGAGCAAGACGTGGTCGGCCACCATGGCCAGGGCTCCACGCCACACATCGAGGCGCGAGAAGTTGAAGTCGGTCTTCTCCGGGTCGAAGAGCATCAGCACCCGGTCGACGGCATGGCCGATGGTGCCTTCGCCCCAACCTGTGAGCGATGCGGCCACGGCCAAGAGCAGCAGACCTCCCAGGACGAGCAGCCCCCGCGCCAGCAGCTTCTGCAAGGCTGACCGACGACTGCTGCGATCACTGCGGGACAAAGCTCGCAGCAAGCCGGACACAGCCACCGCCGCGCCCACGGCCAGGTAGGCTCCGCGGCTGCCGGTCACGGCCAGGTAGCCCAGCAGGGGCAGCAGCGCCAGGGCCAGCACTTGGCGCACGCGCTTGGACAGCCCGGGCTCCGTGAGCGCCACGAGGGCTCCGGCCAGAATGGGCACCACGTATTGAGCGGCGAGGTAGCTGTGGGGGAACAGCCCGGCGCTCAGATACTGAGAGCGGCTGATCTCTGGGGCGTTGTCCGCAGCAAAGCGGAGAAAGCCCAGGAGGCCCAGGACTGCGATGATCACGGCTCCGGCGAGCAGCGCCGCGAAGAGCTCGACGACGTCCTTCCGACAGCGGAGTGTTTTGATGGCCAGGACGTAGCTGCAGCCCAGGCCCACGTAGAGACCCAGGTCGTATTGGGCCAAGCCAGAAACCTGGGCCGTGAAAGCCGAGGCCAAAGCCACGGCGAGCCAGGCCCCCAGGGCCATGTCTGTGGGAGTGCCCAGGGCGGGCTGCTGGCGGCCTCGCAAGGCTTCCAGAAACAGCCAAAACACGCCGGATCCAGCCAGGGCCAGGAGCAACAGCTGCTTCACGGCGATGGGCGCACCGGCCAAGGGAACCAGGGGCGCCAGGGGCACCACCAGCACCAAAGCCACCAGGAACCAGCGGGCTCTGGTTCGCTCCACATTCAGATTGCACATGTTGGGCTGATTCATGACGGCGTCGTTTGTACCCTACTGCCTGTCCCTTGTTCTGGAGTGAACAGATGAACGTTTTGGTGGTTGGCTCTGGTGGCCGCGAACATGCCTTCGTGAAGGCCCTGTCCACGAGTGCCGATTTAGATCGCTTGCTCGCCGCCCCGGGGAATCCGGGTATGGCCGCTCTCGCCGAATGCTTCGACGTGGCTGCGGATGATGTCCCGGGCCAGGTGGCCTTGGCTAAGGAGCACGGCGTGGGCTTGGTGGTGGTGGGGCCCGAGGGTCCCCTGGTCGCTGGGCTGGTCGATGCTTTGCAAAACGCTGGCATCCCTGCTCTGGGGCCAAACAAAGCTGCGGCTCATCTTGAGGGCAGCAAGTCGTTCATGAAGGACATGTGCCGCCGGGCGCGCATCCCCACGGCGTTCTCCAAGGCCTTCAACGAGGTGGCCGAAGCGCTGGCCTACGTCGGCAGCCACGATCGCTGGCCCTCGGTGATCAAGGCCGACGGCTTGGCGGCGGGCAAGGGCGTGCTCATCGTCCATGGTTGCAAAGAGGCCTCGGTGGCCATCCGGGACATCATGCTCAACAGCCGCTTCGGCAAGGCCGGCCATCGCATCCTCATCGAGGATTTCCTCGAAGGCGAAGAGATCTCGGTGATCGCTTTGGTCGATGGCGAGACCATTTCTGTGCTCGAAGCGTCCTGCGACCACAAGCGGGCCTTCGACGGCGATCGGGGCCCGAACACCGGAGGCATGGGTGCCTACTCTCCTTCGCGCCTGCTGACCCCACGGGTCTACGGCCAGATCGAAGAGCGCATCTTGGTCCCCACGGTGCACGCCATGTCGCGAGAGGGCCGCCCTTTTCAGGGCATCTTGTATGTGGGGCTGATGCTGACCATCGAGGGCCCCTTCGTGCTGGAGTACAACGTGCGCGGTGGCGACCCTGAGATGCAGGTGCTGCTACCCCGCCTCGAAAGCGATGCCCTGGGGCTGTTCTACGCCACGGCCACCGGCGGGCTCGAAGAGTTCGGTGAAGTGGAGTGGTCGCCCTTGACGGCTTGCGGCGTGGTCTTAGCGGACGGCGGCTACCCAGAGACGACGACCCCCGGCGAACTCATCCGCGGCATCAAGAACGCCGAAGCTATGGACAACGTGTTCGTCTACCAGGCGGGCACGAAGGCCTTCGGGCCCCACGTGAAAACTGCGGGGGGGCGAGTGCTCTGCGTCACCGGTCTGGGCCACGGTCTCGAAGGGGCGCGTGAGGTGGCCTACAAGGCTGTGGAGAAGATTCAGTTCGAAGGCATGCGCTACCGTACCGATATTGGTTGGCGCGAGCTGGCCCCTCGCCCGACGGCTGCAGACCCGGGCGAGCCGACGATCAGCGAGCCGAGCAGCACCGAGCCTAGAACGAGCGAGCCTAGAACGACTGAGCCTAGAACGACTGAGCCTAGAACGACTGAGCCTAGAACCACGGGGGGCGAGTGAGCCGTGCGTGACGTCATTGTGCTGTTCGAGAAGTTTCTCGAGACCCGGGGCCTGCGTCTGACCCGTCAGCGGGGCGAGATTTTGCGGGCCATGTACGCGACCCACAAGCACATCAGCGCCGACGATCTGTACGACCTGCTGCGCAAGCACGACAAGCACGGCAAGCTGAAGATCAGCCGGGCCACGGTCTATCGCACCTTGTCGCTGCTCAGCGAAGGGGGCTTCATTCAGGCTCTCGACTTGGGCACGGAGCAGGGCACGCTCTACGAGCACGTCTTGGGCCACGATCACCACGACCACATGATCTGCCTCACCTGCGGCCGGATCATCGAGTTCATGGACGACGAGCTGGAGCGCATTCAAGACGAAGCGGTGGCTCGCCATGGCTTCCAGATCAGCTGGCACCGACTCAATGTCTATGGCACCTGCAAGGCCTGCGTGTCGAAAGGCGCCCAGGCTCCCGAGCAGTTGGAGCGCAGCAGCGAGTCTCCCGAGTAAGTTGAGCGGGGAGATCGCGAGGCTCGCTCGGGATCAGTTGTGGACCTTGCGATCGCCTAGACTTATCTTTTGTCGTTGAGATGCATTCGCATTTAGGCCGCCAGCGAAGCTTGCTGCGGTCACTCGACCCAAGACCCAGTCGTTAGGCCCTTCGATGATCAGCACTCTTGCGGACCTGTCCACCGGCAGCGAGGCCATTTTGCAGTCTGTGGGGGGCGAGCGGGCCTATCGCCGGCGGTTGCTCGAGCTGGGTTTTGTCCCCGGGACCACGCTGAAGATGATTCGCCGGGTTGAGCTGGGCGACGTGCTAGAGGTCGAGCTGCGCCACAGCCGGGTTTCGCTGCGGATTAGCGAGGCCAAGGCGCTGACCTTGGAGCCGGCGCAATGACCCGCGCGGTGGTAGCGATCGCCGGCAACCCCAACGCCGGCAAGACGACCCTGTTCAACACGCTCACCGGCGCTCGGGCCAAGGTCGGCAATTATCCGGGCATCACCGTGGAGCGGCGCGAGGGGCTGATCGAGTTGCCCGACGGCCGCTCGGCGCAGCTGGTCGACATCCCCGGCACCTACAGCCTCTCGGCCCGCACGGCAGAAGAGCAGGTAGCCATCACGGCCATCGCCGGGCTGAACCCCTTCAGCGATCCCGACTGCGTCATTGTTGTGGTCGACTCGACCCAGCTGGCTCGCAACTTGTACCTGGCCTTGCAGGTGCTCGAGCTGCGGCTGAAGGTCGTGGTAGCCCTGAACATGTCCGACGTGCTGGCCAAGACCGGCATGAAAGTAGACGCGGCCCTGCTGTCGAAGCACTTGGGTGTGCCCGTGGTGCCGATCTCGGCCACACGGAACAAAGGCATCGACGAGCTCCGGCAGGTGGTGGCCGAGCTCACCTCGTCGCCCCGCGAAGAGCTGTCCCGGGCGGTGTCAACGGCTCCCGTGGGTGCTGTTGCTGCGGCCATTGACGCCGTGTCGCCCTTTATCCCCGACGGTTGGAGCCGCCAGGACGCCGACCGTCGCGCAGCTCTGGCCACCTGGGCCCTGCTTTCCGTGGACGAGACCGACGAACTCTGGGACTTGCCTGATTCTCTGCGGACTGCGGTGGGCGAGCAGCGAGCATTGGCGGAGGCAAACGGTCTCGACCTCGACCTCGAGCTGGTGGCCGCACGATATGCCTGGATCGACGGCGTGATGCCTGATGTGCTCGGTGGCCTGACGTCAAACCTACGTCGCTTCTCAGACGCCGTCGATCGCGTTCTGATCCATCCCTTGGTGGGCTTCACCATCTTCCTTGCGGTGATGGCCATGGTCTTCCAGGCCTTGTTCAGCTGGAGCAACCCGGCCATCGACTTGGTCAGCGATCTGGTCGCGGCCTTCGGGAGCGTCGTGGCAGAGCTCTTGCCTGCGGGTTTGTTCAGCGACTTCATCACCCAAGGGCTCATCGCGGGGGTGGGGGCCGTGTTGGTCTTCCTGCCGCAGATTCTGCTGCTCTTCTTGTTCATTTCGATCATGGAAGACAGCGGCTACATGGCCCGAGTGGCGTTCCTGATGGACCGCATCATGAAGGCTATCGGTCTCACCGGGCGGGCCTTTGTGCCCATGCTGTCCGGCTTCGCCTGCGCCATCCCGGCGATCATGGCCACGCGCACGATGGAGCGCCGCCGGGATCGCATGTTGACC
>JBLIMM010000323.1:0-5516 GCA_047638635.1 Pseudohongiellaceae bacterium | reverse complement strand
CTGGGACGGCCGCGCCGCCGTGACGTGACAAGTGCCTGACTTGGCCCTGGAACCTCTGACCGACCAGCCGCGCGGACTGGAGCCCCTCCTGAACTCAGACCCGCACTTCACCCGACAGCCCGGCGATGGCCGACTCATGCTGCGCCAACAGGGGATCGATCTCAGCAGCCAGGTACTCCTCCACCTGCTCAGGGGCCCGGCCCACGAAGCGGCTCGGATCACACAGGCTGTCCAGGTCGTCCTTCACCGACGCGAAGGCAGGCTCGGCGGCGAGGCGCTCGAGTAAGTCGTTGTCGCAGCCCTCGAGCTTCACCCGGCTCGCCGCCTCCATGGAACAGCGGCGAATCACTTCGTGGAGTTCTTGGCGATCGCCTCCACGGCGCACGGTCTCCATCAAGATCGTCTCGGTGGCCATGAAGGGCAGCTCTGCCGACAGGTGCCGGGCGATGACCGCCTCGTGCACCACCAGCCCCGAGCTCACGTTCAACACCAACTGCAGAATCGCGTCGGCGGTCAAGAACGCTTGGGACGTGGACAAGCGTCGGTTAGCCGAGTCGTCGAGGGTGCGTTCTAACCACTGAGTCGCTGCGGTCTCGGCGGGGTTCATCAGCAGCCCGCGCAAGAATCTCGACAGGGCACAGATGCGTTCGCTACGCATGGGATTGCGCTTGTAGGCCATGGCTGAGCTGCCGATCTGCTGCTTGCCGAAGGGCTCTTCGATCTCTTTGAGGTGCGCCAACAAGCGCAGGTCTGTGGCCATCTTGCCCGCGCTCTGAGCCAAGCCCGAGAGGGCCGCCAGGACTGCGAAGTCTGTCTTGCGCGAGTAGGTCTGTCCCGTGACCCCGCAGCTCCGCTCAAAGCCCATGGCTTTGGTGACCCGCTCGTCGAGCTCGCGCACTTTGGTGTGGTCGCCGTCGAACAAGGCCAAGTAGCTGGCCTGGGTTCCCGTTGTTCCCTTCACCCCCCGGAAGGGCAGCTCGTTGCGCAGCCGGGACAGCTCCCGGGCGTCGTCGGCCAGGTCTTGGATCCACAAGCAGGCGCGCTTGCCCACGGTGGTGGGTTGGGCCGGCTGAAAATGCGTGAAGCCCAGGGTCGGCAAGTGGGCGTAACGGCGAGCAAAGTCGGACAACGACGCGATGCTGGCCCAGACCATGGGCAGCAAGATGTCCAGGCCGTCGCGCATTTGCAGCAGCTCGCTGTTGTCCGTGACAAAGCAGCTCGTGGCACCGAGGTGGATGATCGCTCGGGCCTCGGGAGCTTGGTCGCCGAGGGCATGCACGTGGGCCATGACGTCGTGACGCAGCTCGCCTTCGTAGCGGTCGGCAAGCTCGTAGTCGATGTCGTCCTGATGGGCCCGCAACGCATCGAGCTGAGCGTCGCTGATCTCGATGCCCAACTCTTGCTCGGCGCTGGCGAGAGCGAGCCACAAGCGCCGCCAGTGGCGGTGCCGCGTGGCGTCAGAGAAGTTACGGCGCATGGCGGCGCTGGCGTAGCGCTCCGCCAGGGGAGAGACCCACGTTTCGTGGCGCTCGTCGGCTTGGGACATGACGCAACCCGGATTCTAGAGTGCGAGACCTGGGCCCGCCCTGCGCGAGCCACAGCGAAGCCTGGGAGGGTAGCGAAACCTCGCGGCAGTTACCGGGCTTTCAGCGCGGCGCCGGCCAAGCCGTCAGATGAGTGGCCAGGTCGCCACCGCTGCGGACGCCAGGGCGGCCGCAGCGACGCCCAGGATCCGCGGGCATAGCAGGCGCCCGTCCGCCAAAGCGTAGCCCGTGCCTAAGGCCCCCACAGCGTTGGTGACCATGTCTGCGAGCGAGCCCATGCGCCCAGGGACGGACATTTGGCGCCACTCAAGAAAGCCAGCGTAAGCCAGCGCCACAAGCCCCAAGGCAAACCACAGCTTCGCCGGACGCCCCACCTGCCCTGGACGCCACAGCACTCCGAGCAGCAACGCCTCCACGCCAAAGACGAAGGCGTGGCCCAGGTTGTTCATGTAGCTGCTCTGGGCGATGGGCAGCTGGCCCACCTTCGTGCTGAGCATCAGCCAGCCGATCATCCAGGTCCAAGCCAAGAGCAGTGACGCGCTTAGCCAGCGGGGCCAGTTCAGTCGCAAGGGCGTCCATCCAGGCGGCGCAACATGGCAACACGAGTGCCACCATGGGGGAAGTTGTGCACCTTGACCAAGTCCATCAGCTTATGCATCAGCTCGAACCCTCGCCCACGCTCAGCGTCGTCATTCACCGACTGAGCGTGCCCCAAGGGCACTTGATCGCTCCCCGGATCTCGCAAGGCCACGAGGATGTAGTGAGGCGAGTAGCGCAGCCACAGGGTCACCGAACCTTGCGAGTCGACCATGCCATGCTCGACCGCGTTGTCCAGGGCCTCGGAGAACGCCAGCACCACAGCCCGCCGCACATGGGTGTCGATGCAACGATCGTCGAGGAACGAACCCACCATGGCCCGCAAGCCTCGCACCGGAGCGGCGCTGCCGTCGATCATCAGCGTGCGATGGACCGACGTGCCTGCCCTCATGGGCCATCCGCCGGCCCGTTCGTTGCCGTAGGAGCGGCGCCCGTTGCACTCTGGGGCTCAAGCAACTGGGACAAATCGAGGGCGGGCGCTGAATGGGTCAAAGCCCCCACGCTGATGCGATCGACTCCCGTGCTCGCGATCTCGGCCACGGTCTCCAGCGTGACACCGCCGCTGGCTTCCAACTCAAAGTCTGCCCGCCGGGGATGGTCGGCCAGCATCGACACGGCCTGGGCCAACTCGGGGACGGTGAAGTTGTCGAGCAGGATCACGTCCGCGCCCCCGCTCGCTGCCCCCCGAGCCTCGTCGAGATCGCGGGCCTCAGCGGTGATGCGCAAAGCGTCGCCTGCTTCCCGGCGCACACGCGCCACCACGTCTTGGTAGCTGTCGTCCGGGGCCATGGCGAAGTGATTCTCTTTGAGCAACACCTCGTCGTAGAGCCCGATGCGGTGGTTGTGTCCGCCGCCGTGGAGCACCGCCGCTTTCTCGAGGAGTCGCCGGCCCGGTGTGGTCTTGCGGGTATCGACGATGCGCGCCTTGGTGCCAGCCACGGCAGCCACGAAGCGGCTGGTCATGGTGGCCACCCCTGAAAGCCCGCCCAAGAGGTTGAGGGCGGTGCGTTCGGCCTCCAGCAACGAGGCGGCTCGTCCGTCCACTTCCATCACCAGATCGCCGGGCGCGACGACGGCGCCGTCCCCGCGCTCGACCCGACACACAACATCGCTGTCCACGAGTTCGAAGACCTGACAGGCCAGGGCCACTCCGGACAAACAGCCGGGTGCCTTGGCGACGATGCGTGCGCGCCCGTGGGGCCCGCGCTCATCGCCTTGGCCAGAGAACGTCAGCCGGGTGGTGATGTCGCCCACGTCCCCCAAGTCTTCGACCAGCGCCCGACGCACCAAATCGAGAGCTACGGTGGCAGCCCCAGGCTGGGCACCGAGATTGGCCGATGGGGGGCAGTTGTTGTCATTCTGGTGGGTCAAGGTGGCACGGATGCTAACGGATCAGAGCCCTTCTCAGCGAATGCCCATACGTCGCCACTGCTCCAGAAGACTCGGGCCCACCCCTGAAACCCCGTCTGCACCCTGCATGTCGAGGACCCCTCCAGCAGACAGGCGGGCTTGCTCGAGCCGCCCCGCCAGCACCACGCCCACTCCCGGCAACAGTCGCCAACTCTGCCCAGAGAGCTGCTCGATGACCAGTGGAATGGGCTCGCCCACGGTCTCTGCCCGGGGCGCCTCCGCCTGGAGGCAGGCTGCCCGCAGCAAGGCCAGTAAGCCGATCAGCAGCAGCCCTCGCCCCCGGGATCGGTCGGCATCTACGGGGCTTTGGTCCACGAAACCCACGACGAGCGAACGCCACCGCCGTAACGGAGCGAACTCTCAGGCGCGGTTGGCGAAACTGCTGAAGTAGTGACTGAAGATCGCGTTCAGGCTGACGTTGTAGCCATCGTCGTCGCGCACATCGAAGACGGGGCCGCCTTCTTCACCCACCCGCAGCTGCAAGCTCTCGCCCCGGGGGATGAGTGTCGCCAGGGGAGTCTTGTCCACCGAGAAGCAGATACGGTCGGGCTCGATGGACTGGGTGACCAGGCTCGAGAGGGAACGTATCGAATCTCGGGCAGCGAGGCACAAACGCCGGCACTCCGGGCTCGCTTCGGAGCGCACCAGCAGATCGACATCGTCGTACACGGGCACGCGCCATTCTTCGGCGAGGTTGCCCTCTTCGCCAGGGCCACCGTTTGATTCCGAACGGTCTCTCAACGCCCCCACGGGAGCCCCCGGGGACAGCGGCGCAGTCTCAGCGGCACGGCCCATAGGAGAACCGATCCATTCAGTAGGTTCGGTGTTAGCTGACATCTTGGGAGCACTTGCTCCGCCGGACGGCGCCGAGTGACTCGACGGCTCGGAGGCCCCGCCAATGATCGGGTTGCTGCCCCCAATCATCTCGTGAGCGTCATGAGCGTCATGAGCGTCATGGGCGTCATGGGCGTCATGAGCGTCATGGGCGTCGTGGACGTCGTGGGCGATTTCGCCAGCGACAGGGGTAGCTTGGACCACGGGACCGTCTGCTGGAGTCTGCAGCGGCACCACCCCCGGATCAGCGACCTCGCCAGGGGCCGCGGGAACCACAGGCTGGACGGAGACAGGTTGGGCCACACCCGCTGCCTGCTTCTGCCTCGCGGCGCCGAAGTCTGAGCGGGCCAGCATGTGCAGATGCAGCTCAGGCCGACCATCGATAGCTTGCACCACGCGGCTCTCGAAGGCAGCCACATCGCAACCGCCCACTAGCTGCAGGAGATCACCCGCACGAGCCGCCGAAAAGCGCCCAGAGATGAGCATGAAGCGCGGCCGCTGCTGAGCCACAAGCCCCGCATGTCCGTACAGACGATCGAGCAAGAAGCGCCCTTGGTGAATCGCAGCCAGCACCGCAGCACAACGACCAATGGCCTTGGCCAAGTCGTCATTGCAGAACAAGATAGCCACCGGGACACCAGAGGAGTCGCGGCCCAAGACATCGACCATCACGGTTTCGTCCAGAGCCAAGCGACGGTCGAGAATAATCAGCCCGGGCTCCAACCGTTGAGGCTGGGAGCAGAGCAACTCAAGCACCGTGCTGTGGGCGGGGCCAGGGTTGCTGCCCACACCCACGTGGCTCCCCGCGGCAGGGTTGTGTAGAACGGGCCGCTCACCTTCGCCACCACTTTGGGAGCGCACATGTCCGACCGCCTCGCCCATCTGCGAGCTGCCTTCCCGGTCGCCGCTTCCTGGATCTACTTCAATCACGCCGCTGTGTGTCCTCTCTCACAACCTGTCGCCACCGCCGTGCAGTCGTTTCTCAGCGATTCGCTGCAAAACGGATCGACCGGGTGGAAACAATGGGACGAGGTACGCGAGCACACGCGAGCCCAAGCGGGCCGATTACTCGGCTGCTCTGCGGCTGAAGTGGCTCTTAGCACCAGTACCTCCCAAGGTCTGATCACTGTG
>JBLIMM010000322.1:0-5530 GCA_047638635.1 Pseudohongiellaceae bacterium | reverse complement strand
ATCACTGGGGACCCCAGCTCAGCAGCCAAGATAGCGAGTTGGTCGAGGTACTGGCCAATGATCAGCACGCGGTCATCGCCGTGGCGCGCGACGAGGGTCGCCACCACAGCCAGCTTTGCGGGATTCTCAGAGGCGATTCGAAAGCGATCCCGATTGCCCGCGCTCATGTAGTCGAGGTTGAGCGATACCTCCAGGGGCAGCCGCACTTCGACGCAATGGGCGTCTGCGATCCAGCCCTGGCGCTCCAAGATCTTCCAAGGCACGTCGTATTTCTTGGGGCCGATGAGCGAGAACACTTCGTCTTCCCGTTCATCTTCACGGACCAGCGTCGCGGTCAGCCCCAGTCGCCTGCGCGCTTGGATCTCTGCGGTGACGCGAAAGACCGGTGCGGGCAGCAGGTGCACTTCGTCGTACACCACCAAGCCCCAGTCACGAGCACCGAAGAGCGCGAAGTGGGTGAACTCCCCGGTCTTACGCCGCCGGTAGGTGATCATCTGGTAGGTAGAGATTGTCACCGGAGCGACGACCTTGCTCTCACCGGTGTACTCCCCCACCTGGTCAGGGGTGAGGTCGGTTTTGTCGAGCAACTCGTTGCGCCACTGACGGACGGCAATCGTATTCGTGGTGAGAATCAGAGTCTGGGTTTGCAGCCGCTCCATGCAGGCCATGCCCACGATGGTTTTCCCTGCCCCGCAAGGCAAAACCACCACTCCACTGCCACCCCGTTCGGTGCCCCCTGCGTGAAAGATCGACGCAGCCTCTTGTTGGTACGGACGGAGTTCGAAGGCTTTTTGGCTCGCTTGCATCGCGGAACGAAAGCCAAAGTTCAGCTCAGCGCCAGGGGTGTAGCCCGCAAGGTCTTCTACGGGATAGCCCATACGGATCAGAGCCTGCTTCACCTCACCCCGCTGCATCTCGATGACCAACAAGCCAGCATCGTTCTTCACCGTGTGATCGAAGTACTGACTCAGTCCCTCGGCATGCCCGAGACGTTCCAGCAACTCGTCGTCATCAGAGCGCAGCAACAGCACTGTGTCCACACGCTCCAAGCGCAGCAGCCCAAAGCGCCGAATGTTCTCTTTGATCTCCCGGCGCACGTTCGGCGGCACGTCGTAACGAGAGAAGCGCTCCAAGAAGTCGAGAATCGCAGTGTCGGTCAAGCCAGACGCCGCGGCGTTCCATACTGAGAGCGCGGTGATGCGATAGGTGTGCACGTACTCCGGGCTCTTCTCGAGCTCGGCGAACAGCGGCAACATGTCCCGGGCTTCGGCGAAACCAGGGGCGTGCACTTCTGCCAAGATCGTGCGGTCTCCCTGCACCGTCAGAGGGCGAGCATCCGCGGAGCCGACGTCAGCGCTCATGACCCTGCCCCGGCGAGCAGTGGCGCCAAGAAACGTCCCGTATGGGAGGCGGGCATAGCGGCCAGGTCTTCTGGTGATCCCGCCGCCACCAGAGTCCCTCCGTCATCGCCACCCTCAGGTCCCAGGTCGATGATGTGATCAGCGCACTGAATCACGTCTAGGTTGTGCTCGATGACTATCACAGTGTTTCCTTGATCGACCATGCGTTGCAGGACAGTGATGAGCCGAGCCACGTCGTCCGCGTGCAGCCCCGTGGTGGGCTCGTCGAGGACGATCACGGTTTGGCCCGTACCGGGACGTGCCAGTTCTGCAGCAAGTTTGACCCTCTGAGCTTCACCACCTGAGAGAGTCGTCGCAGACTGACCGAGCTTGAGATAACCAAGACCTACTGCCGAGAGGAAGCTCAACTTTCCGCTGATGCGCCGATGCTGCTCAAAGACCTCCAGGGCCTGGTCCACTTCGAGTTCGAGGACATCGGCAATACTGAGGCCCTTCCAGAGCACGGACAAGGTCTCCCGGGAGAAGCGCTGCCCTGAACAATCCTCGCAGGGAATGTTCACGTCGGAGAGAAAGTGCATCTCGACCACTTCGATGCCGCGACCCTGACAAGTTTCGCAGCGTCCCCCAGGAACGTTCGTTGAGAAGCGACCAGGAGCGAAGCCACGCATGCGCGCCTCGGGGGTTTCTGCGAAGAGGCTGCGAATCTCACCGAAGGCTCCGGTGTAGGTGGCTGGGTTGCTGTGAGTCGAGCGGCCCAGGGACGACTGGTCGATCACCAACAGTTTGTCTACGGCGCCCACGACCTTGAGCGACTTGAGCTCGCGCGGCGGATCCGCTTCGGGTTCAAGACGGGCCTTCAAGGCGGGTACCAACAGGCCGTTCACCAAGCTCGACTTACCAGATCCGGAAACGCCCGTGACCACCGTAAAGGCACCCAGGGGAATCTCGACGTTCACGCTCTTCAGGTTGTGCAGCCGCGCTCCTCGCATGCGCAACTCGCCATCGCCGAGCCTTCGTGATTCGGGGATGCCATGGCCCGCGAGCCCTGAGAGGTAGCGCCCCGTGAGCGACTGAGCGCTGCGCCGAATGCGCTCCGGCGTTCCCGCCACAACCACCTGCCCCCCATGGCGACCCGCACCCGGGCCCATGTCGATCACGTGGTCCGCAGCTTCGATGGTCTGGTTGTCGTGTTCCACCACAACGATGGTGTTGCCCAGATCTCGTAACCCATGGAGCGTCCCCAGCAGCTGGGCCTGATCTCTGGGATGCAAGCCGATGGACGGCTCGTCGAGCACGTAAAGCACTCCCACCAAGCGATTGCCCAACTGGGAGGCCAAACGAATTCGTTGTGCCTCGCCCCCCGACAACGTCGAGCTCGAACGTCCAAGGCCGAGGTATCCCAACCCCACGTCGCAGAGAAAGGAGAGTCGGTTGCCGATCTCTAGCAAGATGTCTTCGGCAATCGCTGCGTCGTTACCCGTCAATGTCAGCCCGGCGAATGTCGCCTGGGCTTCACGCACGGTGAGCGCAGCGATGTCACCCATGTTGAGTCCGCACACGGTGGTCGCCATGGATGCCGGCTGCAGCCGGCCGCCGCCACAACCCCGGCAGTCTTGGGCGGACATCACCGATTCGAGGGCTGCGCGCCACCAGCCGTCGCTCTCGGTGTTGCGCCACCAGCCCTCCACCGTGTCTATCAGTCCGCGCCACTCCACATCAAAGTCGACCTGCTTTGAGCGGCTGCCCTTCGTCTTTGAAAAGCGCACTTGCAGCTCTGTGTCGAGTCCCGTCCCGTAGAGCACGCACTGGCGAAAGTCATCGGGCAAGGTGGACCACGGCTTGTGGATGTCCACCTTGAAGTGCTCTGCGATTTGTTCGAGCAGCTGCTGGTGCCAGCCGCCCTTGCGCAAGATGTGCCGCCCTACTCGGGTGGTCATGGCGTCTTCGAGCAACGGGCGGTTCGGTCGGTCGACCAAGCGTTCTTCGCTAGCCGCCATCACCCGCCCCAAGCCTTCGCAAGACGAGCAGGCACCCAGGTGGCTGTTGAACGAGAACATCCTGGGGCTGAGGCCTTCTGCCGGCAGCCGCGTTCCGCAGCGAGCACAACCGCCCCGGGCTTCGTAGTCGATGACGGGGCCGTCAATGACCCGAGCATGGGCCAACCCAAGACCGCGCTGCTGGGCCAAGGCCAAGGCCTCAGCCAAGCGACCGCGCCGATTCTTGACCACGGACAAACGATCGATCACCAGCTCAACAGACTTGGCTTTGCCAGTCTCTTCTAGATCGTCAAGACGAACGATTTCCCCGTCAATCAGCAAGCGCACAAAGCCATCAGCCTTGTACTCCGATGCCATCTCCATGACTTCGCTGGCGTGGGACAGAACCGTGGCGTGGGCCACGTCTTGACTCACCAGAGACGCGGTGATCATCACCTTGCTACCCGCTGCTCGTTCGAGCAGATCGGCGGCTGCCTCTGTGGCTGACCAGCTGCGCAACTCCTGGCCGCAGGTCCAGCAGTGGGGCTGCCCCACCCGGGCGTAGAGCACCCTCAGGTAGTCGTGGATCTCCGTGCTAGTGGCCACGGTAGAACGTGGGTTGCGGCTAGCAGTCTTCTGGTCGATGGCAATCGCCGGTGAGAGCCCCGTGATCGACTCCACCGGAGGGCGTTCCATGCGATCGAGAAAACGTCGAGCGTAGGTAGAGAGACTCTCTACGAAACGCCGTTGTCCCTCTGCAAAGAGTGTGTCGAAGGCCAAGCTCGTTTTGCCCGACCCCGAAGGGCCAGTGATCACCGTGAGCTTGCCGTGGGGAATGCGCACGTTCACGTTCTTCAGGTTGTGCAAGCTCGCACCCTTCACCACAAGATCGCGGCTCTTCACTTGCTCTTCGACCGGAGCAGCCGGCGTGCGCAGCGCGTCGTAGCGGGCTGGGTCCATGTGGGCAGCAAGGGCCTTTCCGGTGCGCGAACTTCGCGACCGGATCACCTTCTCGGGGGTGCCGCAGACAACGACTTTACCCCCGCCGTCTCCCCCCTCAGGGCCCATGTCAATCACCCAGTCGGCGGTCTTGACCATGTCGAGATTGTGCTCCACCACAATCATCGAGTTGCCGCCATCAACCAAACGTTGCAGAGCTTCGATCAACACCGCCACATCTTGGAAATGCAGCCCGGTGGTGGGCTCATCGAGAATATAGAGCGTGCGCCCGGTGGCTGGTCGACAGAGCTCCGAGGCCAGCTTCATACGCTGCGCCTCGCCCCCTGAAAGAGTCGTCGAGGGCTGGCCCAAACTCACGTATCCTAAGCCCACGTCTTGCAAGGTCTGCAAGATGCGACCGGTCTTTTTGTGGTGGGCGAAGAACTCCAAAGCGTCGTCGACGGTCATGTCAAGCAGCTGGTCGATAGAGCGCCCGCGGTACTGAATTTCTAGTGTTTCCGTGTTGTAGCGCCGCCCTGAGCAGACCTCGCAAGTGACCTGCACGTTGGGCAGAAACTGCATTTCGATGGTGTTAACCCCAGCGCCCTGGCACGACTCGCAACGACCGCCTTTCACGTTGAACGAAAAGCGCCCCTTGGCATAGCCCCTGACCTTGGACTCAGGGGTGGCGGCGAACACGTCACGCATGAGCGTCATCACGCCGGTGTAGGTAGCCGGATTGCTGCGGGGTGTCCGACCAATGGGCATTTGGTCGATCTCGATCACCTTGTCGATGTGCTCAAGACCGTCGATGCGGTCGTGATCGCCAGGGGTCGCCTCGGCGTTGTGCAACGTGGCCGCCAAGCTGCGCTTCAGGATGGAGTCTACGAGTGTCGACTTGCCCGAGCCGGACACGCCGGTCACCGCGATCAAGCAGCCCAGGGGGAAGTCCACATCGATGCCAGTGAGGTTGTGCTGCCGGGCACCGACAACGCTCAGGATCTCACCGTTGCCTGGTCTCCGTTCAGTGGGAGTCGCAATGGTCCGTTCGCCCAAGAGATACTCAGTGGTCAACGTGCGCGGGCCGGACAGGACATCCGACACAGAACCCGCCGCCAGGAGTTCTCCCCCTAGCTGCCCAGCTCCCGGGCCAATGTCGACGATCTCGTCCCCGGCCAAGATCGTCTCTTCATCGTGCTCGACGACTAGCACGGTGTTGCCCCGGTCCCGCAGCTCTCGCAGAGTCTTGATCAG
>JBLIMM010000321.1:0-5556 GCA_047638635.1 Pseudohongiellaceae bacterium | reverse complement strand
GGGGCCTTTTGACGACCCCCCCCACTGCCATTCTAGAACGACCGGGTAACGACGCTCAGGGGCCCGCGCCGAGATGCACGTAGGCCGTGGGAGCGGTGACCCGCAGGCCGTCGGTGTCTGTCACCAGCGCTTGCTTCACGAAGGCAAAGCCCTCGAAGAGGGGGCCCAGAGCCGGCGTGGTGTAGGAGAACTCAAGGACACCATTCGCCGGGATGGGGCCCAGCAAGAACGGGCCGAAAAGGGGCAAGCCCGCTGCGAGAATGCCCTTGCTGCCGCCGAGCTGCAAGTGACCCAGTTCGACGGACAGCACGTAGCCAGCAAAGGCTGCGGGTGGGCCCACGATGGAAGTGGTGCCCGGCTCTCCCTCATAGACCGGGGAGAGGTCGATGGCGTGGGAGGCTGCTCCTGGGTGCGCCACGAGGTTTCCAACATCGGTGTACACGTCGTCACCGTCGGGCGCATGGGTGGCACCGCTGATGTCGGGAATGGCATAGAGCCCACCGAGGCCTCCCTGGGTGAACGCGTCACGAATCTGCAAGGAACCGCCAAAGGAGACCACCACGGCGTCGCCGCCGTTGCAGAGAATGTTACCGGAGAAACAGCCGTCCCCGCTCGGGCCGCCGATGGCTGTGCCGCCCTCAAGCCAGACGAAACTGCCTAGGGAAAGTAGGCCTGATCCACCTGTTTCGCCGAAGCCGATGGCGAGTGGATCGCTGCCCCCGGGGCCGCCCATGAGCGAAGAAGCATAGATGGCTAGAGTGCTCCCTCCCTTGTCAAAGAGTCCGTGTCCACCGGGTCCGGAAGGAACAAAGGGGCCGGAGGCCAATCGGTCGTGTCCGGTACCACCAAGAAAGGTGCAGCGTGTCACGATCATGTAAGTATTGGCCCCCGTAAGGACAGCCGATTCTCCAACGTTGCAAGAGTTGACGAAGGGGCCGCTGAAGCTGGGTTCGCCGTCGTTACCGGTGGCTGTGCAGTCCTCGACGAGCACAACCCCCTTACAGCCTCCTACGATGAGAGATTGCTTGTTGGCAACCGGGAACGGGCCGAACTCAAGTCCCCGTAGGATTATCTGCTCACCTGCGGGAACACTGGAGACCTGCATACCACCCTGCTTCGGGCGCTGGTTGACCTCTCCGCTTATCGTGAGCCCCTTGCCTACCACTTCGACAAACTCGCCGGTGAAGTCACTCTGCACGAGCAGGATGTCGCCACTCGCCGCAGCGTTCACCGCGGCCTGAAGGCCAGTGAAATCACCGGATCCGTCACTGTGAACCACCAGAACATCGGCGGTTGCGGCAGCGCTTAAGAGCGCCACTCCAACGGTCACTCGAATCAGCTGCAGTAACATGATCTTGCCCCACAAAGAGTCAATGAGTGTTGATGGCCGTGCTCCAAACGTGAAATGTAAAAGGCATTTGGCGCTTGGGCTGACTGCGACTATAGCGGTCATTGAAAATCCCGTAGTTCAATTCGGTAAGCAATGCTGGTGCTCAAAACCTCAGCTTGCATATAATTATTTTTGTCGATATGTCTAGTGAAACCCGGGGCTTCCCGTCGTTCATGCCCATGCCCCACTCTCCCCGAATCATCCTGCTCACCGGCGCGACTCGCGGTGGTGGCCGCGCTCTCGTCGATCGCTTCGTCGAAGCGGGGCACACAGTTCACGGCTGCGGGCGTTCTTCTGAAACCATCGCAGCGCTCACTGAGCAGTACCCTGCGCCGCACTCGTTCTCTGCTCTCGACGTCTCTGACGAAACTACTGTTTCAGCTTGGGCGAGGGCACTGCTGTCCGACAACATCATCCCTGACCTGCTGATCAACAATGCTTCGGTGATGAATCGGCAGGCGCCGCTGTGGGAGTTGTCCGCTGAAGAGTTCAATGAACTCATGGCGATCAACGTGAGCGGCGTGGCCAACACCATTCGCGCGTTCGTGCCTGCCATGATCGCCCGAGGCGCGGGGACCATCGTGAACTTCAGTTCGGGTTGGGGGCATTCGACTTCGCCAAAAGTTGGCCCTTACTGCGCGAGCAAGCACGCCGTAGAAGGGCTTTCGGGCAGCCTGTCTAAAGAGCTGCCGGTGGGGCTGGCTTGCGTAGCCTTCGCTCCTGGGCTCATTGCTACGGACATGCTGCGCAAGTGCTTACCCGAGTCAGCGCTCAGCGCTGATGCGCCCGAAGCTTGGTCCCGGAGAGCGGCGCCCTTCTTGCTAAACCTGGGCGTGGATGACAACGGCCGTTCGCTGAGACTGAGCTAACGAGTCCCTGTCTCTGCTGCGCGCTACACCCGCGCGAGAGGGTTCAGCAATCGAAACGTTTTGCGCAGGCGCTCCAGCGCTCGCGTCCCGGCTTTTCGCACAGCTTCTTGGGAGATTCCCAGCCGCTCCGCTTGTGTGGCCGAGTCGACTCCTTCGGATGACCAGCGCACAAGCTGCCGGTCCTTCTCCGAAAGTGCGGCAAGGGCCCTCGACGCCAGCATGAGCGCCTCTCGTTGGGATGCGAACGTGCGCGGCCCCGGCCCGTCAAAGGCTGGTGCGACGCCCCGCTGATCGTGGGTTCCCGCGCCACTGCGGGTAAGCCGCACGATGCGCCCGGCTCCACGTTTGAGAGCCTTCCAGTGATCGTTGCGATCGGCCACGTGGCGCTTGGCCAGGGTGATCAGCCACCCCTTGAAGGCTATCTCGCCGCGCCAAGTAAACGACTCTGATGACGCCAGCGCCCGCACGTTCACCCCTTGCACCAAGTCATCGGCCTCTTCGAAGCCCAGCAAACCCCGGCCTTCTCTGCGCACCAGCCTTAGCAGATACGGCCGCTGTTCGGCGAGGCGTTGAGCCAGGTTGGGGGGGGAGGTCGATCATCCATCCCCTATCGGTAGTTCTTTTGCCGGGGCTTCAGCGGCGCTGTGGTGAGTAGCGGGGACGTGGACATAATCTGGGGTTTCACCCACGACTGTGGCCGGACTATTTCGCTCTCGGAGCACCATTCTGAAGCCGCTGGACCGTCCTCGGGTTTCCGCAGGCAAGCTTTCCCGGCGCTCGACTCTGAATGCCCAAGGATCGGCTTCGTCTTAGCCGCCACCCGCTGCGAGGCGCAGGCCCGTGTCGAGTTCGTTGCCCAACCACTCTCTGGCGCTGCCAGCCATATCGAGCACGCCCCACGGGGAGCGATCGACGGGATGGCTGCCCACGGGAGACGGGCCCAGTGGCTCCGATCCAAAGCGGGACGACACCCAGGCCGGGCGGAACACCTCGCCGAAGGGATATTTCCGACCGTCCCCGCCGTGCCCCGCGCGAATCCACTCGTGCCTACCGGGAAGGTCAGCCCAGAGAGCTGCTGGCCGTGGGTTGCGGTTGGTGTCCCACCAGCGCACGTAGGACTGGGCGTCGGTCCAGCTCACGCCGCGAACCGGATGGTCGGGAGAAACGCCGTGGGGCAAGACCACCTGGCTTCGTCCGTCGAGCTGCCAAGGTGTCGTCCCATCGATGGCCCCTGGCAAGCGCGCAGTGGCTGCATCGATGTCGCTCGTTGCCAAGTGAGTCAGGAACTCGCTGTACTCCGAAACCGTCACTTCTCGCCGCTGCATCCAGAAGGCCCATTCGCCCCAAGGGAACGCGTCTGCTGCAACGCGGACGAAGCCAGGGACCAGCTCGTCAGGGCGACCAAACGTGGCGCGAGACGAATGGGCTTCGAGTAGGACTCCACCGCGTGATCCACATGAAAAGGCACGGCTTGGGGGGCGTGCCCGGGGGCTTCCATCCAGGCCACGTACCAATCGGGGAGCAGCTGCGTAGGTGGGAGCGGCGTGGTGCCGAGCAGACAGCTGGACAGGGGGCCGGGGCCCTCGGGCGCTGTGTCCGGGAGAGTGTCGGTTTGGGTGAGATCGACCATAGGGACGGCGGCCAACATGCGGCGCTGGCCCGCGATGACATCGCCTCGCTCTTGGTATCGAAACAGAGAGACCGCTGCTCCCGGCGGCGACGAGTCGAAGGCCACGGCGGCAGTGCCCTGGACCTTCGCGCTCCAGCTGCCGTCCGGGTCGTGGCTGAGCACTTGCTCCCGAAAGAACTTCTCAGCCTCTGGGGGTCTTGAGGCCCCGCACGTCGAGCCAACGTTGGTGAGAGAAGGATGTCCAGGCCAGCTCGAGGTCTTCGGTTTGGCGGTGCAGTCGCCGCGCTTCTGAAAGCTGCCCGAGGACCTGGGCGGCCAGCTGCTCTCGTGCCCCTTGGTGAGCGCGGCTGATCGATTCTGCGGTATCCAGTGCGTTGACTTCTTCTGGAGTCAGCAGCCGTTGTCCCAGGGTTTGGTTGAGCGTGAGGCTGGTCCATTTTGCGGTGTCGGCTGTGGTGCGCCCCTGAGCGTAGGCGGCGAGCTGCATGAGTGAGTCGCTGACCAAGCGAGTCGCTGCGTTGGCGTCCGCTCGGTCTTGGTTCATGTCGCCGAGGACGGACGTCACTGCGATGGCTATGCCCACCAGCAGCAGGGCAGCGAGGGTGGCCGCCTGGCCTCGGTGTTGGCGCGTCCAGCTGGTGAGTTGTCGCAGCCAACTGGGAGGCGCCGCTGACACGGGCCGCAGGGACAGCACCCCGTCGAGATCTTTGGCCAGCAATGCAGCGCTGGAGTAGCGCTGAGCAGGATCGCGCTCCATGGCTTGAGCGACCACCAAAATTAGATCTCGCGGGAGATCGGGGCGCAGGCTCCGCAAGGGCCGGGGCTCTTGGGTGTTCAGGGCCTGAATCTGCTGGGCCAGTGACTTCCCGTTGAAGGGCACCTGTCCGCTGAGGCTCTCGTAAAGGGTGACGCCCAGGGCGTAGACGTCGGTGCGTCCGTCGACTTTCTGAGCGAAGAGCTGCTCGGGGGCGGCGTAGGCAGGGGAGCCGGCGAACGTGACGGTGATGGTCACATCCACGCCGGTGAGGTCGCGAGCGAGGCCGAAGTCGAGCAGCAGCGCTTGATCGTCGCTGGTGATGCGCACATTGCCAGGCTTCATATCCCGGTGGACGATGCCTTCGCGATGGGCAGCGTCGAGAGCCTGGGCAAGATCTCTGGCCCAGGTCACGCCCCGCCGCACGGGCAGGGGCGTTGACTCCTCGCTGATCACTTCTGCGAGGGACTTCCCGGGGACCAGCTCCATGGCGAACCAAAGGATGCCGTTGTCGTCCCCTGCATTGAGCACCGTGACGATGTGCGCATGGCGCAGTCGGGCGATGGCTCGGGCCTCTCGGCGGAAGCGTTCTGCGGCCGAGGGTGAAGCCGCCAGCTCGGGGCGGATCAGCTTGAGAGCCACGAGCCGTCCCAGGCGTTCTTGCTCGGCCAGAGACACCAAGCCCATGCCCCCTTCGCCCAACACGCGCAAGAGGCGGTAGCCGCCGAGGCGCTCTCGGGGGAGGTTGTCGTCCGCTGGGAATACGTTCGTGCCAGCGAGGTTTTGGGACTGGGCGGCTTGGGAATCCGGGGCGTCCGCTTCACCAGGGGCAGGCTGGGAGATCAAGCGCAGCAGGCCTTCGAGACGAGCTTGGAATGCGGAACCGTCGAGTCCGTGGCGAGCGCAAAAAGCG
>JBLIMM010000320.1:0-5589 GCA_047638635.1 Pseudohongiellaceae bacterium | reverse complement strand
TAGAAGGGCTGCAAGGCCTCTGGCCCCACTTGCCACAGCCGGGCGTACACCGGGAAGAACACTTGGCTCACCATCACCGGCACCATCAGCACGAAGGTGAGAATGCGACAGGCTGCGGAGTAATGCGCCACGGCCACTTCGCCCACCATGGGACGCAACATGGCCGTATCGAGATAGAAGTAGAGCGACGCCAGGGTCATCGACACCCCGGCAGGCCAAGCCTGCTTCCAGAGGTCTCTGCGCTGCGCCGCGCTGGCGTCGAAACGAACGGTGACCCGCCGGCGAGCCCAAAAGTAACCCAGGCTGCCAGTCACCACTGTGCCCAGCCCGAAGGCCATCAAGTAGGGCGCCGGGTCGTTCACCTCGAGGGCAGCCAAGGCCATGGTGGCCAAGAGCCAAGCGGTCTGGCCCGACACGGACGCGCTCACCACCCAGCGAAACGCCATGTCGATATGAAAAATCGCTGCGGCGCCCCCTGGCGCGTGAAACAGCAAGTGGAGTGCGGCGAGAGAGAGCAGCCCGAAGCGCGTCCCCCAACCTTCGAAGCGGTAGGCCAAGAGCACGAGCAGGACCACGCCGGCCAAGGCGATGGCCGCCTTGATCAGCACCAGCGTGCCAATGATCTGCCCCGCCCGGGAGCGATCTCGGCTGCCATCGCGAATCACGATGGTGCCCAG
This sequence comes from Pseudohongiellaceae bacterium, assembly GCA_047638635.1. Lineage (GTDB taxonomy): Bacteria > Planctomycetota > B15-G4 > B15-G4 > B15-G4 > CAZIAK01. The sequence continues at coordinate 4,912 of JBLIMM010000320.1, read as the reverse complement.
GCCGAAGTCGAGCACGTTGGTGAGCAGCTGATAGAGCGTGAGGTACCAGGCGAAGATGCCGAAACTCACTTCGCCCAGCTGACGAGGCAGCAAGACCGCCGTCACCAAGAACGACAGGGTCGAGGTGTAGAGGCGGCCAGCGATCTGTCCCGCAGCGTTGAGCCCCACTTTTCGCGACAGACTCACCCCCGGAGCCTTTCACGGGGAGCTCGCGTCGCGGAGAACGCCAGCGCCACCGAGAGGACCTCGACGCCCAGATGATCAGCCCACAGCTTGCTACCCTGCTGCGCCATTCTTGGAGACAGAACTTGCTCGCCATCGTTCTCGCCGCCGGTCGTGGACGTCGCGTGGGCGGCCCCAAAGCCCTGCTCGACCTGGGCGGGATCACCGCTCTGCAGCGGGTCTTGAATGCCCTGCGCGCCGGGGGTCTGGAGCACATCCGCGTCGTCTTGGGCGCCGAAGCAGCGCGAGTGGAAGCCAGTGTCAAGCTGGAGGGCGTCGAGCTGGCCTACACAGAAGACATCGATTGGGGACAATCCGCCTCGCTGAAGGCTGGCCTGGCCCTGGCCCCCGTCATGGGTCCGGGCTTCGCCGTTCATCCCGTCGATGTGGCCTTGGTGGACGGGGAATCTGTCGCCCAGCTGCACTCGGCGTTTGCGGCCCGGGCCCCAGGCATCGACATTGTCGTCCCCAGTGTGGACGGCCGCCGGGGCCACCCAGCATTCTTCGCCGCGCCCTTGGCCGCAGAGTTCGCCGCTTTGGGGCTGGACGAACCCGCCCACCGCATCGTGCGCAAGACCGCGGCTCGCGTGCATCACGTAGTGCTGCAACGGCCCTGGCTCATCCGAGACCTGGATCTGCCCGAGGACGTGGAAGCCGCGAGGATCGCGCTGGACCCAAGCAGCACTCGCTGACTCTTCAGCGAGTGCTCCATGAGGCAAGGGACAGAACCCGAGCGGCACTTAGCCGACGAGCAGCACCTCGATCCGGTTGCGGATCTCGTCGCGGACCATGCGGAACGCGATCTTCACCTCAGCCTCAGTGCCACCCTCTGCGGACGGATCATCAAGAGGCCAGTGAATCGTGGTGACCTTCTTCTTGAGCTTCGGCGGTACGGCGTCCGCATCGGAACTCAACGTGACCAAGGTATCGATCTTGTTCAGCGGCACGTCTTCGAAGGCCGTGGCGTCTTGCACCGAGATATCGATACCGATCTCACCCATGACCTCAACGGCGTAGCCGCTGGGCGCCTCAGGGGAGAGCCCCGCGCTGAAGATCTTGAGGCCGCTACTGGCCATGGAGCGTGCGAAGCCCTCGGCCATCTGACTGCGGGCATTGTTGCCCTTGCAAACGAAGAGAAAGTTCTTCGGCTTGGCCATGGAGACGGTCTCTCAGAGTGCTGAATGAGCCCTTGGAAGGCTAGTTATTCGACAATGCATGTTATCAGCTTAGCTTTCCTCAACCAAGGGAGGGTTGTGACAGAGCGAGCAATTACGGCTCTTCGTCACGCCACGCCGTCAGAAAGTCCATGGCCGCCTGGAGAGGCCGGGAGATGACTCCCAGGGGATACACGGCCACCTCAACCTCATCCACGGGGCCAGTCACATCGACTTGCACGATCAGGCTTTTCTGGATGAAGCCCCACAGAGATCCAAGAAACCCGGCGGGCTCTTTCATCAGCAGCAGGTCCAGGTCCACGACCCCGTTTGCGTCCACCTGCCCTTGGCCAGTGAGGGCCAGCAACCCCAGATCAACGCTGATCCGTTCCACGGTCAGAATCTCCTTGCCGTAGCGGAGTTCGGCCTGGAGACGCTGATCGTTCCGTTGCTCTGTGGGACCCAGGGTCAGCGCCTGGCGAATCAGGGTGAGAGCCCGGGACTCAGCAAAGCGCCCGGCACGAACGAAAAACTCGCCCTGCCCCTGCACCAGGTCGACACGATCCAAGTCTCCTTCACAGTGCAACCGTCCCGCCAGCCATCCAGCCAGGGGGCTCGTCGCCGCGAGTTCAGGGGCCAGACTCTCTTGGAGTGCTGAGATGTTCAGTTCTTTCAGATCGACGTCCACCTGGAAGCGACTGTCCACCAAGTCGAGCTCACCCACTCCAGAGAAACCACCGTCAGCGCACAAGCCGGTGACCTCTGGAACCCGCAGCCGATCGTCAACGACCTGGAGCCGGCCGACCACATCTTCCAGCGTCAGACCGAACTCGGGGAGAGTCATGGTCTGTACATGAAAACCGCCGCTACCAGAAATATGCGGAGTGGCTCCTCGCTCGAAATCCCAGGCAAGCGTCAGGTCGAGATCAAACTTGCCCCCGTCTCCACAGCGCAGCACTTGCTGCTGGCCATAGGCAGGGACGAGGCTCAGCAAGCCCTCATGAAAGTCGCCATCGCGAATCGAGAGGACAAGCGTTAGCGCGTCAGCATTGCCCTCGATCTGCGCCTTCATGGTGCCGTTCTCGAAAGGCCAGGGCTCTGTGGTCACCTTGAGTTCCCCGGCAGTGAGCTCGAGGGGCAGCGTCAGCGGGCCTAAGGGCAGGGGCACCCAGGGCGAGTCGATCACACCCTCGCGCACCACACCGTGGACATCCGGCAGCTCCTGGTCGAGCCTTGTGATGACCAAGTCGGCCAAGCCTCGGGGGCGGGCCAGGCGAGCCAGTAGCGGGCCCCATGGATCGCCAATGAGTCGGACAATCCCGGGGGTCAGAGCCAGGGCCACCGTGTCGATGCGGTCGAGCCCGTCCGGACCGAAGCGCAGCACAAGCCGACCACCGCCCCCACCAAAGTCGATCGTGGCTTCTACCGCGTCGCCATTCTGAGCCACCAAGACACGACTCCCCTGATAGTTCTCCAAGGGCCACGAGTCGGCCAGGACGACCACGTCAAGATCGCGAAAGAGCAGGGGCGGAAGAGCCCCACGGGGCTCCCCCGGTGTCGAAGCGGCCTCAAGGGTCTCAACGATGGCCACGATGACATCAATCAGCGTGTCCACCATGCCGCCCAAACCGTCTTTCGTGGGCTCGATAGAAATGCGCCCGCCCACGCCGTTCACGGCCATGAGCTCCACATCCAGGCCGTCGTTCCAGCCGGCCCTGAGCTCGAAGTCGGCCCGGCCCAGCTGCACCACCTCTCGGCCGCTGGCTGCGTCCCGCAGCACAACGTCAATGAGCGCCACACCGTGAGGCAGGTCGCTCTCAACGGCCCCGAAGGACAGCTGCTCGGCGAGGCCCAGGGTCACCGCTTGCTCCGAGACGGCATCCGCAAACACGTCATCCAGCGACCACCAGGCAACCACCACGGCGAGGCAGAGGGCTGCTAGTGTCAGCGCCGTACGCATGGGCGTGCCATCACCAGATCAGGCCTGCTTCAGGGTCGTGAAACAGATGAAAGAGGCGCACCTGATCAGCGGTGCGCAAACGCCGTTCACCCAGATCGCCCCAGCCGGGAAAGTAGTAGCCATCGCGGTAGCCGAAGTCTGGGTCGTGCAGTGCTTCATCGCCGGGACGTCTCGGGTCGTCTTCTTCGAGCAGAAAAAACTGACACTCGTAGAGCTGCAAGCGACCGTCCGCCTCGCGCTGCCGCAGATGGAGGCGCAGCAGGTCTGCCTCTGCGGTACGGACACTGTCGAAAAACAGGTCTACGACCCGGCGGCTCCACGGTGGCACCACTAAAGCGCCCACGATTTGTTCGCTTCCATCCCAGATGGCGCTCACTGGCAAAGTGATCGTGGGGCCCGTCCCCAAAAGTTTGAGCACGATGTCCTCGAGCGACAGCATGAGCGGCTCGCCGTGGGTCCGCGTGGCAGTCAGTTGCAAATGCACAGTACGAACAACTTGGCCATCCACCGTGTTGAGATACGATCCTTGGCAACGCACTTGAAACGACTCGCTCTCGTTTTCGAACTCCCAGCTTCCGATGGTGTCACCGAAATCCACGCCCACAGGGCCGTAGTAATCACGGGACGGCGGCGCTGCACAGGCGACCGCGAGTATTGAAATGGCGAGCAAACCGCGCAGCATGATTCGATCTTTCGTCGCAGGACCCGCGAGACACGAGTGACCAGCATACTCCCCAGACACGTGGTCCTCTCCCGCGGGAAAGACACAGCGCACCTGCGCCTTCTAGCAGCGGCGTTTGAATCACGTTCGCTGCCCTTCGATGTGCTGTCGCCCGGGCGCTTTGCCCAGCTCGCCCAAGCCGGTTGGCCAGGGCAGAGCCCACCGACGACCGCCCTGCTGCGACTGCCTTCGGGGGTGTCCCCAGACGACTTGAATGCCCTGGCCGTAGCCGCCTGCTCAGGCGAGACCCGCTGGATCGATGCCCCTCAACGGGTCGCTGCCGTCCACGACAAGGCCCTTTGCTTGGAGACCCTGGCAGCGGCGGGTCTCCCGGTGCCCCCCACAGTCGTCGTGCGCCGCGATCAAGCCCTCGACCTCTCGACCCTTGATGGTGAGTCCTTCGTGGTCAAGCCCATCCGCGGCTCCTCCGGGCGCGGCGTCACCGTGGGATTGAGCCGTGGGGACGCTTCGCTGGCTGCCCTGGCGTACGCCGAGCTCTGTGGCCCAGCCCTGGTTCAGCCCCTCCTCGGGGGAGGTATTGACCGTCGTCTGGTGCTGCTCGGCGGGCAGCTCGTGGGGGCCATGGAGCGGGTCCCCCTCGCTGAGGATGGGCGCGGGAACACGGTCTATGGCGCCACAGCCCGCAGAGTCGAGCCCAGCGCCGACGAGATCCGCCTAGCCCAGAACGCCGCCCAATGCCTGGGACTGTCGATCGCCGGCGTTGATTTGCTGAACCACGAAGGCTCTCCTATCGTGCTTGAGGTCAACACCTGCCCAGGTCTGGCCGCCTTCGTCAGCGCCACGGGCATCGACTTGGCGGGGGCTCTTGTGGACCTTGTCCTCACCAAGCCATCA
>JBLIMM010000319.1:0-5594 GCA_047638635.1 Pseudohongiellaceae bacterium | reverse complement strand
GGAGCAACGTTCTGCCCTGGTCAGGGCAACCGTTCGCTGATCGAGTCGCCCAGAAACGAGTCCGCAGGTCCATCGTCGCTGGGCCCCACACCGTCATCCTCTTGAAACTGGAACCAGCGCCCAAAGATGCGGTAGAGCCGTGCTTCAGCTAGCGCCGATTTCGTCGTCGGGTGACTCATCTCTCGGAGGCAAATCGAGAGAGGCCTCGTCAAAAGCCATCTCGCTGGCAGCGCCTGCTTCGGCTTCAGCGACAGAGTAGCCGTCATCAAAGTACTCAGTGTCTACGACGATCTCCACAGAGGCTTCGCCCGACGCAGGCGGCTCGCCTCCGCCCCCCGAGGAAGCTCCGTTCAACACCTCGAGAAACACCTCGCCATAAGTCTCGACTTTCTTCGGGCCCACACCTTTCACCCCGAGAAGCTCACCGTTGTTACTGGGACGTATGCGAGCCATGTCACGGAGCGTGGCATCGCTGAAGACTCGGTAGGCAGGCACCTCCGCGGCAGTGGACAACTCTCGGCGTAGCTCACGCAGCGACTCGAACAACTCTGCCCCCCCTGCATCCAGAGGATCATCGCTCACCGCCGAAGCGCGACGACGTCCGCTACCCTTGCTACCACGGCCGCGCCCCTTGCGCCCCCGCCGCCCGCCGGCGCCAGGTTCGTCTTCGCTCTGTTCTGCCAGGGACGGCCGGGGCCGCGCGAGTTCCACAGAGAGCTCCCCAGCCAGCACAGCTTTGCAGCGTTTCGTGAGCGTCAGCACGGACCAGTTGGCCAGGTCCTTGATCACGTAGCCCTTGTGGATCAGCTGGCGTAAGACGCCGTCCCATTCGTCTCGGGGCTCGCCGCTGCCAATGCCGTAGGTGGACAACTGGTCGTGCCCCAACTCCAGCACGCGCTTGCCCTTGCTACCCATCAACACGTCGAGAACATGGGTGGCGCCAAAGCGCTGCCCCGTCCGCCAAATGCACGACAACATCTTCTGCGCCTGAACAGTGCCGTCGTAGGTTTCGGCAGGTTCCAAGCAGGTGTCACAGTTGCCGCAAGCCCCCGGGGCCTCTTCACCAAAGTGACCAAGCAAGGCTTGGCGGCGACAGGTCGTGGCCTCGCACCAGCTTGCCAAGGTGGAGAGTTTCTGCTGCTCCATGCGCACTTGGTCAGGGTTTTCGCCCTGCTCAATGAGCCGATGCATGCGCCCCACATCGCCCGAGCCGTAGAGCATCAGAGCCTCTGCCGCTTGGCCGTCTCGCCCTGCACGGCCGGTCTCTTGGTAATAGGCTTCGATGGACCGGGGCATGTCGTAGTGCACCACGTAGCGCACATCCCCTTTATCGATGCCCATACCAAAGGCCACCGTGGCGCAGACCACGTCGAGCTTCCCTGCGAGAAAGCCCTCTTGAGTATCGCGGCGGTCGGACGACGACAAACCCGCGTGATAACAAGCCGCGGCATGCCCCAGGGAGCGTAGATCTGCGGCCACCTCTTCGGTGCGCCGCCGACTCAGGCAATACACAATGCCAGCCTGGCCTCGGCGTTGCTCCGTGAACCGCGACAGCTGAGCCGCTGCTCCGCGCTTGGCCGCCACCGAGTAGCGAATGTTGGGACGATCAAAGCCGCCCACAAACAACTCGGCGTCAGCCAGGCCCAGCTGCTCCATGACGTCCTGCCGAGTGGCCTCATCGGCGGTGGCCGTCAAAGCCATCATGGGCACCTCAGGAAAGCGCTCCCTGAGCATCCCGAGACGAGTGTATTCGGGCCGGAAGTCGTGTCCCCATTGCGAGACACAATGGGCTTCATCGATAGCAAAGAGGCTGATTTTGATCGTGGTCAGACGCTCTATGAATTCGTGGCTAACCAGCCGCTCGGGGGCCACGTAGAGCAGGTCTAGTTCGCCTGCATGAAAGCGGGCCAGGACCGACCGAGCTTCACCTCCGTCGAGACTGCTGTTGTAGGCGGCGGCGGAGACGCCGTGTGCGAGCAAAGCGTCGACCTGATCTTTCATCAGCGCGAGCAACGGCGAAACGATGATCGCCGTGCCTTTCCGCACTACAGCCGGCACCTGATAGCAGAGACTCTTGCCACCGCCGGTGGGCATCAGCACGAAGGCATCCTGCCCGGCCACCACCGTGTCGACCACGTCCTGCTGCAAGGGGCGAAAGGCCTGGTGGCCAAAGACGTCCTGGAGGACTTGTTGGGAGTCGCTGGTCAAGGAAGCTGGCACCATAGGAGCTGGACGGCAGAAAACCTGCTGTGTTTCGCTGCCCAGAGTACCCCAGTAGCCCCCGGGTCGGGCCCCTTGCCATCAGCTGTTGATGGGCCGCTCCCGTTCGAGCCAATGAGCCACCATGGCCGCCAGCGCATGGCGCTTCAGAGGCTTGGTCAGATAGTCATCCATACCCGCCTCAAGACAGCGGGCTCGATCGCCCACGAGAGCGTGGGCCGTCATGGCCACCACGGGCGTGTGGCGCCGGAGACCCTGCTCGGCGAGACGAATCTGACGGGTCGCCTCGAAGCCGTCCATGACGGGCATCTGGCAGTCCATGAGCACCACGTCGTAGTGGTTCTGTTCGAGCAGCTCCAGCCCCGAGCGCCCGTCCGGCGCCATGTCGATGCGGTAGCCCAGGCTCTCGAGCATGCCAGCTGCCACTCGGCGATTGAGCGGGTTGTCCTCGACCACCAAGACGTGGCCAACCACGACCTGCGGAAGACCGCTAGCTCCCTTGGTCTGGGTCGCCTCTCGCCCAGCCAGCTGAGCTGACTCGAGCCGGGCAGACTCGACCGATGAGCGGGTCATCAGCCGACGAGACGCAGCTCTCTCTTGATCGCGCAAGAGTTCGCCTTCTGCCCAGACAAGTTCGAGCAGACCTTGCAGCACGTCGGCTCGCAAGGGCTTCACGAGATAGCCCGCCAGCCCTTCAGCCTCACAACGGCAGCGGTCATCAGGGCTGGGAGACGCGCTCGCCAGCACGATGGCCATGTCAGCCAGCCGGGGGTCGTCCAGCAAGGCCCGGGCGAGCCCCAGGCCATCCATGTCGGGCATTTGAGCGTCGACCAAGGCCATCTCAAAGGGGTCGCCGTCGTCGAATCCCGTTTGAGCGAGGCACAGAGCTTCAGCACTACAGCTGGCCCGGGAAGGCCGCATACCCCAAGCCTTCGTCTGGCCCATGAGAATGTCGAGATTCAGCGGAGCCCCGTCGACCAGCAAGATTCGCTGACCGGCGAAACTCCCAGGCTCGGCCAAAACAGCTGTGGTTTGAACTCCCAAGGGCAGACGCAGGCGCACCCAGAACTTCGAGCCCTGCTCCTCGTTGCTCTCGACGCCCACCGTGCCTCCCATGAGCTGGACTAGGCGCTTGGTGAGCGACAGCCCCAGGCCCAACCCCCCAACACGGCGGGTGGACGAACCATCGGCCTGGCTGAAGGCTTCGAAGATCAACTCAGAGGTCCCATCGCCGAGGCCGACCCCTGTGTCCGTCACAGAGAGGCGCAACTCCAAGGTGTCCTCGCCCAATTCCATGGCCTCAACGGAGACCAACACATGGCCCGCCTCGGTGAACTTCAGCCCGTTGCTGACGAGGTTCTGGACCACTTGGCGCAGCCGATCCCCGTCGCCCACAAAACGCGTGGGGAGATCAGCGGGATAATCGAGCAGCAGCTGCAACCCTCGGCGACTCGCCTTCCCGCCGAACTCGTCGACCACGTCGTAGAGCAGTGCAGCCAGGTCAAAGTCGCCCAAGTCGAGGGGCATTTCCCCCGCAGCCACCATGGCGAAGTCGAGGATGTCATTGATGATGGCCATCAACGAGCGGCTGGCCTCGTGAACGCCCTCGGCGTATTGGCGCTGCTCGGGAGCCAGACGGGTTTCCATCAAAAGCTCCGTCAGTCCCATGACTCCGTTCATCGGCGTGCGAATCTCATGGCTGACGTTGGCTAGAAACTCGACCTTCAGTTGGTCAACCCGGCTCGACTCCAGCAGGGCCAAGGTCTCCGCCGCCTGAGTTTTCGCTATACGCACCAGAGAACCCAGAACCAGCCGCAAGGCCCCCATCTCGCTGTTCCCATGCAGCACATGGTCTACGTTCAGAGCGGCGCAACGCTCCCAGTCTGGACTGGCCGAGACCGCGCAGAGTAGCGCCGCCGGAAGCCGCGAGAACGAGTCTCCGGCACGCACCGCTGCCAAGGCATCCAACCCTGAAAAAGAGCTTTCGCCATGGCTTCCGAGCTCCACGAAGGCAGCGCAGACCACCTCGTGATCGTCGAGCTCCGCGAGCACCTCTAAGCCACGCTGGACCGTGGCTGCCAATTGAACTCGATGGCCCTCGTTGCGAGCCTGATCGATCAATGCGTGCGTCTCTAATCCGCCGTCCCCAACGACGACCAAAGTGACCATACGGCCCCCTTAAGAAGTACGGAGCCGCCCTATACCGGCATGGCCGGGAAGCCCCCGTTGTTGCCTGTGGTTCCTGTTTGGAGCGAGCTCGGATGAAGCAGTCGGACGCTGCTGACGCCTGACGAGTCCATCGCGGAAGAGCTCACCACACCAAAGAATCGGCAGAAAGAGAACTGAAACAAAGCTAAAATTAACAGTCAGTTAGAGATCAACTGAGACCCATGTAACGGTTCAGGCTCGGGTCACGCTCGGTTCACGCTCGGTTCAGGCTCGGTTCAGGCTCGATTCAGGCTCGGGGCAGGCTCGGGTCAGGCTCGGGTCACGCTCGGGTCACGCTGCGACCAGCCAAGAAGGCCACCGCGTAGGTGACGCCGGCCACTAAGAAGGCTGTGGAGAAGCCAGCACCCAGGGCGATCAGGATGGCGCCCACGGACGCCAGCACCGAAGCGCCGCCGTTGACTCCAAAAGCCCAGGGCACCAAGGGCGCCGCCCGACCCGACAGAATCGTCAGACCACTGGGGAAGGGCATGCCCATGACGAAGGCCACGGGGCCCAGCACCACAGCGGTGAGCAAGGCCCGCAGGCCCCAGTCCAGACGCAAGGTGCTGTCGAAGAAGGCCTGCAAGCCCACACCGAGAACCACGAGCAGGAGCAGCACCACCAGCAGAGACCGGCGCAGGGTGCGACCGGGATCAGCACTCTTCCCAGCCACGTGGGCGCCCATTCCGCTGAAGAGCAAGAAGGTCATCAGCACCACGGTCATGGCGTAGCCTGGATGGCCCAGGTAGAGCACGAAGCGTTGCATGACCACGATCTCCACGAGCATGTAGCCCGCGCCCAAGCCCGCGAAGAAGAAGATCCAGCGCAGCCCGCCGGCGACCTTCAAGCCGTCCCGCTTAAAGACCAGCAGGGGCAGCAACACCAGCAGGGCCACGAGGGCTGACGTCTCGAGCAGCACGGTACCCAGGATCATCAGGCCGATGGGCTTGGCACCCACGAGGTGCGCGTAGTTGTCGGCGGCGGTGGGCGCCACTTCGTCCGCACCGAACCACTCGGTCCACAGGTCGCCCCAACGATAGAAGCGAAAGAAGAACGGGTTGTCGTCGTCGACCGGGTCGAGGTTGTAGGGGTAGGACGCCCGAAAAGCCTCGTCGGATCCGGCGGCTACGGCTGCGAAATAGTCGGCAGCCGCCCCTCCCGAGGTT
>JBLIMM010000318.1:0-5598 GCA_047638635.1 Pseudohongiellaceae bacterium | reverse complement strand
CAAAAAAACCCGGTGCAGCGTTGCCAAAGCCACGTCCGCAGCCAGGCCAGACATCACCTCCTGAGACAGGGCGCCCAACAAGCTCACACGGACCTGAGGAGGCAGGGGCCAGCGCGTACTGGCGAGCCACTGAGCCCCACCCGCAAGGACACAGGCTCCCGCGTGGTTCACGCCGTAGGTGGGGTCCCCTGGATCAAAGCGGCTGCGATCGAACACGACCAAGGGGGGCAAGTCGAGATCTATCAGCCGGTGCCAAGGCATGAAGCCCACCTGTTCGTCGCCGAAGTCAGCGGCAGCATCGGGGCTCAGCAACAGGCCGCCGAGGCGACCACCGCCAAACGCCGGCACAGAGAGTTCGAGAGCCGCCACCTGCGCCGCCGCGTCACGCAGAGCGCTTGCGGTCGCAGCAGCACCGGCAACCTTCGCAGTGTCGGGCTGGCCTGGGCGTAACGGGCCCGTGGACAACGCCCCCGCTCCGTAACGCAGTCCCAACTGGGTCGTGGTGAAAGCCGTAGCTTGGTCAACGATCAGCGGCTCACCGAAGCGCAGCCAGCCCCGGCGATCCTCAGCTGCACTAGCAGCAGCGTCAAACAACGGAGCGTGGGGAAGCAGCCGCAACACATGGCTCAGCACTTGCCAAGACACAGGCTGCCCCTCCTTAATGTCAGCGGACACCAACAACGCCGGGGGCACGGACGCCAGGCTCTCTGGGAGCACCAACGCCCAACGAGAATGGTCAGCCAAATCTTCGAGAGCCTTGGAGCCGAACAGCGTTTGGTGCAAACGTCGCCCCGCTTGCGCCACGGCCAGGGTGTCACCGCCCTTGAGAGCTTGGGCGATGTCTTCGCCCCGAGACGCGAGATCTTTGCTGGGAGGCAGGCCGAACGTGGTGGCGCCCCACAGGGACGTGCACAGCAGTAAGTACGACAGCCGGGTATCGCTCACCACGACGACGATCGCTTCGTCGTCGGAGAGTCGTCCGGCGACCCAATCGTCGATGCGAGCGAAGGCGCTGGCGGTCACGTCTGCGCTGGGCCAGTCACCACGACAGGCACCCTGGCGCTCCAGTAACTGCCAGCGCAGGGACAGGGTCGCTCCGTCTCGGACCAACTGGTCTGCCTGCTCGCCCCGCCCGGCACCACGGAGGCGATCGGCATCGGCAAGACTGTGGTGCAGAGCAATCCAGGCGAGGGACGGCAAGGGCACCGGGCAGGCTCGCCGGAGACTCAACAGCTCGCGGTAGGTGCCCGCCCCGCCTCTCTCGATCAAGCCAGGCATGCGCTCCATGGACAAGGTACTGCTCGGCGATACCTCGGCCATGAGCCAACCTCTGACCACGGCCCGGGACGGACTGGCAGCTAAGACATCGAGCCTTGCGTGAGCCCCGTCGAGGTCACCGCTCAGCCCTTCTGCCACGGCGGCGAGCAGCGCGGCGGTGTTCGCCACGGGGTCGTCCGCGAAGCCCTCCCGGGCTTGCTCCAGAGACAGCAACGCTTGAGCGGCGTCGCCCCGAGCCAACAACAGCCGTCCCTCCACGAAACGAAAGGGAGCACTGACCCGGGCGCTTGCGGCACTGGCAAAAATCGCGTCGAGCTGCTTCTGCACGTCGTCGACTTGCCCTGCGGATACCGCTTCAGAGAGGTGTAGAAACAACGCTTGGTCCCGCTCAGCTTGGCGCAGCTCGCCTTCAGCATCGAACAGAACCGCGGCCCCTGCCGCCACCTCAGAGGCGTCCTGGTGCAGCCCCAACTCGGACAACAGCAAAGCCCGATTCGCCAACGAGGCTCCCACGGCCGGAGCCGCTGCCCACGCTGCCAGCGCCCCTTCGTCGTCACGGCGGCGGACAGAAATGGCCGCCCGCTGACGCATCAAGGCATCCCGGCGATCGTCTTCCTCCTCGTTGGCAGCGTTGTGCTCAAGAGCCGTGTCGATGCGGGCCAGAGCCAGCTCGAATTGGCCCAAGTCGAGAGCCAGCATGGCTGCCTGTTCGAGAGTCTGCACTTCGAGGCGTGGGTCTTCGATGCGCTCCGCCAGCTCAGCCAGCTCGTCCAGGTAGCTCAAGGCCAGGGCGTCGTTTCCCGCCAGGCCTTCGACCCGCACTAGGTTGCCCAGGGCCAAGCCCTCAGTGCGCAGATCCCCCAACTCTCGGGCCCTCGCCAGGGTCGGGACCAGCGCTTCCCGGGCTTCGTCTGTGCGACCTAAGAACTTCAGGCACACGGCCCGCTGGGCGGTGAGTGCCACGGCGCGCCGCTCGTCTCCAGCTTCGCCGGCCAGCTGCGCCGCCTTGCGATACAACTCGGCAGAAGTCTCGTGGTCATTCTTGCCGTAAGCGTTCTCCGCCTGGGCGACCAGAGCATCCCAAGCAGAGCTGTCGATGGCCTGATCAGCAGCTGCTTCGTCTTTCGACAGGGCACCGTCAGCGCAGCCCACACAAACCAGAGCCAACGAGAGCGAGCTGCTGAGCAAGCCCATGAAAAAGCGCGTCAAGAGCGCACCTTCTTAATCGCAGCCACCATGGATTGGCCGTACTCCCGCAGGCGCCAAGGCTCGACTCCTGCCAACGCGCCCAGAGCATCGAGAGTTTGGGGAGCCACGCGGGCAATGTCTGCCAGCAGCGCGGACGTCGCCACACGAGCCAGCTCGACACCCCGTTGATTCGCCCGCTTGGTCCGCCATGCCCGCAGAGCATCGAAAACCTTCTCTTGGGCGGGGGTCAGCTTGTCCTTGCCCGCCTCCCAGGGTTTACGCCGGGAAGGACGAGGCGGCACGGGGATCTCACCCGCTTCAAGACCTTCGGCCACTGCTGCCAGCAGTAGCGCGATGTCCCCATGATTCAGCCGCCGGTTCACCCCGCCGATCTTCATGTACGCCGCTTCGTCTTTTGGAGCCGCCTTGGCCAGAGCCACGATGGCGCTGTCGTGCATCACGCGATAGGGCGCCCGATCGAACCGCTCAGCCATTTCGTTGCGCGCGATGTACAACGCTCGCACAAGACCAAAGGCCTTGGGCACGAGGTCGCGACAGCCCTTCACCTTGCTCCAGGCATCCGGGTCAAAGGGCTTCTGCGGGATCACCGCCAACGAGATGCGCTGAAACTCACTCTGCGCTTCTTCCAGGCGCTCGAGCTCTTCGATCTCAGCGAGCAAACGTTCACGTAACGAGATCAGGTAGCGCACGTCGAGGCGGGCGTACTCAGCCTGATCATCTGGCAGTGGGCGCACCCGCCAGTCAGCCTTCTGAAACCTCTTCGAGACGTGCACTTCAAAGTGGCGCATCAGCAGTGCAGCAAGGCCGTAGCCTTCGTGCCCTAAGACCTGACTCGCCGCCATCGTGTCGAAGATGTTGGCGAAGTCGAGGGACCAGCGGTCCCGGAGCAAGCCAATGTCGTTCTCTCCGCCGTGAAACACCTTGACGATGTCGGGGTCGACGAACAGTGGGTTGAGCACCGAGTGGTCCAGGCCAGCCAAGCCGTCCATCAGCGCCTCACCTCCGGGCCAGCCAAACTGGACCACACAAAGGTTGGTCTCGTAGGCATACATAGAGTCCATCTCGCAATCAATGGCGATGACGGGCTCAGCTGCCAAGCGATCGACGAGTTCTTGCAGGGCTTCCTGAGTCTGGATCATGGGGCGGGGTATTACACCTGAGGAGCGAGACGACCCAGACGCCCAAGCGCTGGCCGGTCACACGATACCGGGCCTGCGAACCGCCTACATCTGTTTGCCCTGCTGAGATTCGTAGAATGATCCCCTTTCTCCCGAGGACATCCCGATGAACGAACTCGACTGGCGGCGCCTGGGCTTCCTCACACCGGACGCTCCCGACTGCCTCCGAGAGGTTTGGGCTCTCCAAGCCATGCTCCAGCGACACTTGGGGGATAGCCTCAGCGGCCTGGCCCTGGAGACTGCCGAACCCTCCTGGGAGGCCACCTTGAGCGAGGCCGCCGCGCGGAGCCGCCTCCTGGCCGACGAACTCACCACCGAAGCAGGAGAGACGGCGGTCATCACCGTTGCTGACGACGAGTTGGCCCGGGAGTTCGACAGCTCCATGGCCGAAGTGCTGGCCAGCGGACACGTCCCCTCGCTGCTGGTCACGGGATTCGCCGTGGTGGGCGAGTTAGGGCGAGTACCGATTTCGCTCCTTGAAGGCGTGTCCGGCCCGTACGGACGGCTGCTGTGCGGCAAGATCGTCAGCTCTGAAGAGCACCACCTGCTCGGTCGCCTCGCAGGCATCGTGCATCTGGACAGCCCAGCCAAGACGAACTTGCGACGGCTTCTGCGCCACCTCAATGGCAGCCTCTTCGGGGTCTTCGAAAGCTGGCGGCAGACCTTCCATGTGCTGGGCGTCGACGGAGAGGACCTCGCCCGGAGCGCCCGAACGAGCACCAGCTCTGCCTACGAGACCCTGGGTCTCAAGGCCACGCGCGCAGACCTCAGCCTCTTTGGCCGCTGACCTCAGAGCGCTCGACAGTGACGTCCACGAAAGTGACGCTCAGCGAAAGTGACGCTCAGCGAGCTGCCCTACCGTCGCCAGGCCAAGGGCATGAACAGCACCAAGACGCTGTAGATTTCCAAGCGCCCCAGCAGCATGCAGAACATCAGCGCCAACTTACTCAGCGAATCGAACTCTGAGTAGTTGCTTGTGGGGCCGACGGCATCGAAGCCCGGCCCGATGTTCGACAGACAGGCGATCACCGCAGACAAAGCTGTCGTTCCATTCGCCCCGAGTCCCATGAGCACCATGGTGAACACCAGCGTGCTCATGACGTAGAGCGCAAAGAAGCCCGCGGTCTTGAACACCAGTTGATCGCTCAAGGGACGCGCCCCCACCTTGACCACGAAGACGGCCCGGGGGCGCAAGAGTCGGCGCACCTCCCTGAAACCAGCCTTCACCGTGACGATCACGCGGATGACCTTCGCTCCCCCGCCGGTCGACCCCGCGCACGCGCCACAGACCATCAGCAGCAACAGCAAGCCGTGGAGCCCGTCGGGCCACAGCTCATAGTTCGCCGTCACAAAGCCCGTGGACGTCATCAAGCTCACCGTGGTGAAAGCTGCGTCGCGCACCAAGGGTTCGAAACCGCCGGGGGCTCCTGTGGTGCGATAGACATCGGCGGCGCAGAGCACCGTGGCCAGGAGCAAGATGGACACGTAGACCCGCAGCTCGATGTTCCGCGCAGCCCGAGCAAACCGTCGCCGCACGATGTGCAGCAACATCACGAAGTTCGCCCCCGCCAAGGCCATAAAGACCACCACGATCCATTGCACCGCAGGGGAGTAGGACGTCATCGAATCCGCCTGGGTGCCAAAGCCCCCGGTGGCCACCGTCGCGAAGGTATGACAGATGGCGTCCAGGTTGCCCATGCCCGCCAGCCGCAGCGCCCCAAACTGGCACGCGGTGAGCAACAGGTAGATGCCCCAAAGCAACTTGGCCGTAGAAGAGATACGCGGCCGCAACTTTTCAGATTCGGGACCAGGCACTTCAGCCTGAAAGAGAAAGTTACCACCAGCACCCAGGGCCGGCAGGATCGCCACAGACATGGCCACGATGCCCATGCCCCCCACCCAGTGGGTCATGGCACGCCAGAACAGCAGGCCA
>JBLIMM010000317.1:0-5599 GCA_047638635.1 Pseudohongiellaceae bacterium | reverse complement strand
GAGTGCTTTGCCGACGCCGTCGTCGAAGGGACCCCACCCCAGGTCGATGACCTGCTGGTGATCGATTGGCGCTTCGACCGACCCTTTGAACCACTGCCCCCCGAAGACGTCGAGGAGCAGGACGACAGCGAGGGCGAGAAGAACCCGAAGGGGGACAGCAGCAAATTGCCGCCTGATGAATCCGACAATGCGGCAACCGAAACAGCCGGCGAGGAGTTCGAGGCGAGTGATGACCCCGCGGACAGTGAGAAACTCGCGGACGGCGAAGAGCCAAACCCCGACGGCGAGAGCGAAGAAGATCTTGCCGCAGCCAGCCCCGGCCCCATGGTTCACGGTGTCGAAGCCCTGATCGGGATCGAGGAACTGCGAGTGCAGGATGGCCTCCTTCACGGCCAGGTGACGTCGCTCAGTGCCTTGCGCTTCGAGCGTCGCCCCGATGGCGATGACGATCTGTACGGAGTCGAGGTGCGCTTGAAGGTCTCCGCTGGTGAGACGATCAGTCTGGGTGTGCAGCGGGAGCGGGACCTCGAGCGCAAAGAGTTTCGCGAGGACATCGCCGACCCCTGGACCTGGCGCCACACGGCCGAGCTGACCCCCGGCGGGCAGTGGCAGACTTGCTTGATCGAGTTGCCACGGCGGTCCGCTCACACCGAGCAGATTCGCCACCTCTTTCTTCAACCCACCGATGCCGAGCAGGCGTCTTTCGAAATCGAGTCGGTGCGCCTGGTGAGTCTGCGCGAACATCTCGCCGGCCAGGCAGCCAACTTCGATTGGCGCGGCTTGGGAGAGATTTACCGCCAAGCGTTGCTCATGCACGTGACCGAGACGGTGCACTTCGAGGTGGCCCTGCCTGCCCAACCTTGGCTGGAGCTGGCGCTGGGAACTACCGAGGCCTACCCCACGACGTTCGCCGTGCATGTGAGCGATGTGGGAGCAGACAGTCCGGCGCAGCGCGTCCTGCGACGAACCGTGACCACCGAGGATCGCTGGGACGACGTGCCCATTGACCTCTCACCTTGGGCTGACAAGACCGTGCGTCTGACGTTCTCGATGCACTCTGAGAACGAAGCGCAGGTAGGCTTCTTCGGCACAGCGATCATTCGAAGTCGCGGCGCGCTGCCCACGGTCGCTGGCAAGCCCCTCGCGGATACGCCCCAGGGCGTCATCGTGGTGCTCATCGACACGCTCCGACGTGATCACCTCAACGCCTATGGCTACGAGCGCGAGACGGCTCCGTACCTGGCCGAACTCGCCAACGAGGGTGCGCTGTTTCAGGACAACATCTCCCAAGCGTCCTGGACCAAGGTGTCAGTGCCCTCGATCTTGAGCTCGATGTACCCGACCACCAACGGCGTGCAGCAGCCAGGGGACAAGTTGCCGCCGAGCGTGACCACGTTGGCCGAAAACTTCCAGCGTGCGGGCTACGCCACGTTCGCCACGTCGTCGGTGCCCTTCACCGGGCGCATCTCGAACCTGCAGCAGGGTATCGACGTGCTTCACGAGCGCGGGTCGGTAGGCGAGTTGGACCACAGCCCCAGCAAGACCGCGCGCACCTACGTCGATCGCCTCGCCCAGTGGATCGACGACCACGACGAGCAGCCGTTCTTTGCGTTTCTGCACATCTTCGATCCACACAGTCCCTTCGACACTTACAGCCCCTACCAGGGCCATTGGTCTCAACCGGGTGGGATCAAGGCGCAGAAAAGCGACATCGAACAGGTCATGAAGGTCGACGACGACATCCGCCGTGGCGGCGACCTGTTGCCGGACAAAGACCAGCTGGAGGCGGCCGGTGTGTCACATGAGGACTTCGTGGCTCGCGAGCTCGACTGGTACGACGAGTCGATTCGCGCCATGGACGCGGAGATCGCCCGGCTCGTCGAGCGCCTCGAGGAGGCCGGCCTGGCCGAGCGCACCCTGATCGCCTTCACCAGTGACCATGGCGAGGAGTTCCTCGAGCACGGCCGGCACTTCCATGGCAACCACGTCTACGGCGAGCTGACCAACGTGCCGCTGATGCTTTGGGGCCCGCAGTGGATTCGTGCCGGGACGGTGATCGAGGAGACGGTGCAGAACATCGACCTCTATCCCACGCTCTTGGAGCTCGCCGGGCTGCCGCTTCCAGAGGGCCCCCAGGGCCAAAGCCTGGTGCCGTTGCTCCTGGGCACGCCTGGCTTCGTAGAGCGACCGGCTTTCGTAGCGCGCTTCTCCTCTGCCGACGGAGATCCGGAGGACGATGAGATTGGCGCTTTCGCCATGGTGTCTCGGGGCTTTCGCTTGGTGCACAACGTTGTGCGCCCAGAAGGCCACCCCGAGTTCGAGCTCTACGACCATGTTGCCGACCCGCTCAACTTGCAGGACATCGCGGACGCTCATCCCGAGAAGGTCGCCGCCATGGCCCATGAACTGGGGCTCTGGCTCAAGTGGACCGAGAGCCAAAAAGTCGAGGGCGTCGAAGGTAGTGCGGACGATCTCAGCCCGGAAGACCTGGAACAGCTGAAGGCCCTCGGCTACCTGGGCGGGTGACGGCGTTCCCCGCTCCCGGTCCGCGGCGGGCATGACCTTGCGTGAAGGACGGGACTGCTATGATCTGCAGCCCAGCGGATGCAGGAGACTTCTCGACGAAGCCGAAATCCGGAGATCGCTGCGCATTCCCAAGGCATAGGATGCGGCCTAAGAATCGCCGCCACGTTCCCGGAGTTCCGTACCGTGATGCCTACCCGTTCTCCCCAATTGCAAACCACGGTTATCTTGCTGCTCCTTCTGGCCTCCGCCTGCGCGGGCCCCCCCGAGGGGTTCACGCGCCAAGATCAGCTGCGGGGTTCCATCGCAGCAGAGCGCTCCTGGTGGGATGTGCAGCACTACGACTTGAGCCTAGAGGTGTTTCCAGAAGAGAAGCGAATCGAGGGCTCCAACACAATCAGCTTCCAGACGCTCTCTTCCGGCCAGCGCATGCAGATTGATCTGCAAGAGCCGCTTGCGATCACCCATGTGCTCCATGGAAACCAAGAGCTGACGTTTGAGCGTGAAGGCAACGTCTATTGGGTCAGCTTTGCATCCCCCCTAGAGGCTGGCACCGCTGATCGAGTCGAGATCTTCTACGAGGGAGCCCCCAAGGAAAGCGAGAACCCACCCTGGAGTGGGGGCTTCAGCTGGGACGAAGATGAACTCGGTCGGCCCTTCATCGCCACCACCTGCCAAGGCTTAGGGGCCAGCGTTTGGTGGCCCAACAAAGATCACGGCTACGACGAGCCCGATCAGGGCATGGACATTCGGGTGACGGTGCCCGCAGCTCTCACAGCGGTCTCCAATGGGCGACTGTTGTCGACGGACGAAGACTCGGCTGCGGGGACGCGGAGCTTTCATTGGCGGGTCACGAATCCCATCAACAACTATGGGGTCAACGTCAACATTGGGACTTACGTCTCCATGCCCGGCGTCTATGACGGCGAATTCGGGGAGTTGGACACGACGTACTGGGTCCTTGATCACCAGGTGGACAAGGCTCGCGAGCAATTCAAAGAGGCGCCGAGAACCCTGGCCGCCTTTGAGCATTGGTTCGGCAAATACCCGTTCTACGAGGACAGCTACAAGCTCGTGGTGGTCCCCTACCTGGGCATGGAGCACCAAAGCTCAGTGACCTATGGCAATGGATTCGCCAACGGCTATCGCGGTCGCGATCTGAGCAAGACCGGCGTCGGCCTCAAGTTCGACTACATCGTCATCCATGAGACCGCCCACGAGTGGTGGGGAAACAACATCTCCATGCGCGATACGGCCGACATGTGGATCCACGAGAGCTTCGCCAGCTACGCGGAAAACCTCTTTGTCGAATACCACTTCACCGAGAAGGAAGCGCAGGATTACGTCATCGGTTGTCGAGCGCAGATTCGCAACGACACCACGATCATCGGTGAGTATGGCCTGAACCATTCAGGCTCGGGGGACATGTACCCCAAGGGTGCGAACATGCTGCACACCATGCGTCACATCTTGAATGATGATCTGCGCTGGCGTTCCATGCTGCGCGGTCTGAATGCTGAGTTCTGGCACAAGACCATTTCGACCGAAGAGTTCGAGGCTTACATCAGTCAAGAAACCGGCTTCGGTTATGGGCGAGTCTTTGATCAGTATCTGCGGACCACAGATATCCCTGAGCTGAAGTACTCTTCAGAGTACAGAGCAAGCGGGCCCGTCGTTGAGCTCTGGTGGGACAACGTCGTACCCGGCTTCGATGTTCCCGTGCTTCTCACGATCAATGGCACAGAGCGGCGTCTTCACGTTTCGGACAAGCCCATAGCCATCGCACTGGAACGGCCTCTTGAGTCCCTTGCGCTCGATCGCAATTTCTACATGACGGTCGAGGGCCAGTAGCCTAGCAGCCTGTGCGTAAAGTGCCGTGATGGCGGCCGGGACGAACAGGATCCCAGCCGGCCAAGATGACGGGAGCAAGGGCCTGAGGGGACCGATACGGCAGGCGAAGCGTACACTTGGCGATCTGCGTCGCGCGACACTGCGTTGCGCATCCGCGGACGGCGAGCAACGCCGCCGCACGTTCGCTTTCGAATCGGAGCTACATGCCATGAAGACGCCGAGCCTGATCTACGCCGTCTCACTCATCACTCTCGGCGTCGCGGGCTACGCCCTCACCGGCGCGGCTAGCGTGACAGCGCTGATCCCCGCCTTCTTCGGCGTGGTCGTGCTGCTACTTGCTCTCGGCGTCGACAAGCGTCCAGGTCTGTCCTGGGCCCTGCTTGTACTGGCCCTGCTGGGCATCGGAGGTGCCGCCCGCGGCGTGACCAACCTTCCCGCCGTTTTCGATGGCACGGCAGAACGGCCCCCAGCAGTCATCAGCCAGTCGATCATGGTGTTCGTGAGCCTGATCTACCTGCTCGTGTGGATTTCGCGCAAGCGGGCGACGCCAACCGACTGACGTCTCCTGACCAGAACGATTCTCCCCAATGGTCGTCGCAGCTGCCAGAGCACAACGAGTTCGCCGTGCTATGGCAGCTGCTATCGTTAGCCAGCTCTCGCCCCCCTTCTTGTGTCTCTGCTCCTCTCGCCCCTGCGCCTGATGGGACCGAGGCGCCATGCCGATTGATGCTCCATGCCCCTCGACAGCCTCTTTCCATTCGACAACAGCTACGCTCGGCTGCCGGAGCGTTTCTTCGCCTCGCTGCCCCCGACGCCCGTTTCCAGTCCGACGCTGATCAAGCTCAACCAGCCCCTGGCTCTTCAGCTGGGTCTTGATCCCGAGCTCCTGCAGGCCCCCCAGGGCGTCGACGTGTTCGCTGGAAATCGGGTGCCCGGGGGTGCCGAACCCTTGGCCATGGCCTATGCGGGTTTTCAATTTGGCGGCTGGGTCCCTCAGCTGGGAGATGGCCGGGCGATTCTCTTGGGAGAGCTGTTGGATTCATCTGGGGTACGCCACGACATCCAGCTCAAGGGTGCGGGACGAACCCCGTTCTCCCGAGGAGGCGACGGGCGGGCGGCGCTCGGGCCCATCCTGCGGGAGTACATCGTCAGCGAGGCCATGGCCCGCCTGGGGATCGCCACCACCCGTTCCCTCGCCGCGGTCACCACGGGCGATCAAGTCGCC
>JBLIMM010000316.1:0-5600 GCA_047638635.1 Pseudohongiellaceae bacterium | reverse complement strand
CGTTGGTCACTCCGGACTTGTTCAATCATCAGCTAAGCATCAGCAACGATGAGACGGACATCAACCAGGCCATTAATGGTTGGACGAACGCAGGTGGTGGCGACGTGAGTGAGTCGCAGTTCTACGCTCTGCACCGCTTGGCCACGGATCCGAGCATTGGTTTCCGGCCGAACGCGAAACGGATCATTGTCTGGTTTGGAGACTCCCCGGCACACGATCCGATTTGCGCCAACATTGTTGCGCTCTTTGAAACTCCGGGTGTGGTGGTGAGCGAAGCCTCGATTATCGCTGAGCTGCAAGCGGCGGGCACCGACGGCACCACCGTGATTGCCATTTCCACGCCATTCAGTCAGCAGATCCCCGATGCGCTGAACAATGACCCTCTAGGGCCGGGCAACATTCTTGCCCAGGACTACATCACCTTGGGTTGCGCCCAAACGGGAAGCGCTGGCCAAGCCGATCGCATCACCGCAGCGACGGCTGGAGTGGCGGTGCAGATCATCTCGCCCCAGGCCATCGTCGACGCCATTCTCGACACCATTGAGAGCGTGCTCACGGAGGTCACTGTGGAGGCTGTGCCCTTTGGTGACATCACGGGCTTTGTGACAGCTGTGACTCCCCCAGACTTCACTGTGCAGTTGCCCAGTGATATGAGCGAAGAAGCGTGCGTGACGTTTAGCCTCGACTTTGAGGGCCAAGATTGCGCGGAGAACCAGTCTACGTTCATGGGCGGCTTCGACATTCTGGTCAACGGCCAGCTGGCGGCGACCAAGCTCGTGACCATCAATCAGCCACTGTGCGTCTCCAGCATGTGCCTCATGTTCCTGGGGCTGACTCCTGTGGAGATGCTTGTTCAAGGTGGTGGACCGGGAGACAAGCTCTACACCGTTCCCGAGATGATTTGGCCTGTTCTTCTCGACGACGTGCCCACCTTCTTTATCCCCAACGACCCGCTCTTCGCAGGGCTGCTGGTGTACTTGCAAATCGGCATGAACAACCCCTTCGACTTCCCTGCTGACCCGATCAAGATGTCTCAGGGTTTGCAGGTCGAGCTGGGCGAGAGCTCGACACCCTACGGTGACGCCTCGGGGATGCAGCTGTTCTTGAAGCAGCCCCCTCGGTTGGGCGGTGTGCTGCAACCAGGGTTCTCTATCGACGGCTTCTAAGGGGCATCGATGGACCGCTGATCAACGGGCTCGGGGCGTCTCGGCGAAGCCTCGGGCTCGTTGCGTTTACGAGCCCTGTGAATCGTTGGGTGCTTCAGTGAGTCCGCAGGTTGCTGGTAGGGCTGCTCGGGTGAGTTTGCCCATGGCGTTGCGGGGCAGTGCTGCCACGGTGTAGATCTGCCGCGGGCATTTGTAGTGGGCCAGCTCTTCTCGGCAATGGGCAATGACCGCCGCGGCTTGTGCAGGTCGCTCGGCACTGGGGACAATCGCCGCCACCAAGCGCTCACCCAAATCATCGTCCGCCAGGCCGAACACAGCGGCTTCACTCACTCCGGCGCACTCATTCAAACAGGCTTCGATCTCCTGGGGATAGAGATTGAAGCCGCCACTGATGATCAGTTCTTTGGCCCGTCCGACCAGCTGCAGATAGCCATCTGCGTCACGGCGCCCGAGGTCGCCGGAGGCTAGCCAGCCGTGGTGTAAGAACTCTTCGGGCGCGGGTGCGCTCTGCTCGGGCCCTGGCCAATAGCCGCTGAAGAGTGATGGGGAGCGCATCATCACTTCACCCACGGCGCCGTCTTCTACGTTGTCTATACGGCGAGCATCGCGGACATCGGCGAGCCGCGTTTCCACCCCGGGGAGATCAAAACCCACGGTGCCCCTGCGCCGTTCTCCCTTGTAGGGGTTGGAGCAGGCCATGCCCACTTCGGTCATCCCGTAGCGCTCGAGAATGCGCTGGCCTGTCAGGGCTTCAAAGGCGCTCAGGGTGTCCTCACGGAGGGGCGCCGAGCCGCAGCTGAACAGGCGCATGGCTGACAGATCTGGCAGGGGCTTTGGAGCGCTGGCCAGCAAGCGGTGGTACATGGTGGGCACGCCCATGAAGACCGTGATGGCTCCTTGGTGGAGCTGCTGCCAGGTGTCGTCCCCGGTAAAGTGCGGCGAGAGTCGGCAGCAGGCGCCGCTTCCTAGAGCTCCGTGCAAGGCTACGAACAGCCCGTGCACGTGAAACAAGGGCAGCACGTGCAGCAGTCGATCGCTGGCACTCCACTCCCAGGCGGATCGCAGCGCGGCGTCGTTGGCGGCCAGGGCGACCTGGCTGAGCATGACGCCTTTCGGCCGGCCGGTGGTGCCAGAGGTGTACAGCAGGCAAGCGAGGTCGCTACCGAGCTCTGGCATGGAGCCTGTTGTTGGAACGGCCTGGGTGGTTGGAACGGCCTGGGTGGTTGCAAAGGTCTTGGTGGTTGCAACGGTCTGGCTGCTCGGTGAACTAGGACCCTCGTGCGCGTGAATGAGCACCATGTCTTGGTCGCCGGCCAGTGCTGCCAGTGACTCGCAGCTCACCAGAATCGACGGCCGGGCGTTGTCCACGATGTGCTCCACCTCGCGCGCGCTAGAGCGTGGATTCAGCGGGACGCTCACCGCTCGGTAGCGTAGGCAGGCCAGATGAACCACCACAAACGCGAGCCCCTTTGGCAGCAGAATCGCCACTCGATCTCCGGGGGAGACACCCTGGGACTGCAGCCAGCGCACACCGTCGTCCACCGCACGATGGAGGCTGCCGTAGTCGATGACTTGCTCGCCTAGCTCGAGGGCGGGCGCGGCGGGATGCCGCTCTGCTGCCGCCGCAAATCGTCCGTCGAGTGTGTGGGTGGCCAGCTTGCTCACGTCTCGTTGAGCTGCGCCATGAGCCCGGCCACTTCCAGGCGGATGCGATCGCGCACCTCACGAAAGCCGTCCTCGGTCATGGCCTTGGGGTCGGGGATATCCCAGTCCACGCGCACCCCTGCGTCCACTTGGGGGCAGCTGTCCCCGCAACCCATGGTGACCGCGGCATCGAAGGGCACGGCGGGCAGGTCGCTCAGGGACTTGCTCTGGTGTTCAGCGAGGTCGATGGACAGCTCTGCCATGGATGAAATGGCCTTCGGATTCACCTTGCCTGAGGGCTGGCTGCCCGCGCTGTAAGCCTCGCACCCGGCAGCTCTGGCGAAGCCTTCGGCGAGCTGGCTGCGACAGGAGTTCTCGACGCACACGAAAAGCAGACGCAGTGGAGTGGTCATGGTGGAGGATTCCGACGGAGTTCAGGGACACGACAGTTTGCGGCCTTGCCAGCCCCGGCTGCAATCGCTTGTTGAGCCGAAGTCGTGCCGACCGAGCGCCGACCGAGCGCCGGCCCCGAGCTGGCCGAGAGCTGGCACTGTGCTGATCCAGCGCCGACCGTTTCTTCGCCGGCAGCAAAACCCTGGATTCAGCGTCAGCCCGGTCGCACCATGCAGCCCATGAGTGAGTTGGCTGTCATCGCCGCAGGAGGTGCCATCGGAGCGGTGGGCCGCTACAGCCTGTCGCTCTTGGTGGTCCGTCGCCTCGGGGCCGAATCCCATCAGGGCACGTTGCTGGTCAACATTCTGGGCTGCTTCTTCCTGGGGGCGCTGCTGTCCTATATCGAACAGGCCGAGGGCTTCTCTCCTCGCTTACAGCTGTTCTTGGCCACGGGGGTCCTCGGCGCCTTCACCACTTTTTCGACTTTCGGTGCCGAGACAGTGGGCTTGGTGCGGGCCGGGCAATGGACCTCGGCCTTAGGCCACGTCGGGCTCAACGTGATCGTGGGCTTAGCGGCGGTGATGCTCGGGGCGAACATGGCGAACCGCTTCGCCAATTAAACGCCGAGCGTTGCCTCAGTCTTCTTCGAGCCGTTGCCGCACTGCTGCTTCTGAGATGTCGTCGGGGCTCCAAAGCACGCGGCCTTCCATGCCCCCGGCGACGGTGACAATCTGCCCGGTGACGTGGCGCGCCAGCAGCGGCGAGGCCAACCACAAGGCAGTGGAGGCAATGTCCTTCGCTCGGCCCAGCTGACGCAAGGGCATGGTGCTGACCACCTTCGTAATGGTCCCGGGGACGGCCAGGGCAGGTCGCGCCATGTGGGTCACGGTCCAGCCTGGCTCGATCATGTTCACCCGGCCGAAGGGGTCGAGAGAGACGATCTCATTCTTGAGCGTCATCAGCAGCCCGTTGAGCCCGGCTTTGGCCATGGCGTAGTCGCTGTGGTCCCGCTCGCCGAAGCGCCCGGCGGTGCTGCCGGTGAAGATCAGTGCCGCGCCGTGACCGTCGCTCCGAGGGCCCGTGTCCTGCAGGGTGGCCAAGAACGACCGGGCGGTGTGAGCCGAGCCGAGCAGGTTCACCGACACTGTCCGGGCGAGGCGCTCCGGGGTCATGGTGGCCAGGGGACAGTCTTCCGTGGGCCAGACTCCCGCGTTGGCCAAGCACACGTCGACCCGGCCGAAGCGCTCCTTGGCTGCGGCAAAGAGCTGCTCAACATCGCTGGCCTGGGACACGTCGGCGCCCACCACCAGGGCGCGGTCGGCGAAGGGCTGCTCCGCAGTCCAGCTCTGCAGCTTTTGCAGTTGGGAGTGGCCGCTGAGCACCAGCTGGCTCCCTTCGGCACCGAAGCCCCGGGCCAAAGCGCGACCAATGCCACCGCTGGCGCCGGTCATCAGCACCACTTTGTCTTTCAATCCGCTGTTCATGGGGGCAACGTTAACGCCCTTGTGTGCAGGGCGAAAGTGTAGGCCCCGAAGCCAGTCGCCATCTCGACGCTGGAGCCTCCCTGCCCCGGGTTGCTAGCCTTGCGGGGATGTCCAACTGGCGCCACGAACTCAAAGCTCAGGTGCGCCTGGCCACACCGGTGATCACGGTCAACCTGGCCATGATGGCCATGGGCGTGGTCGACACCATTATGGCGGGGGACTTCTCGACCACCGCCTTGGCTGCCGTGGGCCTGGGCCACGCCTGGCTCTGGTGCCCGCTGTCGTTCGGCATCGGCGTGGTCATGGCTCTCGACCCCCTGGTCGCCCAAGCCCGGGGGGCCCGTGACGAACCGGCTGTGGCCCGAGCGCTGCAACGAGGCTTGCTGCTGGCCTTGTTCGTCTCGATCCCGGTGGTCATCACTCTGCTGGGCGCCCGATGGGTTTTCGAAGGCTTGGCTGCTCTCGACCTGGGACAGCTACTGGGGCTCGACTCCGGCACAGCCAACGGCGCCCGGGCTGTGGGTCCCATGGTGCCCGCGAGTGTCATCCCGGATGCGTCGGCCTACGCGCGTATCTCCGCCATCGGTGTTCCGGCTTTGCTGGTCTTCTCGGCCCTGCGCCAGACGCTGCAAGCCCTGGGACATCTTCGTGCGATCTTGGTGGTGTCCCTCGCGGCCAACTTCGTCAACGTCTTCTTCAACTGGCTGCTCATGGAAGGTCACTGGGGGCTGCCTCGGCTGGGTGTGGCGGGCTGCGCGTGGGCTTCTGTCATCGTGGAAATCTTCATGGTGGCGGTGTTGCTGTGGGTCACGCGCCCCGTGGTGCAGCCGTACCTCTGGCCGATCCGCCGCCAAGCCTTGCAGCTGCGGCCGTTTTTGAGGCTGTTCGCTCTGGGCGTGCCGATCGGCGTGGC
>JBLIMM010000315.1:0-5628 GCA_047638635.1 Pseudohongiellaceae bacterium | reverse complement strand
GGCGATGTCGAGCAACTCTGTGCTGCTGGTCATGTGTTCGTAGATCGACGCAGCAATGTGGACGTAGGCTTCGTCCACGGCAGCGGTCGCCAAGATCGGGACGCCATGGATTTCGCGGCTCCGGGTGTACACAGAGGCATCGGGAGTTGTGCTTGAGCAAGACCACAGGGTCAAGCACAGCGCGAGCTGCGCCAGGCGGCTGGCAAGAAGAGAGCATGGGATCGGAGTTTGCATGGGGCACCAGGCTCTGTCGTCCGGTTCGGGAGCGCGGCCACTGGGCCCAACCCACGACGCCGACGACAGACTCGGAACTTTCGGGCGGTGGCATCCTAGGCGGCCCCGCGGCTCCGATGTGTTCCTCGAGTGAGCCAACCTAGCAGACCAACCCCTGTTGCGCGCAAAACGCCCCCACTCAGGGGCTCCGCAGCTGGCAAGCTCAGGGGCACGCTCTGACTGAAGCCCATCGTTCAGCCCCCCCAGTGACAAAGGGCGGGGTCTCACAGGATTCCGTGGCAGAGAAGTCCCGGGGATTGCGCGGATTAGAACGGGAGCGCGATCCCCTATGAGCCGGCCCTCAAAGGGACCGGGAGTCGAGCTCCGAACAGCCTCCCCTGAAATCCCCGATCATGGCCGCCCCGCGAACGCCCTTAACGAAGATCGCCTACGCCCTGCTGACCAGCCTCTGGCTAATCGGCCCTGTGGCGGCTCAGTGCACCAACGAGTGAGAAGCGACCTTCGGCGTAGAATCCGGGGTGGGTAGCACCCTGGGCAACGTGGTGGTCGAGGACACCCTGACCTGGGACGACGGTCTAGGGGGCGGCCCCGCGTTGTATGTCGCAGGGGCGTTCCACACCGCTGGCGGCGTCGCTGCTACTGGGACGGCAGCGACTGGTCGGGTGTGGGCCTGGGCGTGGGTGGCTCGTTCACCACCTCGGTCAACACGTTGTTCGTCCATGACGACGGCAGCGGCGAGGCTACGGCACCCTGGGCGACGGCTTCGACGACACCGTGAAGGCCCTGGTGGCCCACGACGGCGGTTTCTACGCCGGTGGTGAGTTCCTCTTCAGCGGCGCTGCGCCGATCAACCACATCGCTCGTTTGGTGAGCGGCGGCGGTGGCGATGACAGCTCCGACTCCGCCGTCAGCTGGGTTGACGTGGACGGCGGCACCAGCGGCCCGGTGTTCTGCATCTCCTCCGTCGGCATCGGCGGCGGCGCCTGGCAGTACGCAGGGGGCTGGTTCTCTTCAGTGGGCTCGGCGCCCCTGGCAACCGGGGGCATCGCCCGCTGGAAGCCCGGTACCTGGGAGGGCATTGGCTCCACCACGACGTGGGGCAATGTCTACGACATCGCCTCCTTTGACGACGGCGGGGGCGCAGACATCTACGCCACCGGCAACCACACCGCTCAGGACGACATCTCCCGCTGGGACGGGCTGTCCTGGACGCCCCTCGGCGAAGGACTCACCTCCAATGGCAAGACCCTCTCTGTGTTCAACGACGGGACCGGTGAGTCGCTGTGGGTCGGTGGCGTGTTCACCTCCGCCGGTCTCAAGCCTTGCTCGCGGGTGGCCCGCTGGAGCGGCAGCGATTGGTTCCCGACGAACGACGGCCTGATCAGCAGCGTGGACGAAATGACCAGCTCGTCCTTCGAGGGCAGCCCGGCGCTCTACATCATCGGACCCTGGTGGGCTCCCGGCACCGTGGACAACCTGCGCGTTGCCAGGAGGGAAGACGGTGTCTGGTCCGGCATCGGCGGCATCTCCAGCGGAGACCTGCGGGCCATCGTCGAGTTCGACGACGGATCGGGCCCGGCGATCTACGTTGCCGGCAACTTCGACACGATCGGTGGAGTGGCCGCCGAGAGCATCGCGCGCTGGGATGGCACGACGTGGTCAAGCGTCGGCGGCGGTCTCGACTCGAATGTCTACGACCTGGACGTAGTGAACGACGGCAGCGGTCCGGCCCTGTGGGCCTGCGGCGGCCTGTACACAGCGGGCGGCACCACACCGGTGAACAAGGTGGCAGCCTGGGACGGCAGCAGCTGGTCCGACGTGGGCGGCGGCCTCACTCAGGAAAACGGCGGCGTCTACAGCATGACGGTGCACGACTTCGGCGGCAGTGCCGGCCCGCGATTGGTCGTGGGCGGATTCTTCACCAGCATCGAAGCCTCCACCACATCACCCGGCTCACATCTGGCAACCTACGGCGGCTGCTGGGACGGCGTGAACGCCTGGAGCGACCTTGGCTATGCCCTGCCCGGCGACACCGGCGATCCGCTACTTGAGGGCACGGGCACGCTGGCGCTCGGCAGCATTAACGATGTCGACCTCTCGAACGCCAAGCCCTCCGCGACGGCCGGCCTGTTCATGTCCTTCAGCAGCACGCCCACCCCGTTCGCGGGCGGCACTCTCGTACCCTTCCCGTTCCTCGACCCCATCATCGTCACCACCAGCCCCCTGGGCACCATCCCGCTCAGCTACACCGTCGATGCGTGCTTCCCAGCCGGCATCACGCTCTACATGCAGTGGGTCATCGACGACGATGCAGCAGTTGCCGGCTACGCCATGAGCAACGCCGTGGTGGGCGTCACGCCTTGAGCGAGGCAGCGCGGCTATGAGGAGCTGCCGTGCGGCAGTCCATGATGGGCAATACCTGGCGGGCATTGCGGGAGGGACACTACATCTCACCCCAGGCTTCCGCGTCCTCTACGACCCGAGACTGCAGCTTGGCGATCTGCCCGGCGCGGGCCTTGATGGACTCGGCCCGAGGGCCGACCCAACCGCGATCGACCGTGTCGTGGAAGAGTTCGACCCAGCGGCCGAACTGCTCAGCCCGGAAGGGCTGCACCTTCGACAGGGCGTTATGCTTCTGGGTGGGCAGGCCGTGGAAACCTGGGAGACCGAGTTCGAGCTGGCACCAGAAAGCGGTGATCTTGGGCAGGTGCTCGTCCCAGTTCACCTGGGCCTGGCCGACGAAGACCGGACCCAGCAGATCATCCTCCCGGACACGGGCGTAGAAGCTGTCCACCAGCGCGGCGACCTGCTCCGGCTGGTCGAGATCTGGTCGACGGTTCATCTCAGGCGCAGCTCTCGGGGAGCTCGTGCCGTAGCACCTCGCCAGAGAGCAACTCGTCCCCCAGTGTGAGGTAGAGGTGGCCGCCGCTCACCGAGAGCTCGAACTTCATGCGGCGCGTCAGGGCCTGGGCGAAGCTCTTAATCAGGGTCTGGTCTAGGCTGTACAGCTCGACGGCTGCGGCGCGGTGAATGCGCTCACCTTCCCACTGTGAGAGCAGCAGCGCTGGATCCTTGTGAGTGTAGATCACCACCCGATCCGCGGCCTTCGAAGCTTTGTGAATGCGCCGAGCGCCCGGCGCGCCGATCTCGATCCAGACCTTCAGCTGACCGGTGAGATCGTGCACGGCCAGAGCCGGTTCGTTCGGCTCGGAGATACCCTTGCCGAAGGCCAGCCCTTCGGTGACTTCGAGGCAGTAGGCCAGCAGTCGTGCGACGAAGTACTCGGGCGCCTCCGACGGGTGGCACGGGACGCGCAGCTCGAGGGTCTCGTAGACGCTGCGGTCGCTGTCAGAGAGCTCGATCTCAAAGTTGAAGAGGGTCGACGGATTGGCCACGTGGCACTTTCTCTGGGGGCTGGGATGACGGCGGCATCATGACAGGGGCTGGCCCGAAAAGACCACGTCGGGCTTTGGTGAATGAGTGAGACTTTCTCGCCGCCTTTCCGGATGTATGGATGACATCCCAAATCACCCGGAGCCTCTCCATGGCTTTCACTCTCTCCTGTTCACACGCACTTCCCCTGCTGGCTCAGGCCGCCCTCGGTGGCCCAGCGGCGGCTCAAACACCCTCTGAATCTTGGCCTGGCGCCCAGCCCTTCGATCAATGGGGAAAGACCGTCGCCATCGTGGGCGATGTGGACGCCGACGGCACAGACGATGTGGCGGTGGGCTCCCCCAAACGCCGACTACCTCGTCACTTTCCCCTTTCGATTCCTGTTCAACAACGTGGGCCGCGTCGTTGTCTACTCGGGCGCTACGGGCCTCTCGCTGCACTCGTGGTATGGCAACTTTGTGGGCGGCACTGAGTTTGGGTTTGCCATGACAGGAGCCGGTGATGTGGACGGCGATGGCTTCGATGACATCTTGACCAGCGCCCCCAAAGCCGATGGACCAGCGCTCCAAGCCGGCATCGTCAAACTCTACTCAGGCAGCAGTCGTGCCCTGATGCAGACCTTCTGGGGCCTTCAAACCGACGCGCGCTTCGACCACTCGATCGACGGCGGCACCGACATAGATGGCGACGGCATCCTGGACCTGCTCGTGGGCAGCCCCTACGAGAATGCAGATGGTTCTTTTGGCGGAGGCGGAGAAGAAGGCGCTGTGCGCATCTTCTCCTGCTCTGACGGCACTTTGCTCTGGGCAGACCTCTGGAACTCGGATTACGACATCTCCGGCACGTACCCGGGACCCTACACCAAGGATCAGATCGATGCGGGCCAGCACGGTGCGTCCGGCGCACCCCTCGGCGATGTGCTGGCGTCCATCGGCGACTTCGATGGGGACGGCATTCCAGATCTTTTCTCGGGATCGCCCACCGGCACGATCGGCCTTCCGTTTGGTTTCGCGGAAGCCGGCCTGGCCAAGATCTTCTCGGCAGCATCGGGAAGCGTGTTGCGCTCCTTGGGAAGCGGAACCTCCTACGACCACTTCGGCACCAGCCTGGCCGGTGGTGATCTGGACGGCGACGGCCTGCCAGACGTCGTTGCCGGCATACCAGGTGCGGACGGAAGCGCGCTCGACGTAGGGACGGCTGCCATCTATCCAGGCCATGGCTGTGTCGCTCGCTGGCTGACCTACGGCACGGGTCATCCGGGCACCCTGGGCATACCAGGGCTTTCCGCCACAGCGGACCCTGTCATCGATGCATCTCTCGGCATCTGCGTGGGCAACTCCCTCGGCGCCCTGACCACGGCGTTCTTGTTCGTGGGCCTCTCAGCAACGTCCGTGCCGCTCAAGGAAGGCACACTCCTGGTGGACCCTCTCCTGACGATCACCTTCGTGCTCCCGCCAGGGTCGACGACCCTCGCCGCAACGCTTCCCGATGACCCGTTGCTTTGCGGTGTGTCGCTCTACTTGCAAGTGGCCGAGGCCGATCACGGAGCCAGTGCGGGAGCGTCGTTTAGCAAGGGCTTGGAGCTAGCCATCGGATACTGAGGAGGCGCTGGGGACGGCTACCACGAGGCCTCGACGGCGAGATCGAAACATCTCAGAAACACGATGGCCGCAATTCCCCGGCATAATCCGGCCTGCAAGTCGCTGGGCTCCAGCTTTGGGAACCCTCAGTGGAGCCCAGGGGCTGAGCTCATCGAACGCACAGCCGTCTCCTTCTCACGCTTCACTGGATCTTGCCATGCTTGCCCTGCTCTCCGCCGTGCTCGTCGCCCTGCTCTCCGCCCTGCTCGTCGCCTCGTCGACGCTCGTCGCACAAGTCGTCCCGACGGCGCCAGACGGTGGCCTCCTCGTCGTGGGTTCGCCCGCGCCGGCCCTCACCACCGAGCACTGGGTCAAGGGTGAGGCGCCCTCCGAGCTCGAACGGGGCAAGGTCTACGTGGTC
>JBLIMM010000314.1:0-5639 GCA_047638635.1 Pseudohongiellaceae bacterium | reverse complement strand
CGAGACGGACAAGGCTTGGTCATTGCTTTGGTCGTCAGTCGTTTCAACTCTCCCACCACCGAGGGGCTGCTCAGCGGCGCCTTGGCTGAGCTGTCACAGCTCGGGGTGGACGACGATGACATCACTGTGGTGCGTGTCCCCGGCGCCCTCGAACTGGCCACTGCCGCTCGCTTCTTGGCCTTCGGTGGCGAAGTCGACGGCGTGGTGATTCTCGGCGCGGTGATCAAGGGAGAGACCGACCACTACGACTTTGTCTGCTCTCAAACCACCCGCAGTTGCGTCGGCCTCGCCGACGAAAGCGGCGTCCCGGTGGGTTTCGGCTTGCTGACCTGCGAGACCCTGGCCCAGGCCAGCGCCCGGTCCGGCGACAACGAGCAGAATAAGGGCCGTGAAGCTGCGGCCACCGTCGTCGAAATGGCCAATCTCATTGACCAGCTCGACCCTGCTCTGGAGGACGAAGAGCTCACCCCAGAGGACCTCGAGCTGCTCAGCCAGTTCACCGGGGACGACTTCGACGACGCGCAGTTGAGCGACGGTCTCGAAGCCAGCGGCGACGGCGACAGCTCTGCGGGACAAGGTACGGGGGCTGCCCAGTGATCGGCAGCCGCTCACGCTCCCGCCAGCTAGCCTTGCAGGCGCTCTACAGCTACGACCAAGACCCCGAGCGCCGGCGCAGCACCATGGCCGGCACGCTCAAAGATGCCGAGGCCAGCAGTGAAGTCCGTGCCTTTGCCGCCGAGTTGGCCGACGGTGTGCTCGAACGCATGGGCGAGATCGACGCACTCATCGCCAAGACTGCCGACAACTGGGACATGAAGCGCCTGGCCAGCATCGACCGCAACGTGCTGCGCTTGGCCATTCACGAGATGCTTGACCGGGATGACATCCCCACGGCGGTCACCATCGACGAGGCCATCGAGCTGAGCAAGCGCTTCTCCACCGCCCAGTCTGGCGCTTTCGTCAACGGCATCCTCGATCGGATTCGCCGCGACTTGGGGCTGGTCACCAGTGACGACGACACGCCACCGGTAGCCTTCACCCCGCCCCCCACAGCGAGCGGCGATCAAGGGGCCATCACCTTCAACCCCGCTGAGCCAAACTAATGCTGGGCAAGCTCTTCAAGAGCCTCAAGAAGACCCGGGCCAACCTGGCCACGGGCATGCGCAAGCTGTTCGGGCGAGAACAGATCGACGCAAACACCATCGACGAGATGGAAGAGCTGCTCTACACCGCCGACTTGGGCCCCGCAGCGATTGAGCTCACCGAAGCCGTCCGCGAGGCGAATCGCAAGGGCACGCTGAAGACCGGTGCCGAGATGGAGCCCTTCGTGAAGGCCCAGCTGGCGGCCATGATGGGCGAGGCCAGCGAGCCTCTGGTGATCAACGCCAAGCCTTACGTGGTACTGGTCTGTGGCGTGAATGGTTCGGGCAAGACCACCTCGATCGCCAAGCTGGCCACGTTGCTCAAGAACGAAGGCCACAAAGTGATGCTGGCCGCCTGCGACACCTTCCGCGCTGCAGCGGTTGAGCAGCTGACCATTTGGGCCGAGCGCCTGGGCATCCCCATCGTGAAGAAACAAACGGGAGCCGACCCGTCTGGGCTCGCTTTCGACGCCGTGCGTGCAGCCATTGACCAAGAGATGGACGTGCTTATCGTCGACACCGCCGGTCGCCTGCACACCCAGAAGAATCTCATGGCCGAGCTAGAGAAGATCCGCCGGGTCTTGGGTAAGGGCTGCGAGGGGGCGCCTCACGAGGTGCTGATGATTCTCGACGGCACCACCGGGCAGAACGCTATCGCCCAGGCCAACGAGTTCCGCCAGTCCGTCGACGTCACCAGCTTGATGGTCACCAAGCTTGACGGGACGGCGCGGGGCGGCGCGGTCGTCTCTATCCATCGTCAGCTCGGTTTGCCGGTGCGCTACATCGGCCTGGGAGAAACTCCCGACGACATCGAGCGCTTTAACCCAGTCGCCTTCGCCGACGCCTTGTTCGACAACGCATGACTGATCTTCCCACTCCCAGGCAGACTGCAACGGGCCAGACATGGCTGCTGCCTCTCCTCGTCTGCAGTGCAGCTTGGCTGATTCTCGACGACCTTTGGGATGCGGGAGTCTTGAAAGCCGCGGCGCTGTCGCTGCTCTGCGCTCTGGTGATTGTTCCCGTTCTTGCACTCCACGGCCGTGACGCTCTGAGCGCCTGGTTTGCCTCCCGCGCCGCGCGCCTGATGGTGCTGTCTACGGTGCTGGCGGCTTTAGGGGCGCTAGAGGCCTTAGACCATGCCTCGGTCACCGACCGCTTGCTGCTGTTCGGACTCGCCAACGTGGCTGCAGCATGCGGTCTGCTCGCGGCTCGACGAAAACCCGAAGCTCTGGCGAACGCTTTGCAGCTCTGCGGGCTCGTGGTCGCCGCCGTTTGCTTAGCCCAGGCCACGGGCATCGAGCAGACGCTCACCACGGCGCCCGATGAAGTCGTCGGCCTCTCCGGGAACACAACCCGCGCCGGGGCGCTGCTGGCCATGGTCCTGGCCGCCGCCGTGGTCTCGAACCTCGGCCGAGCAGCCAGCGCGAGTTCAGCCTGGCTGCAAAATATCACGCTGGTCGCCTGCTCCTGCGCCTTCGTCCTCACCCGTGCCCGAGGAGCCCGCTGGGCCCTGCTGGTCGCGCTGATCGTCATGGGTGCCGTGGCCTGGTGGCGCCACGAGCGCAACCCAGGGCAGGCCTGCGCCCGGGTGCTCGTCGCCCTGCTGATGGGCACCGCCCTGGCCACCTTGATCGGTGGTAGCGACGCACTGTTCGCCCAGAAGCTCGACGACCAAGCCGCCATCTTCTCCGGGGACGACCCCACCACCGGCGTCCGCTTATCCCTGGCCGGCACAGCCTGGGCCATGACCGTCGATCACCCTGCACAAGGTGTAGGCCTGGGACGTTTTCGCCAGTTCGCCCCGCCCTATCGCGATCCAGGCGAGGCTGCCCGCCCTGGACTCGAAGGTTCAGTCACAGAAGCCGAGCATCCCCACAACGAAGTCCTGCTGGCCTTCGCCGAGGGAGGCTTCCCCGCCGGGATCATGTTGGTGCTGGCCTTGCTGCTGACCCTGGGGCGAGGCATCAAGAATTCTCGCGGTGAACAGAGCTCAGAACAGCGGGTGGCCCTGGCCGTGTTCGTCACCGGACTCGTGTTGGGCCTGGGGCAAGACGCCTGGACAGACCCGGCCACAGCGATCCCCTTCTTCGCGGCCATGGGCTTCCTCTGGATGCCCCACCCCGAAGAAACCCGCGCTTGGTTGCCCACCTCGAAGGCCATGGGCTTCGGCGCAGTGGCCTTGGGCCTGGGGCTGGGCCTCTCCGCCTGGCCTCGGCTTGACGCGCAGATGTCTTTGCGCTCGTTCTACCAGCGCACAGAGAAGCGGGGCACCATCACCAGCGAGGCCTACGCAGCGTTGGTTCACGCTAGCCACGTGGGCGCCGGAGACCCGGCCATGCAGCGCATGCTCTTGGACATGGCGCCCCGCTTCATGGCCCAAGTGCGCGAGCCCACCGACAAAGCTCAGGTCGTACTCGATATCGAAGCGGCCAAGCAACGGCTCGCCATCCTGACGCAGATCGAACCGTAGCGGCCCGCACTGACCGCACTACCGGACTCCGCACTGCCGGACGCAAGGGTGACTGGGTAGGCCAGCTCACAGCAGGCCGCTAGAGAAACTCCAAGCGTTCTCGGTTTTACGGGCTTGACTCAAAGTGGTATTCGCGATACCACTTTATCCATGAAGCTCAAGCTGCACACCGACTACGGCCTTCGTCTGCTCATTTTTCTTGCGCGGGTGAACCGCCGGGCGACCGTCGACGAGGTGGCCGAACAGTTCGACGTGTCTCGTGAACACCTGGTCAAAGTGAGCCGTTCTCTCGTGCGTTTCGGCTGGATCAAAGCCACTCGAGGGCGCGGTGGCGGAGTGAGTCTCACCGTGCCAGCGGACAGCATCGACGTGGCTGACGTGGTGGGCAAACTCGAAGAACGGGGCCAGGTCTTGGCTTGCGTTCTCGAGCCTGAATCTTGCGTGCTGGAGCCGGGATGCCGCCTCCGAGTGAAGCTCATGCAGGCCGAAAATGCCTTTTACGAAAGCCTCCACGGCACCTCTGTGGCTGACCTTATTCGTCGCCCCGCCGCTCACCACGGCATGGCACAACTCCCCAATAGCTAGTTCCCCGGTTTTCCTTCCCCCCTCTCTTTCATCACGGAATGCCCTGACCATGAACATCGACCTGCTGCGCTCTACCTTCGCCACCGTCGCTCCCCAAGCAGACGATTTAGCGCGAGCCTTCTACGGGCGCATGTTGTCGACCTTTCCCCAGGTGCGCCCGCTCTTTGCTCAAACCGACTTTGATCAACAGCGGGTCAAGTTGATTCAGAGCTTGGCTGCGGTCGTCGCCCTGGTGGACAAGCCGGGCGAGCTCTCCCCCGTGCTGGAGAAGTTGGGCAAGAGCCACGTGGGCTACGCGGTCACACCGACCATGTACCCCTACGTGACCTACTCGCTGCTCACTGTGCTCGCTGAGTTCTTGGGTGATGACTGGACCGAAGAAGCGGCCACCACCTGGGAAGGCGCACTGCTCTTCGTGAGCCAAGCCATGATCGAAGCCCAGGAAGCCGCTGCAGCCTAGTCTCAGCCTAGTCGGGCTAATCGGCTAACCCCTGACTTAACCCAAGCCCAACGCCTGCCCGCCCTGGTAGACCAAGAACGACGAGACCCAGGCCAGCAGCGTCATGTAGCTGAACAAGAAGGCGGGCCAGCGCCAGCTGTTGGTCTCTCGACGCACCACGGCCAAGGTCGACATGCACTGGGCGGCCAAGGCGAAGAAGACCATCAACGAGATCCCCACGAGAGGCGTGTAAACCGCGCGTCCGTCGGGCCAGGTCTCGCTCTGCATGTGCTGGCGCAGGGGCACCGACTCTTCGTCGCTGTCCGCGCCCTTGCCGTAGACCACACCCATGGTGCTGACGAAGACTTCTCGCGCAGCAAAGGCGCCGATGAGTCCCACGCCGATCTTCCAGTCGAAGCCCAGGGGGCTGATCAGCGGTTCGATGGAGCGCCCCAGCCGCCCCCCGTAGGTCGCTCGCAGCTGCTCGCTCGCTCGATCGCTGTCTAGACCCGTCAGCTGAACATCGAGCCAACCCTCCGGCTGGCCTTGCAGCTCTGCTTGCGCGGTGAGCACGGACGCTTCGGCCACATAGTCACGGGAGTAATCCTCGAGTCTGGGGAAGCTCAGCAGGACCCACAGCACGACGGTGCACGTGAGAATCACTGTGCCAGCCTCGCTGACGAACAGCCGGCCGCGCTCCCACATCATGCGCAGCACCGAGCGAGGGTGCGGCAGGCGGTACGGGGGCAGCTCGAGGAGCAGCGGCGCCGGTCCACCCTTGAAGAGCACCCGGCCCATGACAGCGGCGGCGGCCAGAGCTACCACCGTGCTGAACAGGTACATGGCCACCATCAGCAAGGCTTGCAGGGAGAAGATGCCCAGGACCGTGCCCCCAGGTTCGTCCGCCGCCGGATACAGGGCCGCGATGATCAGGGTGTAGACGGGCAGCCGCGCCGAGCAAGTCATGATCGGGACGACCATCATGGTCAACATGCGATCCCGG
>JBLIMM010000313.1:0-5643 GCA_047638635.1 Pseudohongiellaceae bacterium | reverse complement strand
GGCGCCGGGTGCCCTCGAAAGAGCTGGCTCAATTTACGGGGCGGCTTGAGACTCTGGTGAACGCTGGCCTGCCGTTGGTGCGCTGTCTGCGTATTCTCGAAAACCAGCAGAAGCCAGGGCCCTTGAAGGACGTGGTTGAAGCTGTGGCTGACGACGTAGAGGGAGGGGCGCCGTTGTCTGAAGCGCTGGCGAAGTATCCCCAGGTCTTCGATCGCCTGTACGTGAACATGGTGCGGGCGGGGGAGGCTGGTGGCGTGCTGGGGACCATCCTCGGTCGCCTGGCTGGCTTCGCCAAGAAGAGCGAGGCCATGAAGGGCCAGATCACGTCAGCCATGACCTACCCGACGTTAGTGATCGTCTTCGCCGGGGCCATCTTGATGATCACCATGATGGTCGTTGTGCCTAAGTTCGAAACCATGTTCGAGAGCTACGGAACCGAAATGCCCGCGCTCACCGCGGCGTTGTTAACGCTGTCTCGCTTCATGGTCGAATGGTGGTATGCCCTCTTGGCATTGCCCGTGTTGATCTTGGTGTGTTTTCGGCTGCTGTTACGGGGAGAGTCTTTCGCGCGAAAAGTCGACCATGCGAAGTTGGGATTCCCTTTCTTCGGCATGCTGGCGAAGAAAACCATAGTGGCCCGTTTCACGCGAACGATGGGGACGCTCTTGTCGAGTGGTGTGCCCATCCTAGAGGCCCTGTCCATCGTTCAAGCGTCGCTGACAAACCGGGTCGTCGCAGAAGCGATTGGCGATGTCCATGATGCGATCCGCCAAGGGGAGACCATGGCTGATCCTTTGGCGGCCAGCGGTCTCTTCGATGACATGGTGGTGAACATGATTGATGTGGGTGAAGAGACGGGGCAGCTCAACACCATGCTGACGCGCATTGCTGACGACTACGAGCAGGAACTCGACGTGGCGGTCACTGTTGTGTTCAAGGCCCTCGAACCTGTGATGTTGTTGTTTGTGGCCTTAGTAGTGGGCACGATTGCTTTCGCGTTGTTCAGCCCCATGGTGCGCCTGATGGAGTCGTTTACCAGTTCGTGAAGCCAGACAAACTTCGGCAACTTACGAACGATGCCGCAACGTCTCAGCGGTGGGACGGAGCGCCGCTACGTCTAGGCTCAGAGCGTTTCTTGAGGGCTGACGTACCGTGACTTGGTTCGTCATGGGGCTGCTCTTGATTTGCTCGGGCTTGGTCTCAGGTTCTGAGACTGCCGTCTTTTCCCTGCAGCCGTCTGAGCGCAGAAAACTATCCCACGGGCGGCCGTTGTTGAGCCGCTTGCTGCAGCAGCCGGCTCGGCTCTTGGTGGCGTTATTGGTCGCCAACCTGTTGATCAACGTGGGCTACTTTACGCTGTCTGCATCGCTCTCTCTTGAGCTGCAGAACAACGGACGCCCTCTGGCTGCCTGGGGAGTGGCCTTTGTCAGCCTGGGCGGAATCGTTGTGGTGGGCGAAATCCTGCCCAAGACCCTGGCCTTGGTGTCACCAGCGCGCTTGGTGTTGTGGCTCTGTCCTCTGCTCCTCGGGCTGCGGACGATCTTGGCGCCCTTGGTGGCTGTGGGCGCTGCCTTGACTGGGGTGACCGAGAGGCTTCTTCTAGGGGAGCACCGTCGTCAGGAAGACATCGATAGCAAGGACTTCAAGTCCGCCTTGTCCAGTAGTGTGGCGTTGGGGGCTTACCGGTCGGTGGAGTTGGCCTTGCTCCACGATGTGGTCGACGTCGCTGAGCGTCGAGCGAGATCGCTGATGGTCCCCCGGGTCGACGTGGCCTTTCTGGACATCCGTGAGACGCCTCAAGAATGGGTAGCGCGCATGGCTGCGCAGCCCCTGCGGGATTACCCCGTGGTCTCCGGCTCGAGAGATGAGTTGCTGGGCACGGTCAACGGTGCCCGGTTCTTGCGGGACATTCACGGTGACAGGCGCAGTCTCGTAGAGAGCGCTCTGTTGGCTCCTCTTGGTATCGGAGCTGAATCTCTAGTGCTGCGCATGAATGAGGAGCAGCGCGAGTTGGCCATCTTGCTCGACGAGTACGGCGGCGTGGCCGGTGTGGTTCGCCTTGCCAGTCTATGCCAGGGCATCCTGGGCGAAGTGGAGCGGCTGCCGGAGGCTCGCTGGGTCCGGCGCGAGCGGGGTTTGTTGTGGGTGCGCGGCGAGTGTCCGGTTCATGTGTTGCAAGACGAGCTAGGTCTCGACTTCGCCGCCAGAGCGAGCGACACGCTCGGGGGAGTGCTGGGCGAGGTGCTTGGGCGTTTGCCTCGCAAGGGAGATGAAGTCCTCATCGGGAGCTGGCGCCTGAGAGTTGCCTCCATGAAGGGGCGTCGAGTGGGCAGGGTCGCGCTCAAGGCAGTGCTCGCATCCCCCGGTGCCGCCGAGGCTCTCGGCAAGGGGGCGGGACCATGACGCTCGCTCTTTTTGCCCTGGCAGTCGTTCTTTCGGCAGCCTTCTCTGGACTAGAAACAGGCATCTACACCACGAGCCGACTGAGGCTCTTTCTAGACGCTCGCTCCGGTATTCGGGCTGCAGCCCGGGCTCGCGCCCTACTGACTGATATGCCCGAGTTGCTGACCATCCTGCTGGTGGCGAACAACATGGCCAATCAGGCGGCCACGCTGCTGGCACAGCAGCTGCTCGACGAGTGGGATGTGGGCTCTCGTGCTGTTGTCGGGACACTGGGAGTGTCGGCGATCTTGTTCATTTTCGCGGAGTCAGTGCCCAAAAGCGCATTTCGGCGGCGAAAAGAAGAGCTTCTCTATCCCTGTCTGCCTGTGTTGCTAGTGGCTCGCACGTTGCTGAGGCACCTGACGCTACCGGTGACTTGGTGTGCTCGTTTGCTGGAGTCCACGGTGCGTCGACGCTCGCAGTCGGGTGGGGGAGACCTTTCTGGAGCACAAAGTGTCTTGCTGACCGGGGCTGCGGAGGGCTTTCTCACGTCGTTTCAACAGAGGGTGGCTGAGGGGGTTCTAGAAATGCGCAGCGGGCTCGCGGCCGACGCTGCCCTGGATATCAGCCACTTTCCCGTCGCTCGGATTGGTCGGCAGGGCCTGGTGATGCCTGAGAACTGC
Organism: Pseudohongiellaceae bacterium; assembly: GCA_047638635.1. GTDB lineage: Bacteria > Planctomycetota > B15-G4 > B15-G4 > B15-G4 > CAZIAK01. The sequence continues at coordinate 2,578 of JBLIMM010000313.1, read as the reverse complement.
CGAGATCATCGCGCCCTGGTGCTCGCGGCAGACGGTAGATCCGTGGTGGGATGGGCGCCTCTAGCAGCCCTTTGGTCCCCTCAGGGGCCTCGAGAGCCCAAGATCAGCGAGCTGAGCAAGGTCACTGTGGTTGAGCCGGCGACGACGCTTGACCGGGTCTACATCAACCTGGATCGCTCAGGCGCTCAGTTTGCCGTGCTGCACCGCTCTGACGGTTTGGCGGTTCTGGACGTGAGCCGCCTGAGGCAGAGAATCATGGGGACCCTTCCTTCACCAAGGGAGTAGCGAGCTGTCTGGTTGCAAGCCGCTCGCAGCCCACATAAGATCCAGCGAGCAGTCGTCTAGATTGGCCGCATTTTGGTCTGCCATGAGACGCTGTTGGTGAGCCGCACCTGCGGCCCAAACCCCGAACCTAATCCACCATGGATAGGAGGCCAGATCCTTTGGCTGACAAGGACTATTATTCGTTCGATGAGGTGCTTTCCGGCCTGCGCATGCAGGAGGATGAGCTGAAGCGGCTTGTCTCTGCCGGCGAGATCCGCGCCTTTCGCGATCAAGATACGATGCGTTTTAAGGCTTCCGACGTGGAGCGTTTGAAGACTGAGCCGAGCGGCGACGGGGATGAGCTGGAGCTAGACCTCGGCGACGACCTCGATCTGGGCGACGACCTCGAGCTGGATATGGGCGACGACCTTGTCATCGAAGATGATGGTCCGACGAATCCGCCGGTTGAAGAACTCGACTTGGCTGCAGAGGCTCAAGGGCCTCGGGCCACATCGAAGCGGAGCGGCGCTCCAGAGCGTCGAGCTCCCCGTAGCCCAGCTCAGGGCGCAGGGGCTGAAGCCACAGAAGGAGCCGGCGTGCTCTTTATGCTGGTGGTCGGCTTCGTGCTTCTTGTTCTTGCGAATTTTGCTGTGCTCGGAGCCTCCTCTGGTCAGACAAACTCTCTGACCGGATTCCTCGCTGACATGTTCAAGAACTGAGCATCGGTCAGGCGGGACCGATTCTCACCACGGCTGCAGGCAAACACGACAAGGTATTGGGAGGGATTTCATGCAGATCAGCATCAACAAAATAGCGGTGGTCAGCGTGCTCGCGGCGGGCATTTTTGCGCCCGGTTGCGTCACTGCCGGCAAGTACTACGCCTTGGAGCAAGAGCTCATGCGCGCCGAAGACGCGCTGTCTTTGTCCGAGGACGAGCTGCAGTACTCTCAGGAGAACCTTGAGTCTGCTGAGCAGTACCTCACTCAGGCTGGCGCGACCGCTCAGCGGGCGAACCAGTTGGAGCGAGATCTCAATGACGCCGAGGCGCGCGCGCAAATGCTCGAAGAAAAGCTGCGCACGGTCGGTGGCCGCCAGGAGGATTTGGCTGCCGTTGGGCTTGAAGAGATCATCAACGCGGATGAGGGCATGATTGGCTACCGGGGTGAAGGCGATATTTTCTTCACATCGGGCCAGGACAACCTGACGGGCAAGGGTAAGGCTGCTGTGGATCAAATCGTTGATCGTTTGCAGCAAACCGAGTACCCGATCCGCATCGACGGGCACACGGACAGCGATCCGATTGTTGCCACAAAAGCTAAGTGGCCCCGAGGCAACATCATGTTGGCGGCGCATCGGGCGATGTCCGTGCGTGACTACCTCATCAGTAAGGGTGTCCCCGCGGAGCGCATCACCATCGCTTCTTTCGGGCCCTTTAAGCCGATTTCTAACGGTGCGGACGCGGCCTCGAAGGCCAAGAACCGGCGCGTTGAGATCATGCTTAAGGTGACTGAGGGCTCGGGCAACTGAGCCAACCTGGCGGGCTAAGCCCTGCGTCCATTGGGCGTCAGCGGCTGCAGGCCGTTCTTGCTGCCCATGGTGTCGCCCCCCGGCGGCGCCATGGGCAGAACTTTTTGCTCGATAACAACTTGCTGGCCGCGATCGTTCGCGATGCCGGCATCTCGGCCGATGACACAGTCCTTGAAATCGGCCCGGGCCCAGGGCTGCTCACTCGTCATCTTTTGGCCACAGGGGCTGTGGTGCGAGCCGTTGAGATCGACCCGGGGATGCGTCCGGTCTCCATAGATCTGATTGAGCGGGATCTCGCCCCAAGATTGACCTGGGTCGAGGCAGATGCTCTTGCAGGGGGGCGACAGCTTTCCAGCCAGGTGCTGGACTTGCTTCCTGGTTGCCGGACTCTCGTAGCCAACCTTCCCTATGGAATCTCGGCACCGCTCTTAGGCAGCTTGGCGTTGGAGCCTGAGGCTCCCGCCGTGTGGGTCGTGATGATCCAGAAGGAGATGGGGGCCCGCCTTGGGGCGCAAGTCGGGACGCGGGACTATGGTCCTCTTGCCGTTTTGATGAGCCAGTGCACGGTGATTCGTGAACTCCGCAAGGTTCCTCCTCAGTCGTTTTGGCCTCGCCCAAAGGTCGATTCTGTCGTGGTGCGGATCGAACGCCGAGCGGAACAACCAGCCCGGGATGAGCTCTTGGACCTGCAGGGCTTTCTGGCCGCCGCTTTCCACACACGTCGAAAGACCTTGGTGAATTCTCTGTCAGAGGCCTGGTCAGAATCCTCCGCTGAGGTGATGTCCAG